>JAAYCW010000079.1 GCA_012729575.1 Actinomycetota bacterium | reverse complement strand
GGGTCGCCGTCAGCGCCTTCTAACAGGTGGTAGCGCACTGTAGGCTCCGCGGAGAAGATGCTGCGGAAGAATCGCACCAAGGCATTGGCGTTAGCTTGGTCACCGATGGGAGTCAGCGTGGCCGCACGTTCGTCGCTCACAGCCCGGTAGGCGATGATGGTCACGTCCCCGGAAGCGACGGGCAGCAGCAGGTTGCGGTCGCCGACCCTGGCGAAGACAGGTCTTTCTTCTCTACCACCGACAACCGGCGTAACAGACGAACCCGCACCCGTGGCCATGAGGGTATCTTCGCCGACCTGCTCAGTAGTACCGCTTGCCGTCAACGCTACGACCACACCCGCGATCACCAAGCATCCCACGGCGAAGGCCAACGCGAAGCGGATCCGACGCCGACGATACATCGTCTCCATTCGGCGCTTCTGTCTCTGTAGCTCCCGCTGGTGCCGGGTTTCTCCTGCGTATGCGTCTTCTTGCATTGCCCTCACCATACCACCTCAGCACTGGAATGCCCAGGTTAGCAGCGGCTTTCCATTTGGCTCGAGGGTCTGTGCGTCTCTCGCGAAGGAGGGCACTCGTCGAGCGTGAAGGTCCGGAGGCTGCTAATCTTTGAAAGACGGCGGTTCACGAGAGGTGTAGACCGCGACAAGGAGAATGCAGGTGCGCATCACCATACCGCGTTGGGTCCAACTGATCCTGATCCCCGTTGCGATCTTCTTGGCTCTTTACTTCAGCAAGGCGGCCAGCCACGCCGTCTGGGTGTTCCTCATCTCGACCATCGTGGCGCTCCTTCTCAACCCCTTGGTCTTGGCAATGAGGAAGGTCAAGTTTCCTCGATGGTTGGCAGTTCCTATCGTCTATCTCACATTTCTCGCTGTAGTCGTGGTGGTCGTCGTCTTCTTGGGCCCCCCGCTCATACGTCAGTTGCAGCGGCTCTTCACGGCTATCCCGGGATGGCTTGATTCTTTGAACGATCTCCTGGGCGACCTCGAAGTCTGGCTGGCTTCCCGTGGTATCGACGCCACCCTGCGGTTCAACACGAGCGATATCGTCGGCTGGTTTCAGACTCACGGCACCGAATCCATAGGGACCCTGGTGACCGTGGGTTGGAGTGTGGTCGAGGCTATAGTGAATCTCATCCTCTCGTTCATCGTGAGCTTCTACATGCTTATCGATGGCACGCGTATCTATCGCTTCGTCTGCCGCCTTGCCCCGGGTGAGCCCGAAGTGAAGCAGGCATACGTCCATGGCCTTCAGACCGCTTTCAGCAAGTACGTCCGAGGGCAGGTCTTGCTCGGGACTACGATAGGTCTTGCCTGTGGGCTTGTCATCTGGGTCATGAGCTGGGAGATGGTGGGTTTGTGGCCCAAGGGTGGCCAGTATGCCCTACTCTTTGGAGTCTGGGCGGGTGTTACTGAGGTCATTCCCTATGTAGGCCCGTTCTTGGGTGCCATACCGCCTGTGATCGCGGCCTTCTTCCACTCTCCGGTGGCTGCTCTGGTCGTTGTGATCGCGTATGTTGTGATTCAACAACTGGAAAGCCATATCCTGGCGCCCAACATCGTCGGCAGCTCCGTGGGGGTCCACCCCCTGCTGGTCATATTCGCTTTGCTGGCCGGAGCTCAGATAGGCGGGATCCTCGGGATGCTCGCGTCGCTGCCCCTGCTCGCCATGCTCAAGCACACCCTGACGTTCTATGAATTCAAGATGTCCAGGGCACCCTGGGCGGGTGATGACGGCATTGCCCTCATTCCTGCACGGTCCGGTGCGCCCCCACCGCGGAGAGTCAAGCCGCCGGGAGGACCGGAGGAGTAACGGCCGCGGCGTGTGATCGGTGATTTGTGGAGGTGGACCGATACTGTTACAATCGCTTGCCGGGTAAAGCGCCCAGAATCCGAACATCAGCAGGTGATGGAGAATATTCGCGAGTTCTTCGGAACCCAGTTGCGCAGGAGTTTCGCGCCGATGGTATCGGCTCTGCAGCGGCTCAGGGTCACTCCGAACCAGGTCACTATCGCGGGCACCGTCCTCAACGTGGCGGCTGCTGCGCTGGTCGTAGCCGATCATTTGATCTACGCCGGTGTCGTCTTCTTGATCGCCGGGTGCTTTGACATGCTGGACGGCGCCCTTGCGCGTCTAGCCCAGAGAGTCACTCCGTTCGGAGCCTTCCTCGATTCGACTCTCGACAGGGTTTCAGAGGGGGTCGTGCTCGCAGCTATCGCCTATCTGCTGGCTACCGAAGGCCGTGCCATCGATGCCGCGCTCGTGGTGCTCGCACTTCTGGGTGGCATTTTGGTGAGTTACACCCGCGCCCGAGCCGAGAGTTTGGGTGTAGAGTGCAGGGTGGGACTGATGAGCCGGCCCGAACGGGTCATACTCATCGCTTTGGGACTCTTTTTCAATGTGTTGCCATATGTGATCTACATAATGCTGGCGCTGACCATCGTTACGGTCATCCAGCGCGTCGTCCATACCTACCGTCAGCTCGGCAGGCAAGAGAAATAGGGAGGATTCGTTGAGCGATAAAGTACGGGTGGCCATCATCGGGGTTGGGAACTGCGCGTCGTCCTTCATCCAGGGAGTGCATTTCTACCGCAACGCGAAGGCCGACGAGTTCGTCCCCGGCCTGATGCACGTGAACCTCGGGGGGTATCACATCTCCGATATCGAGTTCACCTGCGCCTTTGACATCGACAAGACCAAAGTGGGCAAAGATCTGTCGGAGGCCATGTGGGGCGGCCGCAACTGCACCGTGAAGTTCTGCGACGTCCCAGAGATGGGGGTCAATGTCTACCGCGGCATGACTCACGACGGCTTGGGCCAGTATCTCTCGGAAGTGATCGAAAAGGCCTCTGGTCCGACGGACGACATCGTCGGAATCCTGAAGGACACGAAGACCGATGTAGTGGTCAACTACCTGCCTGTGGGCAGCGAGATGGCGACCAAGTGGTACGTGGAGCAGATACTGGATGCGGGCTGCGGTCTCGTCAACTGCATCCCCGTATTCATCGCCCGCGAGAAGTACTGGCAGGAGCGCTTCGAGGAGCGGGGGCTCCCGGTCATCGGTGACGACATCAAATCACAGGTGGGGGCCACGATCGTCCACCGGGTGCTCACTCGCCTGATGCGGGAGCGGGGTGTTCGTCTAGAACGTACCTCGCAGCTCAACGTGGGTGGCAATACCGACTTCCTCAACATGCTGGAGAGGTCTCGTTTGGAGAGCAAGAAGATCTCCAAGACCAACTCGGTCACATCGCAGCTGGACTACGATATCGGTAGCAAGAATATCCACATCGGCCCGTCTGATTACGTAGAGTGGCTGGACGACCGCAAGTGGGCCTACATCCGCATGGAGGGCCGCACCTTTGGCGACGTGCCCTTGAACATTGAACTGAAGCTCGAAGTGGTCGACTCACCGAATTCCGCCGGTATTGTCATCGACGCCGTGCGGTGCGCCAAACTGGCTTTGGATCGGGGCGTGTCCGGCGCGCTGTTCGATCCTGCATCGTACTTCATGAAGTCGCCGCCCATCCAATACAGCGACGAAGAGGCGCGGCGCCGCACCGAAGCCTTCATTACCGGCGAAACACCGTGCGAATGAGGTAGGGCCGGAAGGGATCCGGGCGCGGGCGCGGCACCTCAAGGACTGGGTGTGGGCACCGGTATGTACATAGCTTTGGTGACGCCGTTCTCGTGGAGCGCACCCAGTGCCGTCAACCAGCACGTGGCCGATCTGGCCCGAGAGCTTAGGGTCAGAGGTCAACGTCCTGTAGTCGTAGTCTCCTCAGATGCCACCGAGGACGCACCGCGTGTTCGGGCGCTTTTTCATCGTGCTCGGGGACAGGTGATCACGCTGCTCGATGAGTATCGCCGGAGCGGTGAGCCCGACGAGATGCTTCTTCCGCCATCGGACGTCGGTCCACTGGCACCGGCAGAGCGCATCCCGGTGGTGCCCCTGGGCGGGAGCTTTCCGGTACGTTTGAACGGAGGAGTAGCCAATCTCGGTCTGCCGGTCGATATGACCTCCCGCATGGAGAAGTTGATGCTGGGGGCCGGATTCGATCTGGTGCACGTCCACGAGCCTCTCGCTCCCTCTCTGAGTTTCACTGCGCTGCGAGAGACCCGGAGCCCGGTGGTGGCAACGTTTCATCTAACCCCTGTGGCCGTGGCTGCGTACGAATTGGGTCAGGCTATTCTGGACCGGTTCTTCTTGCGGCTCGATGCCCGCGTCGTCACGTTCGCCAGCGGCCTTGAGGTCATGGATGAGCTCTATCCTGGGAAGTACGAAGTCGTGTCTTGCGGGACACGCCTCGCTGTAACTGAGCCATCCATTCGGTCCGTGGATGCTCGGAGGGGCAGTCCGTCCGAACTCTTCGGACTGTACGTATATCGAGGGGATGGCCGTCGCTCTTACCGCGCTCTGTTGCGTGCTCTGCTGGCTTCTTTCCCCGCCGGGCTCGATTACGTGACGGTCGCGCTTCATCGGCCATCGGTGGAGCGCTGGGTTCCGCGCGCGGTACCGCGCAAGTTGAGATCGCAGTTGAAGCTGCGGGAGTTCGATTCTCCCGCGGAGTTGGCAGGTCTCTACCGGAGCGCGGCAGTTGCTGTACTGCCCTTCCTCGGAGGCGAATGGCTGTGCGCGACCGCGGCCGAAGCCGCCGTATGCGGCTGTCCGGTAGTGGGACCGGATCTGCCACCGTTGCGCGATCTGTTGTCCGACTCGGTGGATGGCGCTGTGTTCTCGCCTACAAGGTCCACCGCCTTGAGCGAGGCCATCAGCGCGGTACTGCTGGGGGCTGAGGGTCCTCTAGGGGCTGTCACTCGGGTCGCGCGATCGGCGGGGGACGCCTCGGCCGACAGCATGGCGTCTGTGGCCGGCCGGCTTGAGCACATCTACGAGGACACTCTTGCCTCCACGAGCGGACGGCAAGGTACCCGTCAGAGGACCCCGGCCGCGGGGCACTCGTTGCATGTTCGGGGCATCGGTGAGGTGTCGGCCCGGCGGCGTATGCGGCATGCCGCTGCGGCCACCGTGAGGCCCGATTGGATCAACGCGGACCTTCACATCCATTCCGAGTACTCCAACGATTCAACGAACTCCATCGAAGCGATCCTGGCGACAGCCCGCGAGATCGGTCTGGGGGCTCTGGCTATCGCCGACCACAACCAGATCGAGGGGGCACTGCGCGCTAGAGATCTTGCCCAGGGCGACCCGTTCGTCATAGTAGCTGAAGAGATCAAAACGGCGCAGGGAGAGGTGATCGGGCTCTTTCTCAAGGAGCTGATCCCCCGATCTTTGAGCTTCGATGAGACCTTGTCGCTGATCAAGGAACAGGGCGGGTTGGTGTACGTTCCTCACCCCTTCGATGCTCTACGCACCACTCCCTCCTACCGATTGTTGGTGGATAACCTACATCGCATCGACGTGATGGAGATATACAACGCCAAGGTAGCGTTGTCTTCCTTCAACCTAAGCGCCGAGCGTTTCGCGGCCAAGTACAACATCGTGGCAGGGGCCGGGAGCGACGCTCATGTACTGCAGGGGATTGGTACGGCAATGATCAGAATGCCGCGCTTCCACGATCCCCAGAGTTTCATGGCGGCGCTGTGGGAGGCGGATATCATCGCCAGACGCAAGAACCTCCTGTACCTGCAATCCCTCAAGTTGCTTCGAACCACCCTCGATAGGGTTTTGCCCGAAGACTAGCGTTCTCCGATTCCCGCGCAGGCGACCGCAGGAATTGGTCGGCCATGCGCCAATATAGTCTCTACCCCCGTGGGATGAGAGTCGGGCACAACAAGAGAGAAGCCGGTCCAAGCCATACCGTGAAAGACCCATCACCTGTCACTGAGGCCAACGAGATCTACCGCAAGCTGGAAGAGCGGGCGATCGAGGAGAGCAACGATCTCAACCATCGCGTGGTGCATTGTCAGAGATGCCGGCGGGGAGATTTCATGCCCACGGTCGGTTCGGGACACCCTCTGGCCGACATCTTTTTGCTCAAGTATCAGCCCCGTTATCGTGAGGTGACAGAGGGGGTAGCCTTCTACGGTCGGTCGGGCACAGCCGTGCTCAAGAGTGTGGAGCGGCTTGGCATCAATCCTCTGATCGTATACGGGACGAATCTGGTCAAGTGCCACGACGTCGACCTCGCAGAGGGTGATAAGAATTGTCCGCCATACTGGCTGGAGGAGTTCCAGATCACCCAGCCCCGTATTATCGTGGTCATGGGCAAACCCACCTTGGATGTGTTGAATCGGGAGCGGGTGGCGGGGATGAAGGAACTATCCTGGGAACCGGGCATCCTCCAGGAGTTCACACCGTTCTGCAAGGCTCTGGTCACGCCCGACATCGACGAGGCTCTTGATGAGGAGCAGGCCAAGGCGGCGTTCTGGAAAGCGTTCAGGAATCTGGGAGACTGGTTCCGGGACGAGCCGCCCTATTAGTCAGCCATCGCGGCCGCTGTCGCGACCCCGTCCACTGTCGTGAGAATCCCACTGTCCGATGACCGGATCGCCCTGTGCCCAGGAAGGCGGTCTCTCAGAGTGGTTTCCGCGGGCAGTGATGTGCCTCAACTGCGAACTAGAAGTGCCACGCACTCCACATGGGGCGTGTGCGGGAACATGTCGACCGGGGTGACTCGCTCCAGGTGATATCCGTATTCCTGCAGTTGAGCGGCGTTGGGGGCCAGGGTAGCCGGATTACACGAGACATACACGATACGAGGCGCTCCGACCTTGCCTACGCGGGAGACCGCCTTCTTGCTCAGGCCAGCGCGGGGCGGGTCGATAAGCACGACGTCGGGGAGCGCTGAACCCTCAGGCAGCGTGAGCACACCATCGGCGGCATCCCGCAGCACCTTCGCTACGTCCCCTTCCAGGAAGTGCACATCGCTGATCCCGTTCAGGCGGGCGTTCTCTCGTGCATCGGCTACTGCAGCCGGTACCGCCTCGACGGCCAGCACGGAGCCCACTTGCTTGGCCAGAGAGAGACCGATGGAGCCCACACCCGAGTAGAGATCCCAAACGACGGGTCCGGTCGCAGCCGTCTCGCCCGGTGCAGCCGCATCACCCTCGGCGAGGACCTCTCGGGATACGATTCTGTACAGCTCGTGGGCCATGAGGGTGTTGGTCTGGAAGAAGGCGTTGATGGATACTCTCAACGAGACTCCCGCTACTCTCTCGAGCAAGAACGGCCGGCCCCAGAGTACCCGCGATTCCAGTCCGGAGCTGACCTCCGCGCGCCCGCCGTTCACAGCATGGAGGATGCCCACAATCTCTGGATGAGAGGTGCGGAGTCGTTGTACGAGCCCGTTGGCGTCGGGCAGTTCCCCGGGGGCGGTCACCACACTCACCAACGTCTCAGCACCGTTCTGTGCTGAACGGACGACGAGATGGCGGATGTAGCCTGTGCCCGAGCGAGGATTCCAACCGGGTAGGTCGTTTGCGCGCAGCCACGACTCGACGGTTTCTCGCACTCCTTCAGTGGCTCGATTAAGCAGGTGGCATTCCGTGAGCGGCAGGACCGAGTCCCATCTACCCGGCGGCCGGAAGCCGACGACCGCCCCCTTCTCCGACATGCCCACGGAGAAGTCGGCTCGGTTCCGGTACCGCCATGGATCTGCCATGCCGACGATAGGACGCTGCGTGAAGTCGTGTAGGCCTCCGAGATGTTCCAAGGATTCCCGCACCTGTCTGGCCTTGTAGTCCAGCTGAACGCCGTAGTCCAAGTTCTGCCAGACGCAACCGCCACAACTGCCGAAGGAGGTGCAGCGGGCGGGACAACGATCGGGGGAGGAGGCGAGTAGTCCTACCACTCGGGCCTCCGCGTAGCGTTTCTTGTATTTGGTCACGCGGGCCCGGACCACATCACCAGGTACCGCGCCGGTCACAAAGACTACGAAGTCGTCGATCTTAGCCAGGCCCTTGCCACCAAAGGCGAGCCCGGTGACTGAAAGATCGACCACGTCGCCTTTCTGCAATCTGGGTGCGGCGGTCATAGGGGGGAGTATACGGGTGTTTGACCACGCAATGCTGCGGAAGACGACATCGGCCACCGGCGCTCCGCTCACAGCCGCGTCAATGCGCGGTGGCGCCGGCCTATTCGGCCGGCGCCACCGACTCGAACGCGAGCTGCAGGTTCTTCTCGTCCACCCGCACGGTGTCTCCGTCACGGAAGTCGCCCTTGAGAAGCCCCAGAGCCACCTGGTCCTGGATCTCCTTCTGGATGAGCCGCTTGAGCGGTCTGGCGCCGTAGGCGGGATCGTATCCTTGCTGGGCGAGGTAGGCCTTGGCGGCGTCGGTCACCTCAAGGTTGATGTCACGGTCGGCCAGTCGTTCGCGCAGCAGTCCGACCTGGATGTCGACGATGCCCTTGATGTGCTCGAGCGTCAGCCGGTGGAAGATGATGATCTCGTCCACCCGGTTGAGGAACTCGGGTTTGAACGTGGCCCGCATGAGTTCGGTCACCCGGGCATCCATCTCGACCTCGGTGATCTCCGGATCAAGGATGAACTCGCTGCCGATATTCGAGGTCATGATGACCACTGTGTTCTTGAAGTCGACCGTGCGGCCGTGCCCATCGGTGAGCCTGCCCTCGTCCAGGATCTGCAACAGTAAGTTGAAGACATCGGGGTGGGCCTTCTCGATCTCGTCAAGGAGCAGCACCGAGTAGGGGCGGCGCCGCACAGCCTCGGTGAGGTAGCCTCCTTCCTCGAATCCAACGTAACCGGGCGGCGCTCCGATAAGCCGGGCCACGGAGTGTCGCTCCTGGAACTCGCTCATATCCACCCGGATCATGGCCTTCTCATCGTCGAACATGAACTCAGCCAATGCCCGGCCGAGTTCGGTCTTACCCACGCCGGTCGGTCCGAGGAAGATGAAGCTCCCGATAGGACGACTGGGATCCTGCAGGCCCGCGCGGGCCCGCCGGATGGCGTTCGCCACCGCCTCAAGCGCGTCATCCTGACCGACCACCCTTTTGTGGAGCCGCTTCTCCATGTGGATCAGCTTCTCAACCTCGCCCTCCAGCAGCCGGGACACCGGGATACCCGTCCACTTGGCCACCACCTCGGCGATGTCTTCCTCCTCCACCTCTTCCTTGAGCATCTTCACATCTCTTTGCAGATCGTTCAGTCGCTCGTTCTCGGCCGCCAGCTGCTTCTCAGCCTCTGGGATCCTGCCGTAACGCAGTTCGGCCGCCTTCTGAAGATCGCCTACCCGCTCGGCCTTCTCCGCCTCGGTCTTGGCGGCGTCGATCTGTTCCTTGAGCGCCTGGATCCTGCCGATGGCCTCCTTCTCGGCCTGCCAGTGAGCCTTGAGCCCCGCCGATTGCTCCCGCAGTTCCGCCAGCTCGGCTTCGATGGCTTTCCGACGCTCCTTGGAGGCCGCGTCTTTCTCCTTGCTCAGGGCATGGAGCTCGATATCGAGCTGCTTGGTGCGCCGCTCCACCTGATCGATCTCGATCGGCATGGAGTCGATCTCTATGCGCAACTTGCTGGCGGCTTCGTCCACCAGGTCGATGGCCTTGTCCGGCAGGAATCGGTCGGATATGTAGCGTTGGGAGAGTACGGCTGCCGCCACGAGCGCTGAATCTTGAATACGCACCCCGTGGTGCACCTCGTACCGCTCTTTCAGCCCTCGCAGGATGGCGATCGTGTCTTCGACCGTGGGTTCTCCCACGAGGATGGGCTGGAAGCGCCGCTCAAGCGCCGCGTCCTTCTCGACGTGCTTGCGGTATTCGTCCAGAGTCGTCGCCCCGACGACGCGCAGCTCACCCCGCGCCAGCATGGGTTTGAGCATGTTCGAGGCGTCGACCGCGCCTTCTGCGCCACCTGCACCGACGATGGTGTGCATCTCATCGATGAAAGTTACGATCTCCCCTTCGGAGTCGGCGATCTCCTTGAGAACCGCCTTCAGGCGTTCCTCGAACTCACCTCTGTACTTGGCTCCCGCCACCAAGGCCCCGATATCCAGAGCCACCACGCGCTTGTTCTTGAGACTCTCCGGCACATCTCCGGAGACGATGCGCTGAGCCAGCCCTTCGGCGATGGCCGTCTTGCCTACCCCCGGCTCCCCGATGAGGACCGGGTTGTTCTTCGTTCGGCGGCTGAGGACTTGGATCACCCGGCGTATCTCATCGTCGCGACCGATGACCGGATCAAGCTTGCCCCGGCGGGCAAGATCGGTCAGGTCACGGCCGAACCGCTCCAAGGCCTGGTACTTCTCCTCGGCGTTGGGGTCCTCAGCTCTCTGCGAACCACGGATGTCTTTGAGCACTTGGAGCACCGCTTCGCGTGTCACGCCGTGCCGTCTTAGCGCGTCGCCCAGCCAAGCCTTGTTGGCAGCCAGTCCCATGAGCACGTGCTCGGTCGAGACGTAGGCGTCCTTCATCTTGTCTGCTTCCTTCTGGGCCGCGTCCAGCGCTTCTTGCGTCTCGCGCGCGAGGCTCATCTGGGCAGATCCTTGGACGGTGGAGAAGTAACCGAGACGCTTCTCCAGTTCCGCCCGCAGTGCGGTGTGGTCGACCCCGATACGTTCAAGGATGGGAAGGGTCAAGCCTCCCTCCTGATCGAGCAGGGCGGTTATCAGGTGCTCGGGTTCCATCTGGGAATGCCCGCGCTCCTGCATCAGCCTCTGGGCGGCAGCCAGTGCCTCCTGGGCCTTGAGAGTAAAACGTTCCAGCTGCATATGTATCAGTGCTCCTCGTCGTCGGACGCCGCGGACCGAACAAACGTCTATCTTCACAGTTTGATGAAGAAAATCTTATATGATATGACTCAGATTTGTCAACCCGAAGATAGGTGAATCTGGTGGTCCGCGTTCGAGCAGTTGTGCGCGATTGTGGGGCGAGGAGCAAGCCGTCCCTGCGACGCCTACAAGCCGGTTGTACAGAAAGCCGACTGCACAGAAGCCGGTTGTCGGCTAACCGGGGGGTGGCGCTGTTATGTCAGGCGGCAGATGATCCGTCGGAACGGTGGTCGGCTGCGTGGGCCTGGTAGTCTGCGTGGGTTCGGTGGGTTCAGTGGGTTGGGTGGGTTCAGTGCTCTCGGTGGTCGGCTCGGTGGTGGTCGTAGTGCTGATCGTGGTGCTTGACGTGGGGGCCACTGAGTAGGTGCTTTGGAAGAACCGGTCGTACTTGATGGCGATCTCGGGCTTCACAAAATTCTGCTCCGGGTAGTCCCGATCCGAGTCGTACATGAACTTCTGCCAGATGATCGCTGGGAAGCTGCCTCCCGTGACCCGGATGCCGTGTACGTTGTCCATGGATACCTGAGCATCGGGATTACCCATCCACACCGCCGTAGAGAGATGTGGAGTGTAGCCGCAAAACCAGGCGTCGTACCATTCTTGGGCCGTGCCGGTCTTACCGGCCGCCGGCCGGTCGATGGCTGCTTTTGTGCCGGTCCCGCTGCGGATGTTCATCTCGAGTATGCGGGTGGTCTCGTAGGCCACCGCGGCAGATATGGCCTGGGTGCGTTTGGGCTGTGCTTCCCAGAGCAGGTTACCGCCTGAGTCTTTAACACTCACGATGATCGTAGGCTGAATGTACTCGCCCTCGTTTGCCAGGGTCGCATAGGCGGATGCCATCTCCAGGGGCGACACTCCGATGGTCAGACCTCCAAGAACGATGGCCGGGTTGGCGTTGAGTTCAGAGCTTATGCCCATGCGCCGTGCAACGTCCACGATCTGTTCTGCACCCACATCGAGAGCCAGTTGAGCGTACACGGTGTTGTCGCTCTTGAGGGTAGCTTGAGCGATGTTGATGGTGCCGGAGTAGGTATTGCCGTAGGTCTTCACGTTCCAAGGCTCGGGAGCCCCTGGGTAATCGAGAGTTACCGGCATGGACTGGTAGTAGGTCTCGTACGGCTCGATACCACGTTCCAGAGCGGCTACCAGGCAGAAGGTCTTGAACGCCGAGCCGGGCTGACGTCGCCCCTGAGCGGCCAGATTGAACTTGGAGTTGTCGTAGTCGCTACCGCCAAGCATGGCCCTGATATAGCCGGTCTCGACCTCGATGCTCACCAGCGCAGCCGAGGGGTCTCCTTCTCTGTCCAGGGTGGAGGTGATGGCTTCCATCGCTCGGTTCTGATATGCAGGGTTGATCGTGGTCTGAACCCGCAGGCCGCCTGCGAAGACCGTCTCGGTACCGAACATGTCGATCAACTGCTTCCGGACGAACGCCACCACGTAAGGCTCCTGCACCTTTGTGTAGGGCGAGTAGGGAGCCAGTTCAAGAGGTGTGTCGAAGGCCTCCTCGGCTTCGCTCTTGGTGATGAACCCCAATTCGTACATCTTGTTGATCACCAGATCGCGGCGTTTGAGTGCCGCCTCGGGATGTCTGCGCGGCGAGAAGCCGCTGGGCCGCTGAGGGAGACCTGCTAGGAGTGCCGCCTCAGCGATGGTGAGTCCCATCGGGTCCTTGTCGAAGTAAGTGCGCGCTGCCGCCTCTACGCCGTAAGCGTTCGAACCAAAGTACACGGTGTTCAAGTACATATCGAGAATCTCGTCTTTGGAGTATTTGCGCTCGACCTGCCAGGCCAAGACCATCTCGTTCCACTTGCGGTCGAGGGAGATGTCTCGCCGGTCGAGGTACAGGTTGCCCACCAGCTGCATGGTGATGGTGGAGAATCCCTCGTCAACCCCCCGAGACTGGATATTGGTGACAAGAGCCCTTACGAATCCCTCGAAGTCAACGCCGGAGTGGGTGTAGTACCGCTCATCTTCGATGGCGACGAGGGCCTGACGCATGACGTCGGGGATCTGCTTGCCGCTGATGACCGTGCGGTTCTCTTCCCCGTGCAGATAAGCGAGCAGCGTTCCGTCGGCTGCGTAGATCTGCGTCGT
>JAAYCW010000078.1 GCA_012729575.1 Actinomycetota bacterium | reverse complement strand
CGTCCAGAGATACCGAAGCTTCCATCGCTATACCGTTGACACCGCCGGTCTCCTCACCTGCAGGGGGCACCATGTTGGCGGTCACCGCGGCCTTGCGGAGCAGGGAGCCGGCTTTTTCCACCCAGAGGTCCACGCTCAAGTCTTTGAACATCTCGCTGACCTGGGTCTGCATCTCCTGCGTCTCGTCGGCGTCGGGCATCATGTCGCCCATGCCCATGGACCCGGTCATGGAACCGCTGGGGTCGACCAGCTCGAGGAATTCCTCACTCCGGAGCAGCGCCATCATGTCGGTCATTATCTTGGCCATATCGGGAGCACCGGAGAGATGGTAGACCTCGGTCTCGCCGATGGTCTCTTCACCGACCAGGCGCAGATCTTTGAGCCAGGTCAGGGGATCGATAGCCATTTCATCCATGAGGGTCTTGATCTCGGCCAATTTGGCCTCGGCCTGGAAGGACTCGTTCATCATCTCGGACATCTCAGCCGGTCCCTCGTACCACTGACCACCCATGGCAAGCCAGAAGAGGTTGTCGATGAGCTTGATCCCCACGTCCATGGTCTCTCCGGCCATGGTGAGGGATACGTCGAAATCTCCGGCTCTGGGTTCGTCCGCGTAGGCGAACGTCCCGGAGAGGACCATCGGCTCGTCCAAGTAGGCCTTTGCCTGCTCGGGCATCTGCGACGTATCGGCATCGATGGAGACATTGACGTCGAAACTACCCGCCGCCTCGGTCATGTTCTCCGAAGCGGCCATCGCGGCGGCCAATATGGCCTCTGGCGACTGGTCGCCACCGGCGAGCGCGGCCTTGGATGCCTCTCCGCAACCGGCGGTGCCGACCGCCATCATCAACGCGACGATCATCAGCAACACTATCGACCATCTGCGCATAATGACTCCTTTGCTCGGTCCGGCGTCTGCCGGATCATACTCCTGCTTGCGGACAACCCTCCGCCCCGGGCTCGCCCACGGTGGAGCGCGCGGCTCCACTGTCCGTCGTATTGTATCGGCTCCTCAGCACGGTTGCCTGAGTCACCGCTCCTATGGTCTGGTCCTACCGTCCCATCTCGTTCTACCTTAAAATTATCCCCAGGAACGAGCAGACCTACACGGCCTGGAACAAGGAGAGGCTATGAGCGACAACAAGGGGACGGCCAAGGCCTCCAACAGCGGCAGTCTCGTGGGACTGGTGTTCCTGGTGTTCCTGGTTCTCAAGCTCACTGGGGTGATCGACTGGAGTTGGTGGTGGGTAACCTCTCCGTTGTGGATCGCCGCGCTCGCCGCCGTAGCGGGATTCCTGATCGTGGGCGTAGGCGGTTTCTTCTTCCACCGGCTGAAGAAGCGCTTCTGAAACAAACCCGGCGCGCAGACCGGAAGACGGCCCGGGCTGATGGGGGGCCACAGCTAGAGGTCGGCCGCGGCTAACAAGCGGCCATAGCTAACGGGCGGCCATAGCGGCCTCCACCGCGGCCACGGTCTTGGGGATGGCGTCGGTGAGGACCCTGGGATCGCCCTCCGTGACGAGGACGTCGTCCTCGATCCGCACTCCGAGGCCCTTCTCCGGCAGGTAGATGCCCGGCTCCACGGTGATGACCATCCCCGGCCGGAGCGGACCGTCGGGGGTGACGTCGTGGACTTCCAGGCCTACGTTGTGACTGGTGCCGTGGATGAAAGCGTCGGCGTAGCCCGCGGCGTCGATGATCGCTCTGGCCGCCGCGTCGACCTCGGTGAAGGTGGCGCCCGGGCGGGCCGCGGCGACGCCGGCCAGGTTGGCCCGGAGGACCACCTCGTAGATATGGCGCTGCTCGGCCGTGAAGGTGCCGCTTGCCGGGTAGGTGCGGGTGACGTCGGAAGCGTAGTTGCCGTAGGCTGCGCCGTAATCGATGACGATCAGGTCGCCCTCCTGCACCAGGCCGTCGAAATCGCTGTAGTGAAGCACGGTACTGTGAACACCGGCTCCCACTATCGGCTCGAAAGCGGGTTCGCAACCCAGTTCGCGGAAGGCTGCGGTGATGGCCCTCTCGATGTCGCCCTCGCGGAGTCCCGGACGGATGGTGCTCACAGCGGCTGCGAAGCCGGCTTCCGTCGCGACCACGGCCCGCTCGATCATGGCCAGCTCGGCCGGAGACTTGACCGCCCGCATGGCCGGGAGCAATTGGGTCTGGTCTTCTATCGCCACGCCGGGGATGCGCTCGCCGATCTTCTTGAAGAAGGCGAAGTCCGGGGAGACGTCGGCATTGTAAGAAGCGAAAGGATGCAGGCAGGCGAGCCGCTTCGTACGGCGGGCGGCCTCGGTCAACAACGTGGGCAGATAGGTGGTCCGCCTGACATGGGCGAAGCCGGTCTTGGCCCTGAGGGCCGAATCCAGCGGATCGCGGGCGCCGTCCCAGCGCTCCGTCTCCGGGTCGCGGGGGCGGAGGAAGAGGGTGATGCGACGGGCCGGGTCTTCCGTAGTGGGATCGAAGAGCAGTGCCGCGCCGCTCTCGTAATCGATGCCGGTGAGGTAGTGGAAGAGCCGGTCGGTCTTCCAGCGCCGGGCCGGCGAACCGGATGGGGTCTCGGACCCGGCCAGCACCACTGCGGCCGCGTCTGCTAGGGCCTCCAGGACCCGCTCGCGGCGCTCCCGGTACTCCTCCAGAGGGATGGTGAAGTCCATGTTGTCCATGCCACGCGATGTTAGCACGCAGAGGTATAGGACTCGCGGCCGGCGCACCTTGGTTGTACGATGGGGGAGTCAGACGCGCGGCGTATGCCGGGCTGACGCCGAACGAGTCATGCCGAACGACTACAACTGGAGGGCCGACGATATGACCCGCACCATCGATCCGATCGTCTCCACTGAGCTGCTGGCGGAGCAACTGGGCAGTGAAGGGCTTCTGGTGCTCGACATACGGTGGGCCGAGGAGTATGAGGCCGGGCACATCCCCGGGGCGGTGTCGGTGCCGTTCGGTCTGGTGTCGGCCTGGGCCGATTCGGGCGAGCTCATCTTGGAGCTTCCGGAGACGGAGGGTCTCCTCAAGACGATCGGAGACGCGGGGATAAGCGCCGATACCAGGGTGGTGGTGGTGGGTCCGCTGCCGGGGCCCGGCGTTCCTCCGTATCCACTGGCCGACTCGGTGCGGGTGGCCGTGACCCTCATCTACGCGGGGGTCAAGAACGTGGCCGTCTTGGCGGGCGGGCATGCCAAGTGGGAGAGCGAAGGCAGAGAGACGACCGGCGAGGTGCCGCAAGTCACGCCCGTTGCCTACAGCAGCCCTGTGGATCGCGATTCCTGGGTGTCGACCGAGTACGTGAAGGAGCACATCGGGAAGTCGGTCATCATCGACGGGCGGGATCCCGACGCGTACTTCGGCGCTTCTATAGACTCCTTTGCCGATGTGCGGGGACACATACCGTCGGCCCGCTGCCTGCCCCTGATCTGGGTGTGGGAGGAGGACGGCACCTACAGGCCGTTCGAGCTGATCGGCGACATGGCGGCCGGAGTGGTGGGCATGGACAAGGACCAGGAGATCATCTGCTACTGTGGGGCCGGTGGCTACGCCGGCGCTTGGTGGTACCTACTCACCCAGTTGTTCGGGTATACGAACGTCAAGATCTACGACGGATCGTTCGAGGCCTGGGTGGACGAGGGCAATCCCATCGTGGCCTACACTTGGACGGAGTGAGATCCGGCCGGTATCCGGAGAGAGCGGGGAACGTCCTCCGGCGTCCCTCACGGTGAGCATGCCCTATTCTTCAGAGGAAGTCCTGCGGACAGTATTTGGCTACTCGGAGTTCCGGTCGAGCCAGAAGCAGGCGATAGACACCTTGCTCCGGGGGGAGGATGCCTTTGTGCTGATGCCCAGCGGGGGCGGAAAGTCGCTCTGCTATCAGATACCGGCTCTGCTGCGTCCGGGCACGGGCATCGTGGTGTCGCCGCTTATCTCCTTGATGAAAGACCAGGTGGACGCCCTGCGCGCCAACGGCGTCAGGGCGGCGGCCTACAACTCGTCGCTGGAGCCCGGGGAGGCCCGCCGCGTGTTGGCCGAGCTGATGGCGGGGCGATTGGACCTGCTGTATGTGTCTCCCGAACGGATGATGAGCGAGGGATTCCTGGACCGGCTGGCCGGGCTCAGGGCCGCGCCTAACCCTGGGCCTAGCGCCGGTTCTCGCGACGCGTCCCACGCCGGGTCCGGCAGCGCGATCAGCGCAGGGTCAGACGACGCGCCCGGGGTCGCCCTGGTGGCCGTGGATGAGGCGCACTGTATCTCCCAGTGGGGTCACGATTTCCGGCCGGAATACGTAGAACTCGGGCGCCTGCGCG
>JAAYCW010000077.1 GCA_012729575.1 Actinomycetota bacterium | reverse complement strand
CGCCAGCTGTTCGGTCCCATGACGGTGGAGGAGAACTTGGAGCTGGGCGCCTATTCGCGCCGCGGCAAGGGGTGCAGTGCGGTCTCCGAGCGTCTGGCCCGGGTGTTCGCCTTGTTCCCCAGGCTGGCAGAACGTCTCGGCCAGCAGGCCGGCACTCTGTCCGGTGGAGAGCAGCAGATGCTGGCGGTGGGGCGGGCGCTCATGGCCGAACCTCGCCTGCTACTGCTGGACGAGCCATCGATGGGTCTGGCGCCCCTGGTGGTCCGCGACATCTTCACCAGCCTGCGCAGGCTCAACGAGGAGGGGCTGACCATGGTGCTGGTGGAGCAAGACGCCCGTATCGCACTCAGCCTGGCTCACCGCGGTCTAGTGATGGAGCGGGGACGGATCGTCCTGGAGGACACCGCAGAAGCTCTGCTCGACAACCCGGAAGTGAGGGCCATCTACTTCGGCCGGCGGAGCGCCGGATACCGGCGCGGGATGGAGAAGACATGAACGAGATCTGGAACCCCGAATACGAGACCATGAGCAGGGAAGAGCTGCGGGAGTTGCAGTTTAAGCGGCTCCAGATGACGCTGCGTTGGGTGTACGAGAACGTCCCCTTCCACCGCGAGCGTTGGACCGCCATGAAGCTCAAACCGGGCGATGTCCGCTCGCTTGAGGACGTGGTCAAGTTGCCCTTCACGGTGAGGTCCGACTACAAGGCGGCCTACCCTTACGAGCTGTTCGCACTGCCGCTGGAGAAGGTCATCCGCATACATGCATCGTCGGGCACCATGTCCAACCCCACAGTGATGGGCTACAGCCGCGGCGACCTCAGCACGTGGTCGGAGTTGTGCGCCCGGGTGGCGGTGGCGGGCGGCGCCCGCTCTCACGATGTGGCTCAGATCGCCTTTGAGTACGGCCTCACCACCGGCGCCTTCGGGATGCACGCCGGCCTGGAGAGAGTGGGCGTCACGGTCATCCCGGCCTCCACCGGCAACACCCAGCGCCAGCTCCAGATCATGCGCGACTTCAAAACGACCGTGTTGGTCGGTACTCCCTCGTACGTGATGCATCTCACCGACGTGGCCCTGCAGTCCGGGTACGACTTCAAAGACCTGCACCTGCGCGTGGGCCTGCTCGGATCGGAGCCGTGGACCAACCAGACGCGCGAGGAGCTGGAGCGGCGCACGGGGATGTCGGCGAGCGATATCTACGGGCTCTCGGAGGTCATCGGCCCCGGGGTGTCCTATGAGTGTTGGAACAAGGACGGCCTGCACATCAACGAAGACCACTTCCTCGTGGAGGTGATCGATCCCGAGAGCGGGGAGCCGGTGCCCGAGGGCAAGGAGGGCGAGTTGGTCTTCACCTCCCTGACCAAAGAGGCGGTCCCCGTCATCCGATACCGGAGCGGCGACCTGGCCGGTGTGAGCTACCGTCCCTGCGCCTGCGGACGGGCGTTTGCGCGGCACAGCAAGGTCTACGCCCGCACCGACGACATGTTCGTCATCCGGGGTGTCAACGTTTATCCGGCCTCCATCGAGGCGGTGCTCAAGGACATCGAGCAGGCGCAGCCGCACTATCAGATCGTGCTGTATCGGGAGGGCTCGCTCGATCAGATCGAGATCCAATTGGAGGTGACCCCCTCCTTCCTGCCCGACGCGGTGAGGAAGTTGCAGGCCTTCCAGTATCATGTGGAGGAACGTCTGCGGCAGGAGCTGGGGATCAGGCCCCGCGTCCGCCTGGTCGAACCCAAGACCGTCCCCGAGAGGGAGGGGGTCTCGGCCCGCGTGATAGACAACCGGGGGGTCTGATACACTGCCGCGATGGTAGATACCCACCGGTGCCCCACCCGGGGCAGCCCGGTAGACTGAAGATACTTTCGCTTTGGAGGTCGTTGTGAAGAACCGTGATTTCCTGTTCACGTCCGAATCGGTGAGCGAAGGCCACCCGGACAAGATCGCCGATCAGATCTCTGATGCGGTTCTAGACGCGGTACTGAAGGATGACCCCCAGGGCCACGTGGCCTGCGAGACCCTCATCACCACCGGCCTGGTAGTGGTAGCCGGAGAGATCTCCACCTCCACGTACGTGGACGTACCGGCCATCGCCCGCAGGACGGTGGAGCGCATCGGATATACGCGGGCCAAGTTCGGCTTCGACGCCGCCACGTGCGGCGTGGTCACCGCCATCCACGATCAGTCGCCCGACATCGCCCAGGGAGTGCAGGCAGCTCTCGAGACCAGGGCGGGTGGCAACGTCGACGACGTACTCGATCTTCAGGGGGCCGGCGATCAGGGGATGATGTTCGGCTATGCGTGCCGGGATACCGAGTCTCTTATGCCCATGCCCATCTACTTGGCGCATAGGCTGGCTCATCGCATGAGTGAAGTGCGGAAGGCGGGTGTCGTCCCGTATCTGCGTCCGGACGGCAAGAGCCAGGTGACCGTGAAGTATGTGGACGGTAAGCCCGAGTACATCACTGCGGTGGTGCTGTCGACCCAGCACAAGGAGGGTATCGACATCGACACCCTCATGCGGCCCGATCTCGTCGACCACGTGATCAAGCCGATCCTGCCTGAGGGTCTCTACGACCCGGAGTTCAAGAAGACCGAGCTGTACGTCAATCCCACCGGCAAGTTCGTCATCGGCGGTCCCATGGGCGACACGGGTGTGACCGGCCGCAAGATCATCGTCGATACGTACGGCGGGTTTGGCCGGCATGGGGGAGGGGCCTTCTCGGGGAAAGACCCTTCAAAGGTAGACCGCTCGGGCGCGTATGCCGCCCGCTGGGTGGCTAAGAACATAGTGGCGGCAGGTCTGGCAGACCGCTGTGAGATCCAGATCGCGTATGCCATCGGCGTCGCGCACCCCGTAAGCATCATGATCGATTGCTTTGGGACGGCACAGGTGGATCCGGTGCTCATCAAAGAGTTGGTCATGAGCCACTTCGATCTGAGACCGGCGGCGATCATCCGCGATCTAGATCTGCTGAGGCCCATCTACGAGAAGACCGCTGCTTACGGCCACTTTGGTCGCGACGATCTCGACTTCACGTGGGAGAACACCGACAAGGCCAAGATCCTGGAGAGCGAAGCGGGGTTGAGCTAGACGTCTTCCCGACAGAGGCCCGGCCGGGCCTTCGGAGGTGCGGGTGGCTCGGGCTTCTGTGAAGAATGACGTGCGGCCGGTGCCGCATGGACAGGTCGCGCAGCTGGTTCCCCTTCTTAGGTTGCGGCATCTCGGCGACCGCGTCTTCGACTACCTGGTTCCCTCGGAACTGGCGGAACGACTGAGCATCGGCTCGGTCGTATCGGCTCCGTTCGGGAGTCGGACGGCTCGGGCCGTCGTGGTAGGTCTCGGCCGGTCGGAAAACAGCGATATAGGGGCCCTGCGCGCCGTGGAGGCCATCGAGGACGACATTGTGCCCGCAGAGCTTCTCTCGTTGGCCCACGAGGTCGCCGAGCGGTACCTGTCGTCGCTCGAATCTTGTTTGCGTCTTGTGGCCCCACCTCGAGGTCGGGAGAGACCGGCCGGCAGAGCTAGACCGCGGAACACCTGGGTGGTACCCGCCGGGACTCCCGCTGGTGACGCGGCTGCCGCCGGCGCCGGTGCCGGCGGTCGCCGGTTGACGGCCAAACAGAGTGCTGTGCTGGACGCTATCCCACCTGAGGGTGCTGCCATAGCCGCACTCTTGCGAGAGGTGGGCGTCGGCTCTGGTGTGCTGCGGACCCTAGCCGTCAAGGGGTTGGTGGAGCTACGTCCTTCGTCCGCGGGGGAGACGACCACGGCCGGGGAACGCTTGGGCAGAAGCGATGACCGGGAAAGCCTGCAGCCACCCCGGCTCTGGCCCGAACAAGAAGAGGCGGTCGCCGAGCTGTTGAAGGCCTACGACGCCCCGGGCTTTGCGGAACGGGTGTTGTGGGGTGTCACCGGCAGCGGTAAGACCGAGATCTACCTGCGGCTGGTGGCTCGGGCTTTGGAGGACGGAACGGGCGCCATCCTGCTGGTCCCCGAGATAGCCCTCACGCCGCAGATGATCGGCCGGGTACGTGCGCGCTTCGGAGATCTGGTGGGCGTGCTCCACAGCGGGTTGTCTCCGGGCGAGCGTCTGCGCGAGTACCGGCGTATTGCAGAGGGAAAGGCGCCTGTGGTGGTGGGGGCGAGATCGGCCGTCTTCGCACCCGTGCCGGACGTGCGGCTCATAGTGATCGATGAGAGCCACGATGCCTCCTACAAGCAAGAAGAGGAGCCGCGCTATCACGTCCGCGCGGTCGCCGAGATGCGGCTGCGGCCGAAGGGCGGCCTGCTGATAGAAGGCAGCGCGACGCCTTCGGTGGAGAGCATGGCCCAGACGGAGACGCGGCTCCGGCTGACCCGGCGCGCGCGTGGCTCACCCCCCACGTGTGAGGTCGTGGATATGCGGCGGCAGGGGGGCGGTGCTCTGTTGGCCCCGCGCACGCGTGAGGCCTTGGCGGAGACGCTGCGTCGGTCGGAGCAGGCCATCGTGCTGCTCAACCGGCGGGGGTACGCCGGCTACGTCCATTGCGAGCTGTGCGGCCATGTGATGATGTGTGCGTCTTGTGATCTTTCGCTGACCTACCACGGCGGGGTCCGCCGGCTTGTCTGCCATCACTGCGGGCGGACCTATCCTCAGCCGTCCATCTGTCCCTCCTGTGGAGCGGCTCCACTGGTACGGGGAGCGCCCGGGACGGAGCGACTCGACCGAGAGTTGCGGATGATGGTGCCCGAGGGACGCGTGTTCCGGTTGGATTCGGACGTCCTTACCAGCGGGACGCGCGCCCGAGCAGTACTCGCTGCGTTTGCGGAGACCCGGCCGGCGATCCTGGTGGGCACGCAGATGGTGGCCAAGGGCCATGACTTCGCCGACGTCACGCTGGTCGTGGTGGCCGATGCCGACACCGGCCTCTATGTCCCCGACTTCCGTGCCGCGGAACGTACCTTCCAGTTGCTGACCCAGGTGGCCGGCAGAGCGGGGAGGGCGGAGAAGCTGGGACGGGTCGTGGTGCAGACCTGGAATCCGGATGTTCCCTGTATTAGAATGGCGCTGGAGCGGGAAGAAACGGCGTTCTACCAGCAGGAACTCGAGTTGCGGCAACGCCTTGGGTATCCGCCGTGCGCGGATCTCATCCGGATCATGACTTCCTCGAGGGAGAGCGCACGCGCTCAGATGGGTATACAGTTCTTGTTGGAACGTTTGAGCGCGCACTTTCGGCCCGGAGAGATCCGGGGAGCCGTACGTTTGCCGGTGCTGCGGGGACGGGCCAGATGGCACCTTCTGGTCGCTTCCGACGATGGTCGAAGGGCACGGGCCCTTGTGGGGCAGGCCTTGGCTCAACTCCGGGAGCCCTACCGGCGCAAAGGGGTGGCGCTGTTGGTGGACGTGGACCCGCAATCATTCATGTGATGTGGGCGCAAAAAGATATGAGGTTGCGATGAGCGCCAAGAAGAGATTCTCCAAGAAACAAGGATGCCGGGAAGTGCCGACGGAACAGATCCGCACGTTCGGTGATCCGGTTCTCAAACAGAAGGCCAAACCGGTCACCACGTTCGACTCGCATCTGGAGAAGTTCGCCCAGATGATGCTGGACGTCATGGACCGCGGGGAGGGGGTCGGTCTGGCGGCCAACCAGGTCGGGGTGCTCAGCCGGGTGGTCGTGTGGAGACACCCGGACGACGAAGAAGAGCGCTACATCTATGTCAACCCTGAGATAGTGGAGCGGTCGGACACGTGTAATGACGCCTCCGAAGGGTGTTTGTCGGTGCCGGATGCGACCATGGAGGTCAGCCGTGCCGACGAGGTGACGGTCGAGGCCCAGGATCTCCAGGGGCAGCCCATCCGGGTACATCTGACCGGCATGCTGGCGCGCATCGTCCAGCACGAGATCGATCATCTGGACGGTTATCTGATACTGGATAGGACGTCGCCCGAGGAGAGACGGCGCGTCTTGAAACAACTGCGCGAGCGGACGCTGGTAATCTGAGCGTGGAGTTCGCGTTCGCCGGCACGCCCGAGTTCGCAGCCTGGGTCCTATCCGACCTGGCAGCCTTGGGGCGCCGGCCCTGTCTGGTCATCTCGCAACCGGACCGTCCTCGGGGACGAGGCAGACGGGCGGCGCCGCCACCGGCCGTTGTGCAGGCCGGTTGTCTGGGGATCCCCTGTCTGCAGACCGACGACATCAACGCACCATCGGTGGCAGAGCGGCTGGGAGAGAGCGGAGCCGGAGCCTTAGTGGTGGCCGCTTTCGGACAGATGCTCAGACACCCGTTGCTGGACTCGATCTTGTGTCTTAACATCCACGCCTCATTGCTCCCGGCCTACCGGGGAGCGGCCCCGGTGGAGAGGGCGTTGGCAGCGGGGGAGCCGCGGACGGGAGTCAGCATCATGCGGGTCACGGACAGACTGGACGAAGGGCCCTGGGCTCTTCAGACGGCGGTCTCGGTGGGACTGCGCGAGGATGCGGGTGCTCTCGGGCGCAGCCTTGCCCTGCTGGGGGCCGTAGGGATGACACTCGTGCTGGAGGGTTTGAAGGACGGCACGGTGACATGGACGGAGCAGGAGGGACCTGGTTCCTATGCCGAGAAGCTGATCGCCCGGGACTGTGTGCTCGACTTCGCTCTTGGGGCGAAGCAGGTACACGACCGGGTGCGGTCACTGAGTCCCTGCCTTGGGGCGAGGGCTGCGAGTGGAGGAGCCCGCTTCAAGGTATGGCGCACCTGGCCGTACGGTCAAGAAGGGTCAGACCCGGCACCTCCCGGGGCGGCGGCCGTCGCCGGCCGCCCCGGTCGACTCCGGGTGACCGGGGAACGCCTATTCGCCGGTTGCGGCGAGGGGGTGGTGGAGATCCTTGCGGTCCAGCCGAACGGCAAGAGCCGGATGAGCGCCGCCGCCTTCTTGCGGGGGTACGCCGGAGGGCTGGGCGATGTGATTCACTCCGGCGGCGAGACCGGCTCGTCCGCGTGCGAGGACAACTAGAGGAGGCTTGGGCATGACCATCCCGGCAGAGGTGTATCGTGAGTACCACCTGCTTCCCTCCATCCTCTCGGCCGATTTCTCCCGGCTGGGCGAAGAGGTCGACTCGGTCATGGACGCCGGGGTACGCATCGTGCACGTTGACGTCATGGACGGGCACTTCGTCCCCAACATCACCATCGGACCGGTGGTCGTCGCGGCTCTGGCGCCACGGGTGCACGAAAGGGGAGGGTGGCTCTCGGTGCATCTGATGATCGAGCATCCGGAGAGCTACATCGAGGCCTTCGCGAAGGCCGGAGCCGACGCTCTCAGCGTGCACGTGGAGGCCTGTCCTCATCTGTATCACGCGGTGCAGGCTATCAAGGACCTGGGCGTGGGAGCGGGAGTGGCCATCAATCCGGGGACCGATGTGACGCGGGTGAGCGAAGTGACCTCACTGGTGGACCTCATCCTGGTGATGACCGTCAATCCGGGCTTCGGCGGACAGGAGATGATCGTGCCGGCGCTGCGGAAGGTGCCCGTGCTGCGCAGCATGTTGCCCGATACGGCCGCCATCGAGTTGGACGGGGGCGTGAAGCGTGACAACATCCGCCGGGTGGTGGAGGCCGGGGCGAACTGGATCGTGGCGGGGTCGGCGGTGTTCGGCGCTCCAGACCCAGCCGCGGAGGC
This sequence comes from Actinomycetota bacterium, assembly GCA_012729575.1. GTDB lineage: Bacteria > Actinomycetota > Thermoleophilia > RBG-16-64-13 > RBG-16-64-13 > RBG-16-64-13. The sequence continues at coordinate 1,390 of JAAYCW010000077.1, read as the reverse complement.
CAGGGCGCTTCAAGGATTGATCGGCGTCCCGGAAGCTTCGTGACCCGGTGTGGTATCCGTCGGTGTAGCCCGGTGATGCCCGGTGACGCCGGCTGCAGAGTATGGTAGATTCTCTGCAGCACTGTTTGGGTGCTTGAGCTTGATATAGGTCTTCGGGGTCGGGTGAGATTCCCTACCGGCGGTGACAGCCCGCGAGCCCTTCGGGGCAGACCAGGTGAGATTCCTGGGCCGACAGTGAAAGTCTGGAGGAGAGAAGGCCGGAGCTAGGCGTTATTGCACTACGCTCGCACGACCCCTGGGCCATGGCTGAAGGGGTTTTTTGTTGCCTTTGAACGATCGAGACACGCAGTATCTCCGGCGGGCTCTGGATCTTGCCGAACGGCGCCGTGGCTGCACCAATCCGAACCCGCTGGTCGGAGCGGTGGTGGTGGCCGAAGGGCAGATTCTGGGCGAGGGTTTCCATATCGGTCCCGGCCGGGATCATGCCGAAGTGGCGGCTATGAAGGACGCTCTGCGCCGCCAAGGTGTACCGGAGAGCCGTCTGAGTGAAGACTGGCTGGCCACCGCCGGCCATCTGTTCCGTGGTGGCACCATGTATGTCACGCTCGAGCCCTGCTGCACATACGGTAGGACTCCGCCCTGCACCGAATCGCTCATCGCCGCCGGGTTCGGGCGGGTGGTGGTGGCTGCCATCGACCCCACACCCGGTGTGAACGGCAGAGGCCTCGAGCTGCTACGGGCAGCTGGGATGGAGGTGGACGTAGCCGAAGGCGACGTGGCTCTTCTGGCTAAGCGCCAGAACGAGGGCATGCGCAGAGCAGTCACAACGGGGCTGCCCTTCGTCACGTACAAGTACGCGCTGACACTGGATGGGCGCACGGCGACCGACTCCGGCGATTCCCGCTGGATCTCGAGCGAGGAGAGCCGCCGTTTGGTACACCGCTGGAGGGCGTGGTCCGACGCGGTCGTGGTGGGCGCCGGAACCGCGCTCACCGACGACCCGACGTTGACCGCTCGGGGCATCCCTTGCGAGCGGCAGCCTCTGCGGGTGGTGGTGGACCGGGGACTCACCTTGAAGCGCGACTCGAATCTGATGCGGAGTCTGGACGCGGGGCCGGTGGTCCTGATTTGCGGTGATGACGCCGACGCGGAGCGCCGCTCCGAACTTGAATCGTGGGGGGTGGAGACGGCCGCCGTCGCCTGCGGCGACGGCGGCGCCCTCGACCCGGTCGCTGTGGGTAGGTTCCTTGTGAACCGGGGGGTGCAGACAGTGTTGCTGGAAGGCGGGCCGACACTGGCCGGTGCCTGGTGGAACGCGGGGCTGATCGATAAGGTGGCGGCCTTCGTTTGTCCGCGGATAGTGTCCGGGACGCAGAATCGGGCGCCTCTG
>JAAYCW010000076.1 GCA_012729575.1 Actinomycetota bacterium | reverse complement strand
CCGCCATGCGCTCGTCGTAGGTTCTTACCTTGGCGAGGGTTGCATAGTCGGTGCCCCTCTGGATGCTCTCATCCCACTGCCAGATCGGTCTCCTCGTTGCCGGTCTCCTTAGGTGGGCTTCGCCTGCAGGCCCAGTATAACCGCCGAGAGCTGGATAACCTCTCAGAAGTGACCGGGGTGGTCAACTCTCCAATGATCGAGGTGGCCGAATCTTCGGTTGGCGAACGCACGCGGGGACGCTTCCAGATCAGAACTTCCTGGCGGTGACGACGACGTCCCTGCGTCGGCTGGAGGGCCAAGAGGACCGGGGCTGGACAAAGTGGCAGAGGCCGTCGCCCTCCAAAAGAGCCAGGTTCGACCAAGACCCAGGCACACGTGTTCGGCCCGTCCCATTCGGCCAGGTCGACGCAAGCGCGTGCAAGCTTTTCTTGCATCGTGTAGTATTTGGATGGGAGAGGCGGGGAAAGGAAGGAACCTTGGACGCCGAACTTGACCTGGGACGTCGAATCAAGGAAGCTAGAGAAGCACTCAATCTTACCCAAGCGGAACTTGCAGAGAGGGTTGGGTTTGCGTCAAGACAGACGGTGACGGAACTGGAGGCCAATCGCCGACGCGTTAGGGCTGCGGAGTTAGTCACTATAGCCAACGTCTTGAAAACCGACGTCTCGTCGCTCCTATCGGGGAGTCGAAGCATCGGCCGCCCCCAAGTCCTCTGGCGAGCAAGGCCGTGTGAGCATGCGGACGAGACTCAAACCGAGTTTCTGCAGTGGTGTGAACGCTACCATCGCATCCTAGCCCTAACGGGCAAGAAGTGCGGAGACCGGCTGCCCCCCGTGACGGCCTCGATCGACACGATGAGCTTCTCCGACACCGACTCGCTTGCTACGCAGGTCCGCACAACTCTCGACCTGGGCTCGCGTCCCGCAGTCGCCCTCCACTCAGCGATCGAGAATCAACTGAATGTGCTCGTTTTGTACAAGGATCTTGCCGAGGGTTCAGCCGCCTGTACGAGAGGCTCGTGGGGGGCGGCTATCCTCGTCAACAGACGCGAGGCCCCGTGGCGTCGGAACTTCGATCTGGCTCACGAGTTGTTCCATCTCATCACTTGGGATTCGTTTACTCCACGAGTTCAGGAACAGCCCGATCTCGGGCGAAGAATGGAGCAGCTCGCCAATGCGTTCGCCTCCAGCCTACTCCTACCTGCTGACTCTTTGCGTGCTGAGCTTCAGCAGCGAGGACCGGATGGGGCAATCAGTTGGCCTAACCTCGTGGCCATTGCGCGGGAGTTTGATGTCTCCACTCATGCCCTTATCTTGCGCCTGGTGAACTTGCGCATTGTAAAGAATGATGCCGCGGAGATCCTGAAACAGGAGCGTTTCAAGACGCTGGACAAGAGCTCGATGGTGGATCGATGGTGGGAACCGCCGCCGCTGCCGGAGCGATTTGTTCTCCTCGCTTTCCTGGCAGCTTCGAGGGGCAAGCTCTCCAACGCGCGGCTGGCGGGCTACTTGGGCTGCGGCCTGGCTGGACTGCCAGCCCGCCTGGCCGAATACGGCATTTCCCAGGACGACGAGGGACTGACGCTGGAGAGCACCTTCGACGACCTATACCCCGGCGGAGGCGAGGGTGACGAGGCCGAAGTATGTGTTGCTTGACACCGGTCTGATAATTGGTCTCCACGCCGCTGGCGTGTGGCCGGACTTCCTTGCCAAATGCAACGTGGTCGTGCCCGAAACCGTGCAACAAGACGAGGCACTGTTCCACAGCCCGGACCCTCTGCCCGGTTGGAGGCGCTCACTCTTCTGGTCCGGGATGCAACCTACGAGGAGCTTTTCTTCTGCTCATCGGATGGTGCACCGATTCAGGCGGCCGCAATGCTGGAACTGGATGAGCAGTGCATCTCGGTCGAGGGCCTACTGCCGGGCATTGGTTTCACCAAGCCGCTGGAGAAGAAGTACACCGATGAGTTCTTGCAGAGACATCTGAAGAAAGGTCGTATCGCGCGGGTCACCGGCGGAAGGGTCAAACCCTTCTGAGACAATCCGCCAACTAGCATTCGAAGGGATTATGAAGTCGTCCATCTCAACGATCAACCGAGGGGGAGGCGTCTGGTGAAAGCGTGGGGCAGACTCAAGGCGTTCTGGAGACGCGGGAGCACCAACCGGTACGCGGTTGAAGACATATTCACTCCCAACAAGCCCGCCACACACACGTACATTGAGAGGACTGCCGTCGATGAGTTGCTTAGCAAGGCTTTGGACACACCTGGCAAGCAAATCGTCATATATGGCGAGTCCGGTACCGGCAAGACCACTCTGGTACGCAACAAGCTGGCGGCAAAGGATGGAATGCTCATATGGACACGCTGCATGAGTTCCATGACCTTCAGGGACTGCCTCATCGACGCGTTCGATTCCCTCGAGGTCTTCTACGATCTCCAAGTCCGAGACCGCTCAACGACTTCGAAGTCTCGGAAGGCTGGAGGTAACGTGAAGCTGGTCCAGGGCGAGTCCACGCGGGAGTCGAGGGAAGAACATGAAGTGACAAGCCAGAGGGTGTTGCCCCCGTCGGTGACTCCGGCAAGAATCGCGTCAGAGATTGGAACGATAGGTGCAAGCTGGATTCTTGAGGATTTTCATAAGCTGCCCCTTGAGCAGAAGAAGGGACTCTCCCAGGTAATGAAGATCTTCATGGACATCAGCGCGGACTACCCCTCTCTGAAGATAATCGCGATAGGCGCAGCTGGCACTGCCCGGGAAGTTGTTGCGCTTGAAGGTGAAATGAAGAACCGCGTTGCGGAGCTGGGAGTTCCGCTCATGACTGAGTCTGAACTGCGAGCCATCCTGACCGCCGGCGAAGATCTGCTCAATATCCAATACGACAAGGCCGTGGCTGACGGAATCGTGGCTTACTCAAGCGGATTGGCAGGTGTATGCCACCAGTTGGCATTGAACTGCTGTCTAGCCGCCAACGTCTTCGAGACTGCAGAGACTGGGGTAAGAATTGGCTGGAAAGCGTTTGAGAAAGCCATACTCCAGTATATTGAGGAGGAGTCGGACACCACGCGAGGATTGTTTGAGCGCGCCACGAAGACGACGAGGGAAAGAAAATACGACAATAGACGAATCGTGCTGAGAGCCTTGTCGCGCTTCGGCTTTGCAGAGGGCGCGACGCACGCGGAGATGCTCAGCTCCATACGCCAGGAGTATCCGGAGTACCCGCCCGGCAACCTCTCTCACTATCTAGACGAGCTTCGGGGAGAAGAAAGGGGCGCACTCGTAGTCTTCGACGAAAGCGCGGGGAAATATCGCTACGCGAGTCCCTTCTTCCACGTCTACGCGCATGCCATCTTCGCAACCCCTCTGGCCGACAAATCTCAGGTCGAAACAGGCGTCTACCCTTCAATTGAGACGTTGGTTGACCAATTCCGAAGCGCTCTGCAGAAGGCAATCCTCGGGATGGGAGACGCCGATTCCATTGAGGTGAGAGTGCGGCTTGACGGGAAGCGCCAGAGAGACCACCAAGAGCCAGGAACAGAGCCCGAGACCAGGCTGTGAACAAAGTCAGCAATGACTCCACGGCGTCTCGTATCAACATTCTATCAACGCACTCCGTGACACCGCCCATCAGCGGCTGTCCCCGGCCGTCAGGCCAATCTCATTTCTAGGCTGCTAATCCGTCATTATTCGACACGCGGCGACACAGCACATCAGGCCGGGAACACGCCTACGAAACCAAAGGTCGGAGGTTCGAATCCTCTCCGGCGCACCTTCTCCGGTCTAGGGTCTGGGGTCAGTGATGATTACTGCCAAGACTTACCCCGATCAGTACCGCCCCGGCCCCCTCCAAGGTAGAATCGTGCAGGGTCACCGCGCCCGGCATCGGTGCGCGCCCTCCGCCATACACGGGCGTGCCGGGAAACCCCGTGTGCGGCGCCGGACCACCGACGTAAGACAGGAGCCCGCATGCCCAAACGCCAGGACATCCACAAGGTCCTCATCATAGGTTCGGGCCCGATCATGATCGGGCAGGCGTGCGAGTTCGATTACTCGGGAACGCAGGCATGCAAAGCGCTCCGCCGACTTGGTTACGAGATCGTCCTCGTGAACTCCAACCCCGCGACCATCATGACCGATCCGGTCATGGCCGACGAGACCTACATTGAACCCCTCAACGCGGCGACCCTATCCGAGATCATCGCGACCTCCCGACCGGACGCGCTCCTCCCTAATCTCGGCGGCCAGTCCGGCCTCAACCTTTCCTCCGAGCTCTATCGCTCCGGCGTGCTTGACAGATACTGCGTATCGATCATCGGCGTGCGTCCCGACGCCATCGAGCGGGGCGAGGATCGTCTGGCCTTCAAGGAGACTATGAACCGCCTCGGCATCGAGATGCCCCGCAGCGAGATCTGCTACTCGGTGGACGAAGCGGCGGCGGTAGCCGCCGATCTGGGCTATCCGGTGGTGATACGGCCTGCCTATACCATGGGCGGCACCGGTGGCGGCCTCGTCTATAACCGAGAGGAACTGCAGGTAGTGGTGGAACGCGGTATCCGCGCCAGTCTGGTGGGGCAGGTACTTGTCGAAGAGTCGGTGGTGGGCTGGGAAGAACTGGAGCTTGAGGTTGTCCGGGACGCAGATAATCAGATGATCACCGTGTGTTTCATCGAGAACGTCGATGCCATGGGAGTACATACCGGTGATAGCTACTGTACTGCCCCCATGCTCACCATCTCTCCAGAATTGCAACAAAAGTTGCAGAAATACTCGTATGCAATTGTGGAAGCCATCGAGGTGATCGGCGGCACCAACATCCAATTTGCCCATGATCCCAAGACCGGCCGGGTCACGGTCATCGAGATCAACCCCCGGACGTCCCGCTCGTCGGCCCTGGCCTCCAAGGCCACCGGCTTCCCCATCGCCATGGTGAGTTCCTTGCTGGCGGGCGGTCTCACGCTGGACGAGATCCCCTACTGGCGAGACGGCACGTTGGAGAAATACACGCCCTCAGGCGACTACGTGGTGGTTAAATTCGCCCGCTGGGCGTTTGAGAAGTTCCGCGACGCCCAAGACAAGCTGGGGACCCAGATGCGGGCCGTGGGTGAAGTCATGTCCATCGGCAAGAACTACAAGGAGGCTCTGCAGAAGGCCATCCGCTCGCTGGAGATCGGTAGGTATGGGCTTGGCTTCGCCAAAGACTTCAACAGCCGAAGCCTGGAAGACCTCCTGGTCCTGCTGAGGGAGCCCACCAGCGAGCGCCACTTCATCATGTATGAGGCACTCCGCAAGGGAGCCGAGACCGACCTCCTCTACGCCCGGACGCACATCAAGCCCTGGTTCATCGAGCAGATGCGGGAGCTGGTGCAACTGGAGGAGGAGATTCTGGCCTGGCGGCGAGCGAGCACTAGTGAGACGGCCGGCGGCGCACGGGCCAACGGTGCTCCCAACACTGCCTCGGGTGGCGCCGGCCCGGTCGGCGCCGCACTCCCAGGCGACCTTCTCACCCGCGCCAAGAAGGACGGTTTCGCCGACGCCTATCTGACCAAGCTCACCGGCATCCCCGAATCTCAGATCAGGGAGCAGCGGGCGGCCCTCGGCCTGAAGCACGGCTTTCACGCGGTCCCGGTGAGCGGCGTGGAAGAGGCGGCCTACTACTACTCCACCTACAACGCACCGGACGTTGTCCCAGTAAGCACCCGCCGCAAGATCATGGTGCTCGGCGGCGGTCCTAACCGCATCGGTCAGGGCATCGAGTTCGACTACTGCTGCGTGCATGCGGCCTTCGCCCTCCGCGACGCCGGCTTCGAGTCCATCATGGTGAACTGTAATCCCGAGACGGTGTCCACCGATTACGATACCTCCGACAAACTCTATTTCGAACCTCTCACCGTCGAGGATGTGCTCGCCATATATGAAAAGGAGCATCCTGAGGGGGCCATCGTCCAATTCGGCGGACAGACACCTCTCAACATCGCCCGCGAACTCGAGAAGGCGGGAGTGCCGATAATCGGCACCTCGCCCGAGACCATCGATCTGGCCGAGGACCGAGACCGTTTTCGCATCATGATGGAGCGGCTGGGAATACCCATGCCCGAAGCAGGGATGGCCACATCGGTGGAAGAGGCCCGGGTGGTCGCCGAACGGATCGGTTACCCCCTGATCGCTCGGCCCAGCTATGTGCTGGGCGGTCGAGGCATGGAGATCATCCACGATGAAGAGATGCTTGTCCGTTACGTAACCGCCGCCGTAGATGTGACCCCGGAGCGCCCCATCCTCATCGACAAGTTCCTGGAGAACGCCCTGGAGTGCGAGGCCGACGCCCTCTCCGACGGAACCGATGCCTTCGTTCCCGCCGTCATGCAGCACATCGAGTACGCTGGTGTCCATTCGGGCGATTCGGCGTGCGTCATTCCCCCCGTCTCCATCCCCGAGGAGTACCTCGCGACCATCAACGAGTACACAAAGAGGATCGCCGTAGAGTTGGGCGTTGTAGGACTGATGAACATGCAGTACGCCATCCTCGACGACGTGGTGTACGTCTTGGAGGCGAATCCCCGCGCCTCACGCACGGTGCCTCTCGTATCCAAGGTCTGCAATGTACAAATGGCCGCCCTCGCCACCCGCTTGATGCTCGGCGAGAAGCTCGGCGACCTCGGTCTTGAGCAGAAGAACATCCCCTATTTCGGTGTGAAGGAAGCGGTGTTCCCGTTCAATATGTTCCCTGAGGTGGATCCGCTCCTGGGACCCGAGATGCGGTCTACCGGAGAAGTGCTGGGGATGGGAGACTCCTTCGAACTCGCCTTCGCCAAGGCGGAAGAGGCCGCCGGCCAGGTGCACCCGCTTGAAGGAACTGTGCTCATCACAGTGGCGGAGAGGGACAGAGAGCTGATCTTGCCCGCCGCCCAGGCCTTCTACGACCTGGGATTCAAGATCCGAGCGACCGTGGGGACGCACGATTTCCTGGCAGAGAGGGGGATCGACTCGGAGCCGATTCTGAAGCTGCACGAGGGGAGACCCAATATCGAAGACGCCATCAAGAACGGCGACATCCAACTCGTTGTCAACACTCCGGCCGGCAAGTCCAGCGAATACGACGATTCGTACATCCGCAAGGCCGCCATCCGCTACAAGGTACCGTACATCACCACTACGACGGCGGCGACGGCGGCAGCCGGGGGCATCGCCGCCCGCCGCGCTGCTTCCGGAATGGTCCGCTCACTACAGAGCTATCACTCCTCACTTGAGTAGACGGTCGTCCCTTGTCTCCCTCAACTGGAGCCGCCGCCCAGTGACAGACCTTCCCCCAGACAGCGGACCGTCCTCGTGTGATAGCCCATCCCCGGGCGATAGGTCTGTCGCGGGCTGAGATGCGCCCGATAGGCTCCGAAGAAACCCTGGGGGACGCAAACGCGCATTCTCACTACGCGAGCGCCGGCATCACAGCTGGAGGCCGCTGGTGGCGAATATGGAGGACGCTGTCACCACCCGCAGAGAGCGACATTTTCCTGCTTGCGAAGGTCGTGAGAGCGATTGACTTTCGTGAGAACAAGTCTAGAATGGCCTACAGAGTCCCGAGAGTTCAGACGCAGCGTCTGAGGTGCTTACAAGGGGACCCGCAGAGGAAACGCGGAGGCAAATGACCGCGGAGTACAGTGAAGCGGGGACGAAGTGAGGGCTATTGAAAGGCGCAAAGCGAGTTCGCTCGGGACTCGCTTTTGTTCTTGTCCGCCTCAGCGCCTCGCTGCGTCGACCCTCGCGAGATTCCTCCCCAGGATCAGATCGTTCCCCCGGGATCATCTCAGTTTCCCGTCCGGCGCGCCCGCTATGCTTCATCAAGAATCAGCTCACCAAGATCGAAGGGAGTCCGATGCTCATATCAGTCTTGACCGGTGTCGCGATACTCTTGGCGGCCGTGGGATATGTCGTCTTCCGTAAGTTCTCCGTCACCCGGCAGGCGATAGAGTTCGGCGCACCTCAGAACGGAGTGGCGGCCATCTACCTCGACATTCGAGAGGACACGGTACGCAGCCTCCACATACTGTACGAGGACGGCACGGTGAGCGAGGTTCGGAAGCTGGAAGGCGCGTAGCCTTGACCCACAATCCCCTTGGGACCGGCCCAGGCCGGGCGATGTGACGCCGCTCCACGTGGGCCAGGAACGCCCGCATTGACACACCTCGCAAGCGCCCGCTGTGTCACGCCCTGTATCATGAACAAGTGACCACCCGCCGGTTGCTCCCGAACCGCTTGGAGGAACCGGCTGAGGCTTTGCCTGTGACCGAGGAGGAAGTGAGTTGGCGGTCCCTCCGCAAACAGACGACCGGCGCTTCATGACACTCGCCCTCGAACAGGCGCGGTGCGCGGGGGCCCAAGGAGAGGTCCCGGTGGGCGCGGTCCTGGTAATAGGCGGGGAAGTGCTCGCCGCCCGGGGCAACGAGCGGGAACGCCGTCGCGACCCTACTGCTCACGCCGAGATGCTGGCGTTGCGCGATGGAGCCGCCATCGTGGGCGGGTGGCGTCTCAAAGAAGCGACCCTGT
>JAAYCW010000075.1 GCA_012729575.1 Actinomycetota bacterium | reverse complement strand
GTAGTCCGGGTGTGTCTGGGCACGGCCTGCTACGTGCGCGGCGGCCTTGCAGTCCTGGAATCGCTTAGGAAAGAGCTGGGCATCGATGTGGGCGAGACGACTGAGGATCGCGAGTTCTCTCTCGAGGTGGCCCGCTGCTTCGGAGCATGCGGCCTTGCCCCCGTGATAACCGTGAACGACGTGGTGCACCATCGAGTCAAACCGGCTCGGGTCAACGAGATCCTTGCTGAATACAGTTGCGGAGCCGCGGCAGCGGAGCCGGTGGCTTCCGGAGCAGGTGAAAGGAGCAATTGACCATGGCCGACAAGATCAAGAGTCCTGCCGACCTCCTGGCCATGGCTGCGAAGGCCAAGGAGACCATCGATCTACGTTCGGGAGCCAAAGAGATCAAGGTCACAGTGCATATGGGGACCTGCGGCATAGCCGCCGGCGCTCGTGACGTAGTGGTCGACTTCATCAGCGAGATAGCCGACGCTAAGCTCGACAACGTCACCATCCACCAGTCCGGGTGCGCCGGCCTGTGCGAGATGGAACCCATGGCGACCGTGGAGTTTGCCGACGGGAATGTGTTCCGCTATGGGCGCCTCGACGGACCGGGGAGAGTGCAGGAGATAGTGCGATCCCACATAGTGGGCGGCACCCCGGTGGACGACTACCTCATCAAATCGGAGTAGTTCAGCAATGGAACAGATCAAGAATCACGTACTGGTCTGCACAGGGGGTGGGTGCATAGCCTCAGGGGCGCTCCAGGTCAGCGCCGCTTTCACCAAGGAACTGGATGACATGGGCCTGGCCCAGGAGAACCGGGTCATCGAGACAGGTTGTCTCGGACCCTGTGCTGTGGGACCGGTCGTGCTTATCTACCCGGACGGTGTCTTCTATCAGAATGTCAAAGTCGACGATGTCCACGAGATCGTCTCCGAGCATCTGCTCAAGGGACGGGTCGTGAACCGTCTGGTCAGCCACGCGCCGGGCACCGACAAATCAATCGCCGAGATGGGCGATGTAGAGTTCTTCAACCGGCAGATCAAGATCGTCCTTCGCAACTCCGGGATCATCGACCCTCTCAAAATCGAGGAATACATCGCCCGTGAAGGGTACCAGGCGCTGGCTAAGGTCCTGACCGAGATGGAGCCGGCGGAGGTGGTCACTGAGATCATCCGCAGCGGCCTGCGCGGGCGCGGTGGCGCCGGTTTCCCGACGGGGCTCAAGTGGAAGTTCGCCCGTCAATACGGGTCGGACGTCAAGTACATGCTCTGTAATGCCGACGAGGGTGACCCGGGCGCCTTCATGGACCGTTCGGTGCTCGAGGGCGACCCACATAGCGTGATTGAGGGCATGGCCATCGGTGCCTATGCCATCGGTGCGAAGCAGGGCTATGTATACCTACGCGCCGAATATCCACTCGCGATCGAACGTCTTCAATACGCCATCGACCAGGCCCGTGACCTGGGACTCCTCGGAGAGAACATCATGGGCACCGGTTTCGACTTCGACCTCGAGATCCGCAAGGGTTCCGGAGCTTTCGTCTGCGGCGAAGAGACGGCCCTAATGCGGTCCATCGAGGGCGGACGTGGAGAGCCCCGGCCCCGTCCTCCCTTCCCGGCTGAGAAGGGACTGTGGGACAAGCCGAGCGTCCTCAACAACGTCGAGACCCTGGCCAATATCGCCCCCATCATCCTCAGAGGCTGGGAGTGGTTCGCCAGCACCGGGACGGAGAAGAGCAAGGGGACCAAGGTGTTCGCGCTTGGTGGCGCCATCCAGCACGCCGGACTTGTGGAGGTGCCGGTCGGGGTGCAATTGGGCGAGATGATCTACGAGATCGGCGGCGGAGTGCCGGGTGGCAAGGAACTGAAGGCCGTGCAGTTAGGCGGCCCCTCCGGCGGTTGTATCCCGAAGTCCAATCTCAACGTCCCCGTCGACTACGAGACTCTGCAGGAGTTGGGTGCCATCATGGGGTCCGGCGGTTGCATCGTCATGGACGAGGACAGCTGCATGGTCGACGTGGCCCGTTTCTTCCTCGACTTCATCCAGGACGAGAGCTGCGGCAAGTGCGTGCCCTGCCGGGTCGGAACCAAGCGCATGCTCGAGATCGTCACCCGCATCTGCAATGGTGAGGGTAAGGAAGGCGACATCGAGGAGCTGGAGACACTCGGGCAGATCATCAAAGACACCGCCCTCTGCGGTCTCGGACAGACGGCGCCCAACCCGGTGCTGTCGACCATACGCCACTTCCGGCACGAATATGAAGCCCACATCAGAGACCACTACTGCGAAGCCGGAGTGTGTTCGGCCTTGTTCACGGCCCGGTGTACCAACGCCTGTCCGGCCCACGTGAACGTTCCCGGTTTTGTCAGCCTCATCGGCGAGAAGCGTTTCGACGAAGCTCTCAGGCTCCATCGGGAGCAGAACCCGCTGGCCAGCATCTGCGGTCGCGTCTGCTTCCACCCGTGCGAGAGCAAGTGTCAGCGGGGCGCCCTGGACGAACCGGTGGCCATCCGCAGCCTCAAACGCTTCATGACCGAGCAGGAGACCGAGATACAGGTCCCCGAGGTCCGGGAGAACCCTGAAAACGCCAAACGCAAGATCGCCGTCATCGGCAGCGGCCCGTCCGGACTCTCCTGTGCGTACTTCCTGGCACGCCTCGGCTACAAACCCACCATCTTCGAGAAGGAACCAAGCCCCGGCGGCATGCTCATACAGGCCATCCCGGCCTACCGTCTGCCTCGCGAAGAGATCGGGCGCGAGATCACCATGATCGAAAGCTTGGGCGCCAAGATCGAGACCGGTAAGACCTTGGGGAAAGACTTCACCCTGGCCGATCTCAAGGACCAAGGCTACGAGGCGGTCTTCTTGGGAGTCGGAGCTCCAAACGGCATGAACCTGGGTATACCCGGTGAAGATGGGGAGGGTGTGAGCGAAGCCCTCACCTTCTTACGTGAATACAACGTGTACGGAACCGCTTGGGTGGGCAAGGAAGTGGCCGTCGTCGGAGGAGGTAACTCCGCCATCGACGCGGCTCGTACCGCTCTGCGCCTGGGAGCCGACCACGTCAATATCCTTTACCGCCGCCAGCGCGAGCAGATGCCGGCCTGGGCGGAGGAGATCATCGCCGCCGACGAGGAAGGCATCAGCGTCCTGCCGCTGACAACGCCCAAGGAAGTCCTCCGCGGCGCTGACGGCAAGGTTACGGGGGTCCTCTGTCAGCAGATGGCTCTCGGCGACTACGACAAGAGTGGCCGTCGCCGTCCGGTTGCCGGGCGCAACCCCGACTTCACGGTGCCTTGTGACCAAGTGATCGCCGCCGTCGGCCAGGCTCTGGACGCCCAGCGGCTCGTCGGTGAATTGCCGGTTGAATTGCGCAACGGTTGGTTCAAGGTCGATCGAGCCACCGGAGCCACCAGTGTCGACTGGATCTTCGCCGGCGGAGACGCGGCTACCGGTCCCGCATCGGTGGTCGAGGCAGTGGGCGCGGGCGAACGTGCCGCAGCAGCCATGGATCGTTACCTCACCGGCGAGGATCATGCCTTCTGGCGTCGGCCGGTCGTCGTGGATACCTACTTCGATCCCGACGCCGACCCGGTGGAGACAGAGCGGGCCTC
>JAAYCW010000074.1 GCA_012729575.1 Actinomycetota bacterium | reverse complement strand
GTCTCGGTCGGCGCTGCTGTGGTCTCGGTCGGCGCTGCTGTGGTCTCGGTGGTCTCGTCACCGCAGGCAGCGATCACCGGCAGCAGACTCAGGACCAGAACCAACAGTACAAGTCCGAGAATAGTCTTGGTTTTTCTCATATCAGTCCCCTCCATAGATGCCTTCACAAATCTGTCTTTCGCCAGGGTTGCACACCTTGTAACTGTAACGCTTGCACCCGCTCCGTCTACCCCCTTTCGCCCGGCACAAACCCCTCGGTTTCTGCCGAGAGCCGGCAACCTCCGCTACCGTCCGCCGGGCACGCCGCCCCGGCGAGCGCCGCCGATTAGTGCCGGCCATTATGCACTACAAAGTCGTCCCCGTCCTACTCGTATTCATGACCGTTCTTACTTCCGCAGATATCTAAGCGCGCTCTTACCCGCGATGCGTCCGGAATTGAGGGCGAATGAAGACGCAAGACCCGACGAACTTTTGATGGGGTAGCTGTCGCCATACATACCCCCGGCGTCGAAGCCGCCTGCGTAGAGGCCGGGGATCACGCCGTCCTTCTTGTCGACCACCTCCATCTTACCGTTCACTCTGATGCCCCCCATGGTGCCCAGAAAGACGGTGCGGGCCCGCACGGCGTAGAAGCGGGGACCAACAAGAGGCCGGAGATAGCGGCGGTCTTTCGCGAAGAGCTCGTCCCAGCCCTGCGCGCAGTAGCCGTTGTACTCCTCCACAGTGGCCCCCAGAACACCCGGGTCGACCTCGATCTGAGCCGCTAGGTCCTCAAGGGAATCCGCCGCCAAGACCTCGGCGCTGCCGTTATCGATCGCCGCCTGGATCTCCTTGTGCAGGTTGGTAAGCTTGTAGCCGGGGGGAAACTCCACGCCGACACCCTTGTCGAGACCACGCTCCATCCATCTCTGGATGCTCGAATCATCAAAGATGCTGAACGTGTAGCCGTCCTTCTTGTACCGGGACTGGGCATTGCCGACCGGCGTGTCCCAGAAGGTGATGGTCTCATCGCAGAAGCGCTCGCCTTTGGCGGTGACCCACAGGTCGGGCTGAGCCGTCGCCTGCTCCAAGTTGCACCCCATAGCGAACTCGTCTCCGACCGGGCCAACCCGGAACATCTCGATGGTCTCGATGCCCTCTTCGGCCGCGCCGGCCTCCCAGGCCATGCGGATGCCGTCACCGGTTTTGCCGGTGTTGCCCACAGGCGTGATCTCGGTGCCAAGCTCGAACCCGGTGTACTTCTTGATCCATTCCTTGTTGTTTGCGAATCCGCCGCTTGCGATCACGACGACCTTGGCCGCTACTTCCACTTCCTCACCGTCGGCCTCAACGACGACACCCGAAATCTTCCCGTCCTCTTTGAGGAGGCTCACTACGGGCGTGCCGGGCAAGATGGTGACTCCCTTGGCCTTGGCCTGGTCGACCAAGGCTTTGACCACCGCCTCACCCTTCCCCTTGATGATGTGATAGGTCAGGGGAGACTCAGGCATGTTGATGGCAGCGTCGGTGAAAACGACGCCCTGCTCCTGCAACCAGGAGATGGTCTCCGCCGACTCGTTGATGATGGCCCGCACCACCCGCGGATTGGCCATCCAGTGGCTGTAATCCATGGTCTGCTTGAAACATTCATCACGCGTGTAGTCCACGTAGCGCTCGCGCTGCATCTCGCTCTCCACAGCGAACGTACCCTGAAAGAAGTTGGAGGTCCCTCCCAGCGACCGCTGCTTCTCGAAGACCACGACCTTCGCTCCACCCTCCGCGAGAGTCACCGCCGCAGCCAGACCGGTGGCGCCCGAACCCACTACGGCGACGTCGGCTTTTTCCGGTATAGAAGCCATAGAATTCCCCTTCTCCTCACATTGACAGTCACACCGGGGTCAGAAGCTGCCCCAGAAGTCTACCGTTTTGATCTTGAGCCTCAAGTCACACTGGAGACAGCGCGTCGATTCCTCCCGGGCGTCATCTTCTCCCATGCTTTCGACGACTTCGCAGAAATTGCCCGTGAGATCGTCGGGGATGACACACCGATCGGCGGCGCGTCCCAAGGCCGCGAAACCCGGTCCCGGCCCCAGACAGGCCGGGACCTCCACCTGAGGAGCTACTTTGCGATCGATGCGGCCGCTGCCACCCAGGTACTTGTCCATGGCGACGGCCGCCTTGCGCCCCGAAGCGATGGCCTTGATGACCGAGGCGGTGCCGGACACGGCATCTCCCGCGGCAAACACGCCCTCCCGGCTGGTGGAACCCGTGAACTCGTCCAGTTCAATGAGACCACCGTCCGTCTTGTCGAGATCGAACCCCTCAGGTATGTCGGGCCGCTGACCTATGGCGAATATGACCGTATCGGCCTCCAGAGCATGCAACGAACCCTCGACCACGTCGATCTGAGGCGCACCATCCTCGTCGAAGAAGAACGCCTCCACGTCAAGGAACTCCACGCCCGTCACCCGGCCGTCCTCGCTCAGCATCCGCGTGGAGGTGTGAGAGGGCTTTATGACGATCCCCTCCTCTTCTCCTTCCCGGATCTCATCGGGGCCGGCCGGCATCTCTTCCCTGCACTCCAGGCACGCCATATTCACCTCTTCCGCGCCCATCCGCCTGGCGGCACGAGCACAGTCGAAGGCCACGTTGCCGCCGCCCAAAACCACCACTCGCTTGCCAACAGCCACCTCGTTACCCAGGTTCACATCCCGGAGGAAGTCGGTGCCTATGAGGACTCCCGCGCTGTTCGCGCCCGGCACGCGCAGCTTCTGCCCCTTGTGCGTTCCCAGCGCGACGACCACACCCTCATACCCCTGCTCGAAAAGCGCGTCCAGCGACTCCACCCGAGTGCCGGTCTCAATCTTCACGCCGACGGCCTCGATCTCCTTGATCTCACTATCGATCACGCTCCGGGGAAGCCGATACTCGGGTATGCCGTAGCGCAGCATGCCTCCCGCGGCGGGGAGTGATTCGAACACGGTCACATCGTGACCCTGGAGCCTCAGATAGTAGGCCGCCGTCAGGCCGGCCGGGCCGGAGCCTACGACCGCCACCCGCTTCTCGGTGGGGTCCTTGGGGGTCATCTTGTCCCGCCATAGACTGCCGTCGTCGTGTTCCGCGGCAAAACGCTTCAGCTCCCGGATGGAGATCGGTTCGTTGACCTCACCCCGCCGGCATTCGGTCTCGCAGGGATGGTCGCATACGTAGCCCAGCACCCAGGGAAACGGCACCTTCTCCCGGATCACGGCCGCCGCGGCCGGATAGTCCCCCTCCTTGACGAGGCGGACGTACAGAGGAACGTCTATCTCCGCCGGGCAGGAGCTCTTGCACGGCACCAACCCCGCCTTACGGTTATCGCCCTTTATGAGCCCCTCTTTGTCCTGGATGGCCCCAGTGGGACACACTTCCGCGCAGGCGCCGCAGAATCGGCAGCCCGACTCGGCGAGAGACGCACCTTCCCGTGTGAAGATATGGAACTCTTTCCCCTGTTTCTTGTAGTAGAGAACGCCGACACCACGTAGCTCCCAGCAGGCCCGCACACACCTTCCGCAGAGGACGCACTTATTGGGGTCGTACACGAACAAAGGGTTGCTGTTGTTCACGGGCAGCAGCTTCGACCGTCTCTTTACTCGTGACTCCTCCACCCCCAGATACTGCTTGAGCGACTGGAGTTCGCAGTTCAGATACTTCTGGCAGATGCCGCAGTCGACAGGGTGCCCGGCCAAGAGCAACTCCATAGCCAGGCGCCGTGCTTGGGTGATCTGTTCGGATTGGGTCTGCACGACCATACCCTCGGCGACAGGGGTCACACACGAGGAAGGCAGACCCTCGACTCCTTCGATCTCGACCACGCACAGCCGGCACACCCCATAGGGTGGGAGGTCCGGGTGGTCACAGAGATGGGGCACGTAGATCCCGGCATCGAGCGCTGCGTAGAGTACGCTGGTTCCCGCCTCCGCCTCCACCCGGCGGCCGTCGATGGTGAGAGTCACGGTGGATTCCGTAGATTGATCGGTCATAAGGCTATTCCTTCGCGGGACAATGCCCATCATGAAGATGAGCGTCGAAATCGTCGCCAAACAACGTCAGCGCACTCAGAAGCGGGGCGCCGGCGTTCTTGCCGAGGCCGCAGATACTTCCGGTCCTCATCGCTTCGCAGAGCTCCAGCATCAGTTCAAGGTCCTCGGCCGTCGCCCGCGAATCCAGGATGTCATCGAGCATGTCAACCAGCTGCAGAGTCCCCTCCCGGCAAGACGTGCACTTGCCGCAAGACTGCTCTTGCAGGTACGCCATGGCGTCGCGAGCCATCTGTACGGCACAGACCCCATCCGGACCACCACCGACCACCCGCAACGTTGCCGAACCCATCACGGAACCGGCCGCTTCGATGTGTTCAAACGTGATGGGCGTGTCGAGCGAGCCACCCACCCCGCCACTCGCCGGCGAGCCGGCGGCGAAGAAGGCCCCCGTCGGCCCCCCGAACTGCACGGCCTTGACTCCAAGCTCTCCCAGTGAGGCCCCCTCCGCCGCCTCGAGAAGTGCGCCGATGCTCATACCCAGGGGCACCTCCACAGTCATCTCGCGTTCTACGTCGCCGCAGATGGTGACGATCTTGGTGTCGCCGGCCATCGGTGCTCCCGCTCGTCCCTGGAGAAGAGCGGAGACAACGGCTAGGGTCTCCAAATTGTTGACCAATGTCGGCTTCTCGTGCAGACCTTGCACGGCCGGATACTCAAAGCGGAGATAGGGCAGCGCCTGCTTGCCCTCCAAGATGCGGATAAGGGCCGTCTCCTCTCCGGCGACAAGCGACCCCGCGGTCGCGCACACCTCCACGTCGCAAGAGAACTCAGAACTGAGGATACCGTGACCGAGCAGCCCACAATCCCTCATCCGATCGAGCGCGTCCCGCAAGAGGGCGATCTGCTCCCGATAGTCGGCGTTGACGCAGAGGAAACACTGTGCCGCCCCCACCGCATAAGCCCCTATCAGAAGCCCTTCCAAGACCGAGTGGGGATCGCCGCCCAGAAGCGTCTGAGCAGTCCGAGTCCACGGATGGGCGTCGATCGCGTCGCACACCACGAACTTCTCATCCGCCTCGGCTTCCCGGCACGTTCGCCATTTGAGCGCCGTCAGATAGCCTGCACCCCCTCGACCACGCAGCCCGGCCTTCTCCAATTCTGCGATGACGGCCTCTCGACCAATGCTCAGCGCACGGTGGAGCCCGGAGTAGCCATCGCATGTCACGATATAGTCCTCAATGCTTCCGGGGTCCACCCGACCGAGGTTTCGCAGAGCCACTCTGCGTTCGAACGCACCCACATCCACGACTGCTCCGCGTGCTCCACAGACCGGTTCCTGCCCGGCCCGGCGCGCCGTCGCTTCCGCCTTCAAACGATCGTAATCCATGTGCTACCTTTCGCCGCCGCTGTCATACCGCGCCGCAATCTCCGTCTCTCACTCCGATGACCGGCCGGCACCGCATCTGACCCTCGCATCCCGCCTTACAACACCGGCACCCAGTTGCCGAACTCACCCGGAGCCACCATCAACGGGTCGATCCTCTCGGAGAGAGCCTTGAGATGATCCGTGGACAGGTGGTAGGCAAACGCTTCTTCATCCTCGTATTGCTCGTAGAACAAGAACTCGTCCGGATCGTTGGTGGAGCGCTGCAGCGTGTAGAGAACGGCCCCGGGATCCTGCATCACTTTGGTCTGCATCTCCCGCACAGCCTCGATGAACTCCTCGGCCTTTCCACTCTGCAGCTTCACTTTGGCGGTGACTGTCAACATGATCTTGCAGTACTCCTTGTGTTCGTCCGCGCACCGGCGGAGGGCTCATGTCACTGCTACTTGAAATCGATGCCGTAACCCCTCGCGTAGAACATCACCGGAGTGGGTCTAAGCTGCCGCCACACCTCATCACAGGCCTGGAGATCCTCGTCACTCAACTCCGTATCCAAGGCGCCGAGGTTCTCGTCCAGTTGCTCGAGCGACGAGACCCCGCACACCACCGAACTCACCACCGGATTCCGCAGCATCCAGGCCAATGAGAACTGCGAGAGGCTGCGCGGACCGGCGATCTCCTTGAGACGGGATACGGCCTCGAAGTAGCGCGGTTCCCAGGTGGACGGATACGGCTTGACTCCATCCGGTGGCGGCTTGCCGGGATCGCACTGGAGATACCTGCCCGACAGCATGCCGCCGGCCAGCGCCCCCCAGACGTTGACGCCCACGCCCTCGGCCTCGCAGAGCTTGGTCATCTCCAGCTCGCTGTCGCGCGCCACCAGGTTGTACACCATCTGGACGCAGTCCACGGATGCAAGACCCTTCTTGTCCGCGTGCCATAGCGCTTTGCAGACCTGCCAGGCGTAGTAGTTGGAGAGGCCTACATAGAGGATCTTGCCCTGCCGTACCAAGTCGTTTAGCGTCTCCAGCGACTCCTCCAGCGGCGTAGTGTAGTCGGGTTCGTGGAGATAGTAGATGTCGATGTAGTCGGTCTGAAGCCGCCTAAGGCTCTCATGGACCCCCTGCGTGATGTGTTTGCGGCTCAGCCCCCGGTCGTTGACCCCCGACCCGGTCATCGCGCACACTTTGGTCGCCAGCACCACCGACTCGCGGCGGCCCCTGAGCGCCCGTCCGACGATCTCCTCTGACGGCCCCCTTTCGGGTGTGTCCCAACGGTCCTTGCCGTAGATGTCGGCAGTGTCGATGCAGTTCACTCCGGCATCCAGGGCCCTATCGACGATTTCGACGGCCGCCGCCTCGTTCAACTTGGATCCGAACCACAGGGTGCCCAAGGTGATGGCCGAGATCTTCAGGCCCGATCTTCCCATCCTTCTATATTGCATCCCCGGCATTGTCCGGCCTCCGGTCTACTTGAAAGTGACGAGTGCTCTCTACCCCCCCAGGTAGGCCTTGCGCACGATGTCACTGCAGCTGAGCTCTTCCACGGTGCCCTGGGCCACCACCCGGCCCACCTCAAGCACGTATCCCTGGGCGGCCACCCCTAAGGCCAGGTGGGCG
>JAAYCW010000073.1 GCA_012729575.1 Actinomycetota bacterium | reverse complement strand
GTCGGTGCGCACCGCTGGGCCGGGTCGAACGAAGATTCGGGCCGGGAATCCGAGCAGATGCGCCGGTGGATTCGCCTCCCCCGCACATAGGTGAGCCCGGCTCTGAATCACAGCCGGAGTTACGTCCGGGACGATCTCCTGGTTTTTTGGGCCTCATAACAATCCTCCGAACATGTATAAAGATATATCGTGGTATATCTTATTGAATTTGGGGAGTAATGTCAAGGGCGGGGCGACCGACCCAAAGGGAAGTCGCTGCTGGAACTGCGCAAAGGCGGTGGTCCCTTACATAGAACGACTCCGATACGGCAAGATCATCAACGTGAGCTCTGACTCCTTCTTGGGTGGAGTGCCGGGTTTCATCCACTACATCTCCAGTAAGGGCGCGGTGTTCGCCTCACACGGGGTATGCAGCGCGAACGGCAGGCTCTCAGCGAACGCAACGAACTCCCCGAAGACCTCGCCGGTCCCGCGCTGTTCCTGGCATCGGACGGCAGCGACTTCGTCACAGGTCAGACTCTTGTGGTAGACGCGGGAGTCGTCTGCTGGTGAACGGCCACGATCAGGCCGACGGAGGCGGGATTGTGGATTGCGACGCCCTCCTGCCGAAGATGACAGAGGTCTGCGGTTTGGAAAGCCCGGTCGTCTCCCGGATGGCCTGCTCGCTCACTCCGGGCTCAAGAGTTCCCGCTCCAATTCCTTCCTCCACCTCCGTTCACGGCTGTTGACCAAGCGAGCCAGGGTGACACCGGGAATCACGAAAGCGATGAGCAGCACGGCCACGGCTGCAATGATCACATACAGGTTGCGGGGAGCGTCGCCCACGACCCACCGGTACCCGAAGTAGATGAGCGAGCCGGCTGCGGCCAGGCTCAGCACAAGCGGCACCCGCAACCTACCGGCGGACCGCCGCATTGACACCGGCATCTGCATCTGCGAATAGACCTCGGTAACGACCGCGACCACCACTCCCACGGCGAGGGCATACCACAACCCTACCGTCTCCAACGCCAGACCCATGAAGAACAGGGCTGACCCCGCCGGCACTCTCTCCATGCGGCTGACTTTCCTGGCCTTCTCGATGAGGGTCCCGTCGATGGGAGGCAGCACTTGTTTGGCGATGGCCGTCACCCGATCCAGGCGCCCGCCGATAAGATAGGGCATCTCCCCGGTCAGCGAGTAGTGGCTCATCCCCTCGCTTAGTTTCCGACAGATCCGGCCGATGGCTTCGGAATACTCCTGATCGGTGGCAAACACGGGGGTCTTCACTCGTTCGAGCGCTTCCTCCGCCACGCGCCTTGCAAGGGCGCCGGCGGCCCGCTCCTCGAGTCCCTGCCTCTTCAGACGCCTGAACGATTCCTGGAAGAGCCGCTGGTACACCCGCTCTTGCTGCGCCGTCTCTTTGGGGTCCTCCATCCAAGATCCCTCCGGTGCCGGATGATGCGCTTTCGGCCGTGTCAGTTTACAGCTTGATCGCCGCCCGAGAACCAGACCGCAACCGACCGGGGACTTCGGGATCAGCCTCGACCAGCCGACGACCCCTGATGACACCGGCCTCTCGACCAGGCCGGGGCGGCGATGTCATACTGCACGGAAAGAACGCGCCGGACGGACCGAGAGGAGTGCCATGAGCGTCCAGCCCGACCCCGGGAAGATCATCGAACGGCTCGCGATCACGGGACCACTGGTCGGATTCTACGACGCCCCCGACCCCGTTCCCTTTGCCCCGCTGGTGGAACCCAAGGAGCGCCAGTGTGTCTTCGCATCCTTCCGGGATTGGAGCCGAGGGAAGACCCTACATCTAACCCGTGAGAAGCACGGCTGCGGCGGAGGTCATCTGGTGGGCGTGGAGACCATGTCGCGCAACCAGATGGTGGAGTTCCTCTGCGGGAAGGAAGGCCTCAGAGCCGATCACGATCTTATGAACCTATGGCTCGATTCGACCCGCAGCTATGAACCGGCCAACGACCATCTCCTGATCGGCCCTCTGCGGTCGGATCAATACGATTACCTGAGGTCGGTCACCTTCTACGTGAACGCCGATCAACTGGCCGTGCTCTGCATGGGAGCCACCTATTACAGCCGGCCTAACGACCTCGAGCCCATAGTATCCCGCTTCGGATCCGGGTGCATGCAGCTGATCACACTGTTCGACGATCTGGAGGCCCCTCAGGCTATCATCGGGTCGACCGACCACTCCATGCGCAGGTACCTCGAGCCATGGATGATCGCCTTCACGGTGACCCGCCCCATGTATGAGCTTCTGTGCCGCTGGGCGGAGGATCCCGGGAGTTCACTCCACACGGAGTTCACGGACTCGCTGATCAAGGCCCGAGGGGGCTCGCTGGCTTTCAGCCAGCAGCAACGACCGGAGGCCCTCTGAATCGGCCCAAGCGGCCCCGGGTGAGCAGATGGAAGGAGCCCCGCCGAAGCGGGGCTCCCATGATCGACCGAATGACCGATCGCCTACTGCGGTTTCCCTCAGAGCGCGCCGCAGTCCAGAATGCGTTGACTACTTCTTGCGCTCGATCTTCTGGAACGTGGGGTTAGAGAAGACCTCGTCGAGGCACTGGCCGCTCTCCTGCATCTTGGCCTTGCCCACTGAGTAACACACGCAGAACGCCACTTCCATGATCTCTTCGTCGCTCGCGCCGGCGGCCTTCGCGTTACAGGCCTGGGGCAGAACGCCGTCCCAGTGGTTGGTCATCATGTACAGGCCCACGAGGAGCAGGTACCGGGTCTTGGGATCGAGGATGCCCCGGTCCAGCAGCTGGGTCAGCTGGTTCTGAGCGAACGTGTGGAGCATCTCCACCTTGTTGTGAACCCAGAAGTCCAGGGTCGGATCGCCCCCGGCACCAGGCACGTAGCCCGGACGCTGCATGGCCCATGACGCCAGGATCTCTTCGCCAGTCTTGGCGGCCTTCATTGCTGCGACTACGTCTACTTCTTCCGGCCTTGGCATGTAATTGCTCCTTTCGTTGCCATTGCTACCGCTCTAGTTCGCTGCTACCACACCCGGGCGGAGACTACCTCCCAGCTGTGCCGAAGTCCTTTCCCGCAGCATGAGGACCCAAGGGCCCCCGGACTTCTACACCACAGTGTACTTGGGTCCTCCTCCACCTTCCGGAGGTACCCACTGGATGTTCTCAAAAGGATCCTTCACGTCGCACGTCTTGCAGTGCACGCAGTTGGAGAAGTTGATTTTCAGCGTCTTCTTCCCCGTGGATTCGTCGACCGTCATCTCGTACACGCTCGCCGGGCAGAACCTCACACAGGGGTTCTGATACTGTTCGGCACACTTACCGTAGCAGATATCGAAGTCCAAGACCCTAAGATGGGATGGCTGAGCCTCTTCGTGGATGGCGCCCGAGTAGTAGACATCGGTCTCTTTGTCGAAGGTCAACGTCTTGTCGTACTTGACATCGCCGATGGCTTCCGCCGACGGAGCGGCCGTGCCGTACTTCTGCGCGACCGTCTTCATGTGAGTGTGGTCCGGACGGGCCGATAGCCTGTTGCTTAGGGCGCGCCCACCGAGAACGTACTGCACAACCGCCGTCATGAGGCCGAGGTAGAGACCCCGGGTCATGGCCTGATGGAAATTGCGCACTTTGTAGAGGTTCTTGACCTCCCGGCTCTTACTGAAAGCCTGAGCATAGGTGGCGAGTTGCACATCGGAGAGATCGTCGGCGACCAAGCCCTCGAAGATCGCCTCGGCCGCGAGCATGCCGGACCTCATGGCCAGGTCGATGCCCTTGATCTTCTGGCCGTTGAAAAGATTGGCCCCATCACCGATAAGCACGCCTCCGGGGAAGGCCAGCTTGGGCACCGAGTAGTAACCTCCCACCGGTGCCGTCTTGGCGCCGTACTGGATGAGCTTACCGTCCTTCAGGATGGCGCTCACCATCGGGTGGAGCTTGAACTTCTGGAACTCCCTGTGGGGATCGATGAACGGATCGGAGTAGTCGAGACTGGTCAGTTGACCCACCGACACCATGTTGTCCTTCATGCCGTAGATGAAGCCGCCACCGAAGGTGTCGCTCTTCAGCGGATAGCCCATGCAATGGATGACCTCACCAGGCTCAAGGCGCGCCTCCGGCAGCTCCCATACTTCCTTAACCCCGACCTCGAACCCCGGCGGGTTTCTATCTTCGTCCAAACCGAAGCGGGCAATAACGCTCTTGGTCAGACTTCCGCGAGAACCCTCGCCAAAGACCGTGACCCGAGCGTGCAGGTCGGCCCCCGGCTCATAGTTGGACTTTTTGTTGCCGGCGGCGTCGATACCTTTGTCACCCGTGCGCACGCCGATGACCCTGTCCCCGTCGTAGAGGACCTCGACCCCGGCGAATTCCGGGAACACATCAACACCGTTCTCCTCCAGCAACTCACCGAACCACTGGTTGAGCTTAGACATGGAGACCACGTAATTGCCGTGGTTGTTCATGGGTGGAGGGGTTATGGGCGACTTGATCTTGCCGGTCTTGGTGAGCAGGTAGACCGATTCCTTCTTGACCTCACCTTCGAGAGGGGCACCCTTCTCCAGGAAGTCCGGCACCAGCTCCTTGAGCGGGGCGGGATCCATCACCGCGCCCGAGATACCGTGGGCACCGACAGCAAATCCCTTTTCGAGCACCGCTATCGTGACCTCGTCCAACTGCTTCGCATCGGGTTTCTCGTTGTGGGCCTTGATCAGATTGGACAGATGGAGCGCACTGCTCAGTGAAGCGATGCCACCTCCGACAAAAAGGACATCGACTTCCATTACGTCTCTAGCTTCTTCGGTCATCATGGCCTCCTCAAGACCCACAGAGGTACACGCCGACTTCGCGTTCCTCGTGCCGCCGTACCGACGAGATCGTTTCGCCTACAGGACTTACGACGCTGCCTTGCGCTTGCGGATCTCCTCGGTCAACGCGGGCACTATTGTAAGCAGATCTCCCACGACCCCGTAATCCGCGAAGTTGAAGATAGCGGCCTCAGGGTCTCTGTTGATCGCCACGATGTTCTTGGCGGTCCGCATACCGGCGGCATGCTGGATGGCGCCCGATATACCACAGGCGATGTAAAGCTGGGGCGACACCGTCTTGCCTGTCTGTCCCACCTGGATCTGATGAGGAACCCAGCCCTCGTCCACGATAGCCCGGCTGGCTCCAACCGCTGCACCGAGTTCGGAAGCCAACTCTTCGATGAGTTTGAAGTTCTCGGCCTTGCCGACACCGCGGCCGCCCGCGACTATGACCGAAGCCTCCTCCAGACTGACGATGCCGAGGTTCTCGCAAACCACGTCGAGCACCTTGGCCAGAAGCCCTGCGGGTGCGAAGTCGACCGAGAGGTTGACCACCTCCGGTTCTTTCGGTGCCTCTTCACGGGCAAAGACGTTCGGCCGCACCGTGGCAACGACCGGAGTGCTCGTCGCGTCCTTATCCACTATCACAGTGCCCCCGAAGCAGGGGTGCGTAGTGACGAAGCCGTCATCCTTGGCTTCAAGGCCGGTGATGTCCACCAGAAGACCGGCGCCCAGACGGGCTGCACAACCGGCGGCTATATCGCGGCCGTCGGGAGAGCCGGCACAGAGGATCAATGCCGGCTCGGCGGCGGCAACGGCAGCCGCAACAACATCGATGAACGGACCGGGACGGAAGACCGCGGCCTCGGGCGACTCGACGACATAAACACGGTCGGCTCCGTAACGGCCGGCAGCGGCCACGTACGGAGCGGTCTCGGCGGCTGCGACCACGACGCTGACCGGCCCGCCGGCCAGAGCCCGGGCCTGGGTGATGCTTTCTAAGGTGACGTTGGCGAGCTTGCCATCTTTGGGCTCGGCTACAACGAGGATGCCACTCTGATTACTCACTGATCTATCTCCTCTGTTACACGAGCTTCTGGCTCGCCAGGAACTCAACGATCTTCTGGGCGCCAGTGCCGTCATCCTCGATCTTCTCCCCCGCCTTGCGAGGCTCTGGGGTGCGGGCCGACAGCACACGGGTCTTGGAGCCGGACTGTCCTACCTGGGACGTGTCGAGACTGAGAGCGGAAGCATCCTTGGCATCGATCGGCTTCTTCTTCGCGCCCATGATGCCCTTCATCGAGGGATAGCGCGGCTCGTTGATCCCCTTGATGACCGAGATCACCGCCGGAGTGGGACATTCGTACGCGACATAGCCCTGCTCGGTCTCCCGATGAACGGAGATGTTCGAGCCCTGTACTTCGACCTTCGCCAGAGTCGACAGCAAAGGTACGCCCAGCCGCTCGGCTACGGCCGCCGGTACGCACCCTGTCTCACCGTCGGTGGATCTTACCCCGAAGATCACCAGATCCCATTCGACACCCTTCAGGGCCTCCGCGAGTACGTAGGCCGTGGCCTGGGCATCGGATCCGGCAAGAGCGTCATCCGTCACGATGACCCCTTTATCGGCCCCCATGGCCAGCGCCTTGCGAACCGCGTCTTCCGCCTTCTTGGGCCCCATACATACGGCCGTCACCTCACCGCCATGAGCCTCTTTGATCCGCAACGCTTCCTCGACCGCGTACTCGTCATACGGATTGAGAATGCAGGTCACGTTGCGGTCCAGCCGCCAAGAAGCGGGGTCGAGTTTCTTCTCGGCTTCCGTGTCGATCACCTGTTTTACACATACCGCAATATTCATCGGCCATCCATTCCTTTGTACGGCGAAACCCAGCAGCAACCCACCCGTGGTTGCAGGCTGCCTATATGATAGTCCGAGCGAGAGACGAACGGGGCGCTTCCACAGAACTTTTCATGACTCGCCCGAAGTATTACCATAGTGTATAGATGGAGCTTGATCTGTTCAAATCGTTTGTAGCGGTAGCGGAGGCCCGCAGTTTCACCGGAGCCGCCCGTGCCATGCACTCCACCCAACCCACACTCAGCCGGCAGATAGCACGGTTGGAGGTGGAACTCGGCACTCGTCTGTTCGAACGCTATGGCCGTCATGTAGAGCCCACTCTTACCGGACAAGCTCTTCTGCCACTGGCCCGGGCCATCATCAGCCGAACGGATGAGATCTTGACTCTGAGCCGCGACCAGGCAGGAACGGGATCGGGGACCGTGCGCTTCGGAGCCGTCGGTAACGTCATGGCTCTACTCCTGACACCGATACTGGCCTCCTTTTTCGCCTCGTATCCGAGGGTGAGTGTCGACCTCATCGAGATGGACGACGCCCGTCTGGAAGAGGCGGTGGTGAGCGGTGAGCTCGATTGCGCCGTGATCACTCCTTGGGGGTCTACCCGTGCGGCCACACAACACCTGCTGACTGAGGAGATCCTCCTCATCATGCCTCGCAACCACCCCCTGGCGAGCGAGCCGGCTGTGGCCCTGAGCATGCTTGCCAACGAATCTGTCTTGCTGCCCCGAGCGGGGATGAACGCCGGCAACGTCACTGCGGATGCCTTCCGGCGCGCGGGCGTCGAAGCCCGGTTCTCGAGACGGGCCAACTACCCCGAACTGACCAAGGCCCTAGTGAGGACCGGGTTGGGGGTCGCCCCTATGCCGAAGATGCTGGCAGTCGCTGAGACCCTGGAGGGCCTGATCGCCGTCCCCTTCGACAAGCCACTCTATCGAGATCTCAAGATCATCTATCCTCGGGACCGGCCTCTCCCGGGCGCCGCCCGAGCTTTGATGGTGCACATCAGAGGTGCCGTCCTGGGGCGGGGCGCCCTCGATCAGTCCTAGGCGACACCGGCTCGGAATCCCGCCGCGATCGTCGGTCTTGCCGCTCGGAGATATACGCAGTAGTAATACTTGAGGCCACCCATGAAAAGTTCGGCCGTTGTGCGGCCGCCACCCCGCACTGGTACTATCATGAAACCAGTCATCCGGCCTCGGAAGGGGCGGGGTACGCCACCGGCACGACCGGTGTATGTGTCAATATTGGCGAGGCGGTAAGTCCTACGGGATTCCAGAAGGAGATGGTTGCATGGACTTTCGATTAACTGAAGAACAGGAGATGATCCGCGACACGGTCCGGGACTTCGCACAGAACGAAGTCAAGACAGTGGCCATGGAGTACGACGCCAAGACGGACCCCAAGGACTGCGTGCCCTGGGATCTGATCAAGAAGGCGTCCGAACTCGGTCTAAGGACCGCGGCGATCCCCGAGAAGTTCGGCGGTGAGGGTTTCGACTATCCCACTCTCGCGCTCGTCCTTGAGGAGTTGGGTGCGGCCGACCAGGGCTTCGCCACCGTCATCAGAGGCTGCTACACCGAATCGCCCCGGCTCGTCGGCGAGCTCACCCCCGAGTTGCGTGACGAATGGTTGACCAAGTTCATGGAGGACGACACCTTCCTGCTGGGTCTGGCCCGCTCCGAGCCCGACGCCGGCACCGACTCGCATTTCCTATATGACGAGCCCGGCGCGTCCATCCAAACCTATGCCGTGAAAGACGGTGACGAGTACGTCATCAACGGCACCAAGCACTACATCTCGTGCGGCGGCATCGCCAAGCTCTACTTCCTCTACGCTCGTACCGACAGGAAGGGTCCCATCTCCACGAGCCTCAGCTGCTTCCTGGTCCCCGGTGACGCTCCCGGATTCCGGGTGGGCAGGTTCCACAACAAGCTGGGCAGAAGGCTGCTCGCCAACGCCGAGCTGATCTTTGAGGACTGCCGCATCCCGGCGAAATACCTGCTCGGCAATGAGGGCGAGGCCTGGGGCACCGAGGGAGAGTGGGGCGGCCCGCAGTTCGACTGGTCCAAGACCCCTCAGGGTGTACCACCGCCATTCGGGCTCCTCGGCGCAGCCGCCAACCTGGGCACCGTGCGCTCGGTGTACGAGGAAGCACTCGAATATGCCAAGCAGCGCGTTCAGGGTGGCAAACCCATCATCGGCCATCAGCACGTCGGCATGAAGCTGGCCGAGATGAAGATGCAGTACGAGGCGGCCCACGCGTATCTCATGCAGTCTGCCTGGTCCTACAAAGAGAAATACAACTACAACCCCAAGTGCGGCATGCTGGTCAAGGCTTTTGTCGACCAGATCGGGGTCAACTTCGTCAACATCACCTGCGGCATCATGGGCGGCTACGGCACCACCGACGACGACGTGCCGTTCGGCAAGCACCTCAGGGACGTCTACTGCATGCTGCATGGTTTCGCGACCACGGAAATGGCCCTACTGAACGGAGCGCCGGTCGAGTAGACCTCCGGTCTCTCGATGGCACTTCAGGAAGGATAAGGGATGGCAGAAAAGACGTTCGTAAACTGCACCGGCGGCGGAGCAATCAGGGTCCATGTGGAGGACGGCAAGATCACGAAGGTCCGTCCCCTGGTCTTCGACGAGACGGACGCGCCCTCGTGGACCATCGATGTGGACGGCGAGAAGTACACTCCGTTCCGCAAGGCGTGTGTGGCCCCCTTCTCCCTGGTGGAGAGGGCCCGGGTCTACTCAGAAGAGCGGATCCTCCACCCCATGAAGCGCGTGGATTTCGATCCCAAAGGCGATCGGAACCCTCAGAACCGTGGTAAGTCGGGCTACGAGAGGATCAGCTGGGACGAGGCGCTCGATCTGGTCGCCGGCGAGATGAAGCGCATCCGTGAGACATACGGTCCTGAGGCCATCATGTCCCGCGGTTCCTCTCACCATAACTGGGGAAACTTGGGTTACCGCTCGGCGGCTTGGGCCCGTTTCTTCAACATGATCGGGTTCACCGACATCCTCGATAACCCCGACAGCTGGGAAGGCTGGCATTGGGGCGCGACTCATGCCTACGGCTACTACTGGCGGCTGGGTAACCCCGAGCACTACGACATGCTCGAAGACGCGCTCCGCCACACCGAGCTCCTGATCTCGTGGAGTAACGACCCCGACACCACCCACGGCATCTACGGCGGCACCGAGTCCGCCATCTGGCGTCTGTGGCTGCGTGACCGGGGCATCAAAACCATCTTCATCGATCCCTTCCACAACTATACCGCGGCGCACGTGGGTGAGAAGTGGATCGCCTACCGTCCGGGCACGACGTCCGCGCTGGCCTTGGCCATCGCGTACGTGTGGCTCC
>JAAYCW010000072.1 GCA_012729575.1 Actinomycetota bacterium | reverse complement strand
TGCTTGTCTCGGCATTGGTCAACATATTCGTCTCACGGCATCTGTTCAAGGTGGGTAAGGAGACGGATTCGGTCGCCCTGCGGGCGGATGCCTGGCATCTACGGACCGATGTCTACACATCGGCCGGTGTCATGGTGGGCCTCTTGATCATCTGGTTGGTGGGGTTGGCCTGGCCCGGCCTCGATCTGCGGTGGCTCGACCCGGTCGTGGCCATTCTCGTGGCGCTCATGATCCTACGAACGGCTTGGAATCTCACCCGGGAGTCGACTCAGGATCTTCTCGACGTCAGTCTTCCCGAAGAGGACATCGACTGGATACCCGGATTTGTTGCCCAGAGATGGCCGGACGTGCGCAGCCTGCACCATCTCCGCACCCGCAAGGCCGGACCGAATCGCTTCCTCGACCTTCACTTGGTGGTGGATGATCAGATGAAGGTGGGGGAGGCCCATGCTCTCGGGGACGAGATCGTCGCGGCCATCAAGGAGCAACTGCCCGAGGCCCGGGTTCAGGTCCACCTGGAACCGTGTGATTATGGGTGCGCGGATGCCTGTCTGAGTGGCTGCATGGTGGATCCGGCGTTGCGGGAGGCCGGCCGTGCGGAGCGTACAGAGCGGGGCGGCCGTAGCGTCCAACGTCCCACCGAGGACCGCCGGACGAATCCCAACTAAGCACGTTTTCCTATCCGCCCGCAGCGGGAATACTGAGAGTCTACTTCGACCACTTGTCTCGCATGAGACCAAGGAGGCGGCATGACCACGAACGAGCGAGGGCAGGGGACCACGGAGGCGCCGGGACGCGAACTGATCGAGCAGGCGCTGGCGGCCGGCGCACCTGCCCTTGACGAGGATGCCGGTAAGCAGTTCTTCGCCGCCTACGGCATCCCTGTGCCTCAGGGTGGCACCGTCACTTCGGCCGACGAAGCCGTCCGATTGGCGCAGGAGATCGGCTATCCGGTGGTCATGAAGGGTTCCTCCACGCAGGTGCAGCACAAGACCGATGCCGGTCTGGTGCTGCTCCGCATCGGCAACGACACCGAGGTCCGCGAGGCCTACGGGACGCTGGAATCCCGGGCCGCAGCGGTTGGGGCCACACTCGACGGCGTGTTGGTCGAGCACATGGTCAGGGGCAAGAGGGAGTTCGTCGTCGGCTTGGTCCGCGATCTCCTCTTCGGGCCCGTGGTCATGTTCGGCCTGGGTGGCATCTTTACCGAGGCGCTCAAAGACGTGGCCTTCGCGGTGGCACCCGTCTCGGAAGACGATGCATACGAGCTCATGGATGAGATCGAGGCCAAGACACTCTTGGGGGCCTTCCGCGGCGAGCCGCCGGTGGATCGGGCGGCGCTTGCGAAGATCATCATGGCCGTAGGGCAGATGGCGGACGATCATCCTGCGATCCGGGAGATCGATGTCAACCCGCTGCTGATCGACGGAGACCAGCCCGTGGCGGTCGACGCCCTCATAGCGGTGGGCGAACCGGTGGAGGTCTCCACGCGTCCGCCGGCCGATATCTCCCGCTTGGGGGATTTGGTGGCTCCCGGCGACGTGGCTGTGGTAGGAGCTTCCGCCGATACGAGCAAATGGGGCGGGATGATCACCGCCAACCTGATCCTGGGCGGCTTTCCCGGTCCCATTTACCTGGTCAACCCCAAAGGAGGGGAGATACTCGGCCTGCCGGTCTACCCGAGCATCACCGATCTTCCCGACGTTCCCGACCTGGTCATCATCGCCGTGCCGGCGAAGCTGGTCAACGGCGTGGTCGAGGAATGCGGACGCAAGGGAGTAGGCGCGATCGTAGTGGTCTCGGCCGGCTTCTCGGAGGCCGGTCCTGAGGGCCGGGCGATGGAAGACGAGATGGTAGCCATTGCCGAGAAATACGACATGGCCCTGGTTGGTCCCAATTGTATGGGGGTCATCTCCGCGCATCAGAAGGTGTACGGCACCGGTTTCATGCTGGTGCGGCCGGTACCCGGAGGCGCCAGCATGGTGTCGCAATCGGGCAACTTGGGCCTACAGCTCCTCGTATCCGCCGAACGGAGGAGGGGCGGAGTGGGCAAGTTCATCGGCGTGGGCAATGAGGCCATGATCGACGCCGTGGACTTCATCAACTATCTGCATACGGACTCGGACACCAACACCATCGTGGCCTACATGGAGGGCTTCGACGATGGCCGGCGTTTGCTGGAGGTGGTCAGGCAAACGACCCTCGACAAACCGGTGGTGGTGTTGCGGGGTGGCATGAGTGAGTACGGCAAGAAGGCGGCGGCTTCTCACACTGGGGCGCTGACCTCGTCGACGGCCGTGTTCGAGGCGGCCGCCCGGCAGTCCGGTCTCATCGTGGTCACCGATCCCGATGAGTTCATGGACCTCACCTTCGCCCTTGCCTACATGCCACTCCCTCCGGGTACCCGGGTGGCGGTGGCTACTCTGGGCGGCGGTTGGGGAGTGTTGGTGTCGGACGAGATCGCGCGGAGTGGCCTGACGCTGGCCGAGTTGTCACCTGACGTGACGCAAAGTCTGAACAAGATCTTGCCCCCGTTCTGGAGCCACTCCAACCCGGTTGACATGGTCGCTACGGTCACTCAGGGAGTGCCGGAGGCCGTGGTGGAAACGCTCATAGCCAGCGACGCGGTGGACGCGGTCATCGTGATGGGAGTCGTCGGATCGATGAGTGAGAGTCGCCGTGCCGTCGACGAGATCGAGACCCTCAAGGCGGGCGGCGGGTCGGGCGGTCGGGGGCCGACCGCGGGGGGATCGCCGGCAGCCGGTCCGGCGGCCGGTCCCGAGGTGGAGGGGGCCGAGCTGGCGTTGAGCGGGCGCGAGCTCTCCTTCATCAACCAAAATGCTGCTCTCATGGACCGCTACTGCAAACCCATCGTGAACATCTCTCAGCGGCCTATGACTCAGGCCATCTTCTCGGCGGGAGGCAGATACTCGACCTTCGTGCTGCCGTCGCCTCTGCGTGGGGTGCGCATCCTGGGCAAGATGGCCTCTTACAGCGCGTACCTCCAGAAGAAGGGCCGCGATCTGCGCTGTTGACGGGCCCGGACATTGTCAGAGGTCGTCAGTTCTCGGGTTTGTAGTAAGCCCGGTCGCCTCCGTGGTGGTCGGTGCCTCTGTGGTGGCCGTGACCGGTCGCACGGTTGTGGCGGCGCTTGTGATAGGGGATGATCCCGCGGTAGTGGGCGTTCCCACGGTAACGGACGTTCCCGAGGTGGTGGACGGGGCAATGGCCGCAACGTCCCCACGGCTGGGATCGTGGTCTGTCACAGACACCCAGCCTCCGGGACCCCAGACGTAGTAGACGGCTAGGAGCGCTGCCACCGCCCAGAGGATGACGGCAGCGGCGGCCCAGCCTCGATTGCCGGACCTCGTGCGCCTCTCTGCGTCCAAGAGAACCATACTGACGAGTATAATAGCCGGATGCGTCCTGTCGGCAGAGGAGACATAGGCAAGCAGGTGGTCGATATCCAGACCCGCCTGGCCGCTCTGGGGTATTTCCTGGGGCGTGAGGGCGCGGACGGGTTCTTTGGACCGCATACTGAGCACGCCATCCGGGCGTTCCAGCAGCAACGTCTCTTGTTCTCCGACGGGGTGGTGGAAGACAACACCTGGACCGAGCTCGTCGAGGCGGGCTACAAGCCGGGTGAGCGCCTTCTGTACCTGCGCGTTCCCTATATGCGAGGGGACGACGTCCTCTATCTCCAGCGGCGCCTTGATGAGCTGGGATTCGACTGCGGACCGGTGGATGGCATTTTCTCACCCGGGTTGGAGGTGGCTGTCACTGAGTTCCAGCGCAACACGGGACTCAATGTCGACGGCATAGTGGGGGAGACCACCTTCGATCTGCTGCGGCGTCTCCGTAAGGACAGCACCCACGAGTACATGGTCAGCATCCCCGATCGGATGAACGGGTACGTGGGTAGGTGCGAGATAAAGGGGCTGCGTGTCAGTGTGGATGCCGGTCACGGCGGAGTTGAGAACGGTGCCCTGGGGGTCGGTGGGCTGAAGGAGAAAGACGTCAATCTAGGCCTGGCCCTGGAGCTGACCCGGCTGCTCGAGACCCAAGGGGCTCTCGTATATCTCACGCGTGATGCAGATGTCTCCCTTCCCCTGTATCAGAGGACTGAAGCGGCCAATGCTTGGGCCCCTGACGTCCATGTCTGCATACATCACAATTGGAGTGCCGGTTCGAAGGCTGAGGGAGCGGCCACCTACTTCTTCGCCAACTCCACCTATACCTCGGCGGGAGGGAGGCGGCTGGCCGGCTACATAGTGAATGCGCTCAGTCGGGAGTTAGGTAGGGTGGATCTGCGCAAGCACGGTCGCAACTACGCCTGTCTACGGGAGGTGAAGCCTCTGGCCGTCATGGTGGAGCCGGGATTCATAAGCCATCCCGAGGAAGGTCTCACTCTCGCCGACCCGGAGACCATGGCGCGCGAATCTCAGGCCATCCTGCATGGGATCGAGGCCTACCTGGCCCGCCTGTAGTGTCGGGCGGTTGGCCCGAACCCAGGAGGATGGTAAAGTACGTGGAAATCTGAGGTGGGCGGCCGTCGGCCGTTCAGGAACCTGAAACCTATAGGGAGGCACCGATAGCTACCGGTAAGCCAGGCGGAATCGGGCGTCGTCTCATTCTTATCTTCCTCGTCCTTTCGGTCATCGGCCTGGTGGTGGGCGAGGTGGCGTCGGCGGATCCCGGCGCCATAACCAAAGCGAAGAGCGAAGCCGAGGTCCTTCGGGACCGCATCGACGAATTGAGCGCACAACTCGATGCGGCGGTCGAAGACTACAACTACGCCAGGGCGAAGCTGGCCGAGACCAAGACGGCCATGGAGCAGAACCAGCTCGAGTTGACCAAGGCGGAGGCCGATTTCGAGATCGCCAACAGCGCTCTGGTCGAACGGCTGGTTACGATCTACAAGCAGGGTAACTTGGGCATACTCGATGCCCTTGTCGGAGCTGCGTCGTTCTCCGACGTGGTCAACTACCTGGATCATATGGAGCGTCTGAGCCAGCAGGACGCCGAGATCGTGGCTCAGGTGACCGGCTATCAGGATCAGGTGGAGACCCGCAAGGCCGAGCTTGCTCAGCAAATAGAGGACGAGAAGATCCTGACCGCTGAGGCCGAAGCGGCCCAGGTCAGGGTTCAGGAACAGCTGGCGGCCAACGAGAAGGCTCTGGCCGGCAAGGAAGCGCAGATCGCTCAGCTGGAGAGAGAAGAGGCGGCGCGGCAGGCCAGGTTGGCCGCGGAGGCAAAGAGAAAGGCGGAGGAAGCCAGGAAGAAGGCGGAGGCGCAGGCCGCTGCCGCTGCCAAGGCTCAGACCGATGCCGCTGCCAAGGCTCAGGCTGACGCTTCAGCCAAGCCCAAGCCCAAAACCACCACCACCCAAGCCCCCAAAGGTGCGAGTGCTCCGGTGCCCGAGTCGGCCACGGGCAGCAAGGTGGTCTCCATCGCGATGCAGTATCTAGGATGTCCGTATGTATGGGCGGGCGAGAGTCCCAGCGGCTTCGACTGCTCTGGTTTCGTGCAGTACGTTTATAAGAAGGTGGGTGTCAGCCTGCCACATTCCAGCCGGATGCAGTACTCGTGCGGGCAGCCGGTGTCCCGAAGCAATCTCAGGCCGGGTGACTTGGTCTTCTTCTACAATCCCATCAGCCACGTGGCCATCTACATCGGCGATGGGCAGATGATCCACGCTGCGGGCACGGGGAAGGACGTACGCATCAACGCGGTCTGGACCAAGAGCTACTACGGCGCCTGCCGCATCTTCTAGAGGCGACCGGACGTGGGTCCCGTTGCGATCTACTACCATCCTCTGTTCATCGAGCACGAGACGGGGGACCATGTTGAGAGCAAGGAACGCCTGATCGTCGCCAAGCGGGTGATCGACGACAGCGCTCTCGACCTGATTTGGATCCAGCCTGAGGCCGCTTCTCTTGAGGCGATCGCCCGTGTTCACGACGAGGATTACATCGATGGCGTGCGCAAGCTGGCCGAAAGTGGGGGCGGGTGGCTGGATTGGGATACGGCGGTGTCTCCCAAGTCATATGAGGCCGCCGTGGTGGCGGCCGGTTCCGGTATTGGAGCGGTGACCGGCAGTCTGTCCGACGCGCAGAAGGCTTTCTTGTTGGTTCGGCCCCCGGGACACCATGCCTGCCGGTCTCGGGGTATGGGTTTCTGCCTGTTCAACAACATAGCCATCGCGACTGCCTATGCTCTGGAAGAAATGGGTCTGGAGCGCGTGCTGATCGTCGATTGGGACGTGCATCACGGCAACGGCACCCAGGCGTCTTTCTACGGGGATCCCCGGGTGCTGTTCTTCAGCATGCATATGGCCGGTCACTTCCCGGGGACCGGCATGACCAGAGAGGTCGGCACCGGCGAGGGCGCGGGATACACGGTCAACGTTCCCTTGCAGCCGGGAGCGGGAGACGGAGCCGTGCGGCTGGCCTTCGAGTCGCTCCTTGACCCGCTCGCCCGGGCGTTCCGTCCCCAACTGATCCTGGTGTCCGCCGGTTACGATCCGCAGAAGGGCGATCCCCTGGGTGGCCTCTGCTTCTCCGGAGACGCTTTCCAGTGGATGACGGCTTCCCTGTTCGATCTTGCCGGGGAGCTGGGCGCGGCGGGACCGCTCTGCTTCCTCGAGGGGGGCTACGTACCCGAGATGCTGGCGTCGTCGATCGTGGCCACTCTCAAGGGATTGTCGGGCGAGAGTCTGCCGTTCGAGCAGCAGCCCACTGAGGACGAGCGTGCGGACGTCCGGGAGGCCTTGGAAGAGATCAAGCCTTACTGGAAGGGCGCGTTCTAAGGCCATCCCCAAGGGCGTACGGTAGGCGAGTCTGCGGCAGAGAATCTCTCCTCGCTCTCAAGTACCGGCTCCGTTTCACCGACAAGATGGTAGGAACAGCGGTCCGACTGTTTGTCCGGTGGGGGCCGGAGACATCCATGAAGAGCATAGATGAACTGCTGAATATCGCGACTCAGGCCGGGGCGTCCGATTTGCATGTCAAGGTGGGCAGCCCTCCCGCCATCCGGGTGGACGGTGAGTTGCGGACGCTGGAAGAGGATGTCTGCACTCCCGACGACACCAAGGATTGTGCGGCTTCGCTCATGAGCGAGAAGCAGATTCGGCGCTTCAGCGAGACCAACGAGATCGACTTCGCCTACGGCACGCCTGAGGTGGGACGCTACAGAGTGAATGTCTACCGACAGCGGGGGACGATCTCCATAGCCTGCCGCCAGGTGGTCACCAAAGTCCCCGACTTCGCCGAACTCAACCTCCCTTCGGTGGTGCAGAAACTGGCTCTCGAGCCCAGGGGCATGGTGTTGGTGACGGGGACCACCGGGTCAGGTAAGACCACCACGTTGGCCGCCATGATCGACCACATAAACCGTCATCTCCGCAGGCACATAGTAACCATCGAGGATCCCATCGAGATCCTTCACCGTGACCAGATGTGCATCGTCAACCAGCGAGAGGTGGGGCTGGATACCGAGAACTACGGATCTGCCCTCAAGTACGTCCTACGCCAGGACCCAGATATCATCTTTATCGGCGAGATGCGGGACCAGGAGACGGTTCGCACCGCTTTGAGCGCGGCCCAGACGGGTCACTTCGTGCTCAGCACCCTTCACACGATCGATGCTACTGAGACCGTCAACCGTATCATCGATTTCTTCCCTCTGTACCAGCAGAAGCAGGTCCGGATCATGCTGGCCGGCTCGCTTCGGGGCATCATCTCCCAGCGGCTGCTGGTCCGCTCGGACGGGAGCGGACGAGTCCCGGCCGTGGAGGCCATGGTGATGACGGGTCGCATCCGCGACCTGATCCTCGATCCGCAACAGACCCATCACATCCACACGGCCATCCAAGAGGGTGACTTCTACGGGATGCAGACCTTCGATCAGAGTCTGCTGGGTCTCTTCGAGAAGGGGTTGGTCACTCTTGCGGATGCCTATCTGGCTGCCAGCAACCCTCACGATTTCCGCTTGATGGTGCAGGCACGCGGCCACGAGCTGCCGGTGATCGACTAGAGCCCGGCCGGATTGCGCCGGGACCTTCGCGCGGGCTCGGCTAGAGCCGGTTCGGCGACCCCTCTGCCTTGCCCTTCTCCGCCTTGAGGGCTGCCCTGCGTTCTCGTGCGGCCGCTCCCGGTCTTTCTTTGGTCTTGAAACCGATCAACCAGTTGATGGTGCCGCCCAGAAGGGTCAGGAAGG
Source organism: Actinomycetota bacterium (assembly GCA_012729575.1). Taxonomy (GTDB): domain Bacteria; phylum Actinomycetota; class Thermoleophilia; order RBG-16-64-13; family RBG-16-64-13; genus RBG-16-64-13. The sequence continues at coordinate 585 of JAAYCW010000072.1, read as the reverse complement.
CAGCTACGACGAATACCCAGGCAACGCTCGTAGCAGACAGCGGCGCTCCTGCCCAGACGGGTATCTGCAGTATGAGGACGTTGAAGAGGATGGTCACCACCGTTTCACCGATCGCCTGGGCGGGTCGGCTCTTGATGCGGTGGAGAGGTCGTACAAAGCTGTTGATGAGTCCCAGGAATATCGCGAGAATGACGGCGATCCAAACCGCCTCCACGTAGAATCGGGGCGAGATGAGGGAGTCCACCAAGTAGAGCGCCAGATAGAACGCGAGTGCATCTGCAACCCAGCGGCAAAGGGTCTTCATCGCTCCCGTCCCGGGGAGTTGGAGCCCGTATCTGCATTGGAGCCTGGGGCGGGACCACCCATCGCAGAGATCGCGGTGACGTCAGGCGCCATGCGGTCCGTGCGGTAACGGTCGAGCAGCGCGGAGGCGAACTCGCGAACCTTCTCTCGCACTGAAACAGGATGGAGCAGGACGCCCTCACCAAGAAATCGCACGACCTCCAGCGCCATCCAGCGCTCGTCCCCGTACGGTATGCGCGCTTCCAAGCAGCCATCCGCGCCTACCGTGTACTCCTTCCCGGA
>JAAYCW010000071.1 GCA_012729575.1 Actinomycetota bacterium | reverse complement strand
TCGACCACCTCCGAGCCCGCCGAAGGGCGGGACACGGACACACCTCCACCCGATCAGACGGGTGCGCATGTACTCGTGGTGATTTTCGTGAATTGATGGTCGGGGTGCCGGGATTTGAACCCGGGACCTCATCGTCCCGAACGATGCGCGCTACCAGGCTGCGCTACACCCCGCCGCAGATTCCTCGTCGGTGCCTGCCACTCTCGCCACCCAACGGTCGCCTATTGTATACCATCGCCTACCAGGCGGCCATGGTCGAGCAGACCTCTGCAACCGGACAGTACCGGCATCGGTCACCCGGCTTGGGGTGATAGTCTCCCTCCTTGAGGCCTACAAGTGCCTCGGCAAGCCTGTCTCTGAGCCGGGAGACATCTTCTTTGCCGAATTCCACCGCTTGGGGTTCTGCCGGTCGCTCCAAGAACACAAAATCCAACCGGACCTTTGGTGCGCCCGAAAGTAACGCCGCCAGTGAATAGACCACACCCTGCATCGCGTACCCGGCCGCCAACTCGGCCGGGGAGCGACCGTTCAAAGCATTGGTCTTATAGTCGACTATGCGCCAGCAGTCGTCGCCTCTACAGACCAGGTCCATGACCCCTGAAACGACGATATCCCCTTCGGCGAAGAAGAACCGAGCTTCGCGCATGGTCGCGGGAAGGGCCAACAGTTCGACGAGTGGCGACTCCCAGAAGGCCTTCGCAAGAGCGATACTCCGCGTGAGGTCAGCCGAGGACAGCGACGTCCCTGACTCGCTCGACCACCGGTCGGCGAGGCTCCGCAAAGACTCCTCTGACGGCGGTCCCGTTCCGGGCGGCGACTGTTCCAGCAGTCTGTGGACCAGCAATCCCACGTCCCGTCCTGCGCTCCGCTCGTCTTCATCCAGCAGCTCGTCCCCCGCGGCGGGAAGGACCTCTTCTTCGTCACCTGCTGAAAGCCCGCCAAGACTATCGGCGGCGGCGAACGGACGGTCCGAGCTCCCGGCGCCCGTCGTCCACAGGGTTGTGGCCGAGTCAAGGTGTAGCACCCGCTCCAGATAGAACTGCCGAGGACATCGCTGATGGGCAGCCAGCGCTGAGAAGCTGACGTGCCCAGGCGTGTGTCGCGTTGCCGGGGCCTCCAGAAGTGTCGGGGCATCAGCATACTCTGCGCTGCCACAGACTATACCGAGGGTAAGATCCTCCTCTGCCGCCGACTTCTCGGGAGCCGGCGGCGGCGCTATGTGCGTCACACACGCGTCCAGCCCCTCCAGGGCGACACTCCCACCCTCCGGGGGAAGGTCCTGCAAACCCAGTGCCAGTAGTATCCTCCCGATCCTGCACCTTTCCAGACCCTCCTCTTTCGGCTTCGCGCCCACCAGGATCAGCCGTTCCTCCGCCCGAGTCATGGCGACGTAGAGCAGGCGGACATCCTCCTCATGTTCTCTTCGACGTTCGCCCTCCACGATCTCCACGGCCGGCCCCCAATGCAGATCGTGCGTTTCGTAGGTTCTGTGCTGAGAGCCTTTGAGGAAGACGCCCACTCGCCCGTCGTCACCGACTACGAACTCGGTCCATTCGCCTCGAGAGACATCCGACCCCAGGCCGCCCAGTATCACCACAGGGAACTCCAGTCCCTTGGCTTGGTGTACGGTCATCACTCTGACCACGTCCTCCCCCTCGGCCAGAGTGGGAGCGCTTCCCTCCCGGTCGCTGAGCTCGTCCATCGAACGTAGCGACGTGACAAAACCCGCCAGATCCGGTCCCTCCAGCTTCTCGAAGTCATCGGCTAGGCGCATGAGCTTGCGTATGTTGGCGAACCGCCTCTTGCCGTCCGAGGAGGCAAGCAGACACAAATCGTAATCGTAAGCGTTTACGGAGTCATCGATGAGACGGGCCAGACCCGGCCGCCCCACCTGACTTCTCAGCCCGGCCAGAAGCTCCACGAAGCCGGCGAGAAGGCGCCGGTCTTCGCCCACCAGACCGTCCGCGCTCCCGCCGCGGACGGTCTCCCACAGTGAGCGCCTCTTTCGCCGCCCTTCGCGACCGAGAAGATAGAGACCATCATCGGACAGCCCCACCAGGGGAGAACGTAGCACACTGAGCAACGCCAGATCGTCGTGTGGGTTCACCAGGAGCTGCAGCAGCGAGATGACGTCTGTTATTTCCTCTTGACTGTAGTAGCCCTTGCCTCGGACCACATACACCTCGACGCCGCAGTAGAGCAGTGCTTGGCGATACTGGTCGACGTAGGTCTGCACGGGCAGAAGGACGACGATGTCGCGCTGCGCATACCCCTCTTCGTCGATGAGCCCGCGGATGCGTTCGGCGAGCGCCCGGGCCTCAGCCTCCTGCAGCGACGTGGGCTGCGCTCCCGGTTCACCCTGCCGCTGCCGATCGGCCAACAAGATCTCGACAGCCGCAGTCCGGCGCGTGGTCGGCGGCGCCTGCGGGCCACCGGCCTGCACGCCAGGTCTGCGTTCGACGGGCGCCACCCGCTCCTCGTCGGGACTGGGCGGCTGCAACGGCACGAAACTCACTCCGAAGAAGCCCTCTTGAGCGAACAGCCGGTTGATGAAACCAAGGATCTCCTCACGGCTCCGGTAGTTCACATCGAGCCTGTGGAGAGCGCCTACCGGGTCTTCGGGGCTCAGCCTCTCCAGTTCAGCCTCCCGCCGACGGAAAACATCGACATCGGCTCCACGGAAGCGGTAGATGCTCTGGCGGGCGTCTCCCACCATCAGCAGCCCCGCGGAGGCCAAGCCCTCCAGAATGGAGCACTGCAGCTCGTTGGTATCCTGGAACTCATCGATGAGGACCCGCAAGCCGGGTATGCCCGCGGTCGAATCCTCCCCCGCGGAAGGACTCTCGGAAGCCTCGGACACGAGCGCACGGGCGCGCAGCTCGAGGTCGGAGAAGTCCAACAGGCCACTTTGCAGCTTCCTGGCCTCATACTGCCGGTGGAACTCCGCCAGCAACTTGTTCATGGCGCTTGCAAGAGGCCGCAGCTGCTTCTCCGCGAGCGCAAGGCGATAGCAGGTGAGTTCCCGACGAACCGGTTCGAACACCGGCTCCAAGGCTTTCGTCCTCTTACTGGGGAAGAAACCTGCCGTCGCATCCAGAGCGGTCTCCGGCTCACAGACGGCGGCCAGGCTCTCCAGCCAGGCAAGGCAATCCCGCAGACGGTCGAGATCGATCTTCAGAGTGGCGCTTTGCCGGTCCAACTCCGCAGCCGCGGCGAGGGCAGCGTTGATTGCGGCGACCAGGCGGGAACGTGCTGCTTCCTCTGAAGCTTCAGTTGCGATGTCTAGGTGTGGAACCTCCAGCCCCATGCCCCGCAGGCGGTCGTAGAGAGGGGCGATCCTGGTGCGCAGATTCTCACCGCGACAGGCGAGTGCCTCGAGCTCCACCTCCTCGAGTTCCTCGATCACTATTTCCCAAGCTTGGCGACTTGCCTGGTCCTCGAGCAGAGCTGCCGCCTCAGCCTCCAGCACCCCAAAGGCCGGATCGACAGCTGCTTCCAGCGCCCGTTCCTTGATGAGCCGCCGGCAGAGGCTGTGTATGGTCCCGATGCTGGAAGCATCAAGTGACCAGGCGAGATCGGGTCGCCCTCGACTCCGCAGCTCGGCCCTGATGCGATCGGCCAGTTCGCCTGCAGCCTTGCGGGTGAAGGTCACGGCGACCAGTCGCTCCGCCGGTATGCCCTCGTCGATCAAGGCCCGCACGTAGTAGGCAACAAGAAGACGGGTCTTGCCGCTCCCCGCACCCGCTGAGACCAAGATGCGCGGGCGCGGATCACTCACCACCGCTTCCTGTAACCGCGAAAGCCTGGAGGTCTCTTGAGGCCTCATCGCCCCTGTCTCCCCCGATGAGCCCGGCACACCGGCCCCAGGTCACACCACGAAGGACATTTGCGGTCGGCTCGGGGAGCAATGATGCCCGCCCGCATGCCCGCGACCGCCTCCCCAGCCACTTCATGGGTGGTCCGGAAGAGCTCCTCCCTATCTTCTTCACTAAGCACAGTGAGACCCCGCATCGCCGGGCCGAAGATCTCCCTCCTCTCCTTCCCGACCAAACCGGACCACTTGCCATCCCGCGCAGAGAGATACGCCCCTCCGACCACCTCAACTCCGGGGCGTTCTGCGGCCAAGCCCATCATGTACAGCGGCAATTGCAGCCCGTCTTCGGTGCCCAGAGCGCTACCGGCGGGTATGGAGCCGCTCTTGTAGTCAAGAATGAAGAGTCCTTGCCCGTCCGGAGTGCTATCCACCCGATCGATCCTCCCCCGGATCTTGAGGTCGCCAACATCGATGCCGTGCCGCCCACCTATCCACATCTCGGTCTCCGAGAGAACCAGACTGCTCCGAGCCGACGCTTCCGCCAGGAAGACATTTCGAGACAAACGTTGCAGCCGCCGGGCTGTCAGCCGGCGCTCTGCCGGACTGCCCGGGCATTCCTCACTCCGTGTGAGCTCGTCGATCAGAGCGTATGCCGTCCGCTTCGCCTCCTCCACGCTTTCAGCGTGAAGCGGCAGCAGACCTGCGGCGGAGAGCTCCTGATAGGTCATGCTGAGGACTCTATGCAGCAACTCGCCCACAACCCGGTTGTCGAGCCCGGCATCGAGCTCTTGCGCTCCTATCACTCGCTCCACAAACCATCTGAAAGGGCAACTTGCATAGGCTTCCAGGTCTGAAGGGCTGAAGCATTCGGCAGAACGGAGTTCGTCGAGAACGATCGGATGGGTGAGCTGGGTAGGCGGGCCCACCCACCGCCGGGGCGCAGCCGACGGCTGCGCCCCGGCGGTGGCGGGGTGAGGCGCGCGGCCGCAGGCCGCGCACGCCCGCAAGTAATGACGTCGGGAGGAGGCCCTGTCGGGCGCGAATACCTGATCGGCGAGCGTCCGGTGGGCGCAGCCGGACTGTTCCAAACCAAACAACTCCTGAGCCGACTGCCAATAGTGTGAAGGCACGCACTCAGACCCATCGTCTTCAGCGTCGCGCGCACTGAGAAAGAGTAATCGCCAGGGTCGTGATATGGCGCTCGCGAAGAGCGCCGCCTCCTGGTCGATCTCGATCGGCAGGATCCCGCCTCCACCCACCCTGTCGAGTCGCGCTCGTTGGGCGGAGCTGAGCAGAGAAGGTGAGTCCGTTGGCCCGGGGAACTCCCCATCCACCAGGCCCAAGACGAACACCGCCTGGAAGCGCCGGGCCCGCGCCCTCTGGACACTCAGAACCTGGACCGCGTCGTCGTTCTCCGGTTCGCCGCCGAAGACAACGGCCTGCGCCAGGGAGCGCAAAATGAGCACAGGGTCAAGCAGCGTGGACGAGCCCCGCACCTCGTTGTCGCAGGTCCCGCGATTCTCAGGGTTGTAAACGCGACGGTTCTCAGGGTCGGAAGTCCGCCGGTCAGCCGAGCCCTCGGCTGAGACGTCCTTTGAGACACCAGAGGCATCTCCACCGACCATCCCTGTAATCGCCGTAATGGCGGCGCGCAGCGTCTGGAAGGCGCGGGCGTCCTCCTCCGCTGCCCGGGAGCACGGAAGACTGCGCCGCAGACTGCTTAGGAACATGTCTCGGACCAGTCCCTCCGCCTTCATCGGCGCGAAGGTCAGGGGACCTCCGTCAGGCACACTGGGAGGCGCGCCTTCCGGCCCCGGAGTACTTGGCTCGATAATCTCCCAGAGCCGGCTCACCGGGCAGAGCAGATCTGCCGGACCGGGCACCAGGCTCTCACAGATCTCGGCCACTGCCCTTGCTCCTCGAGATACGCCTCTCCGATAGATCAGTTCGAGGTCGGCGGTCTCCTCCAGGGTAACACCGCTGTAAGGGCTCCTCAGATATGTGAGCAGGGCCTCAGCGTCATCGCGCACCACGGCCTGCAGAGCCTTGAGAAAAGCGTGGCCCAGACCCGTCTCCCGCAGGGTGCGACGATCGTCGATACGGCACGGGATGTTGCACGAGTCGAAGACCCGGGCCAGGAGGCCGCTCCACTGCCTCACGTGCCTGACAACGACTCCGATCTCTCCCGGCGCAAGACCACCTCGGAGGAGATCCGCGATCTTCTCTGCCGCAAGTTCCGCCTCGGCACGCCGCCCGGACGCGAGAAGGAACTGTACGCCCCTCCCCTCCGATGACGCCGGCGGTGGTTGCGGGTGGCCGTCGACCTCGTCCATGAAGAACCGATCCAGGTAGGCGACAGACTCAGACGTATAGGCGCGCGTGCGGACCTCCGCCTCAATGATCTGGCCTGCCCGAGACCGCCACCAAGACATCTCGTCCGGGGTGGTGAGATTCAGCGTCTTTGCCGGATCGTGAGTGAAAGCCACGAGGACATCCACTCGACCGGATAATTCTTCTATCAGCAACCTCTGTCCCTCGGTGAAGGAGGTGAAGCCGTACAAAGCCACCGGCCTATCCCAACTAGGGACGCGGGGGATGGCTTCCCGCACGACAGAGGGCCGGTCGCTGAGGGCAAGTCCCGCAAGCGCCTGTACATACCCTTTCACCAACTTCCGGATGTCACGGGAAAGGGAACCCGCCTGCGGATCGGTGGCTCCCCAACGGGCCAACACCTTGTCGAGTTCCCCCGGGTCTTTGCCGCTCTGGCCCAACTGCTCGAGCAACCGAGCGAGGGCCACGCTCGCCCCCGGGAGATGCACCAAGGAAGCTAGACCCTCCAGCTCGGTGTCGCGGAGGAGGCGCGCCGCGATCAGCGCGCGCTCGAAATCGGTGGCGTAATGAGGCGACCGGCTGAGTATGAGGCGCACCAGACCGTCGAAAGTAAGAGCCGGGTCTTGACCGACCAACCCCCTTGTCCGGCGGGCCATGCGCAGAGACAGCCGCCGGGCATCGGGCCCCGTCGGTGCCACGAGCACCGCTCTCTTGGGGAGCCTCTCTTCCCACCATCTGAGGACACGCCCTATTTTCCCGGAGTTGGCGGGCCCCAAGATAAGGGTCGGTCCATCGTGGTAGCAGGCACTCATATCATCAGCCATTGTAAGGCTCAGTCCGGACGGATGCTGACCTTTGCGTTCCTTGTGCGCTAGTCTTACGTAATGAGCCGTGACGAAGACAAGCTCGTACGACAGCTGTCTCTCGTGTCGTTCCTTCTCAGCCGCGCACGGCCCTTCACCGCCAGGGAGGTCCAAGAGTCGGTGGAGGGGTATGCAGAGATGAGCGACGAGACGTTCGTCCGCCGCTTCCACAATGATCGCGCCGACCTGAAGAAGATAGGTATCGAGATTAGGACCATCAGCGGAGCTGAAGCGCCGCAGGCCGCGGAGGCGCAACTCTACCTCCTGTCAGAGGAGGACTTCCGGCTCCCATCTATGGACTTCACTCCTGCGGAGGTGCGCGCCCTCTCGCTGGCCCTCGCTGCCCTAGACGGGCGCTTCGCATACGCTCGGCCCCTCCGATTGGCTCTGACCGCCATCCTCCGGGGACGGCAGGATCTCTCCGGTCCCGAGTTGGGGGAACTACCTGTCGCCTTGGCGCCGGACGAGGATGCGCGCAGGGCGGGGAAGCAGCTAGCACGGCTCGAAGAAGCTATTACCCGAGGCAAGACGGTCTGCTTTTCCTACACGTCCGGGGACGGAGGACTCCGCGAACGCACTTTCGATCCCTACTGTCTCTACCTCATCCAGGGGCACTGGTATGTGGTGGGGCACGATCATCTCCGAGACGGCATCCGTACCTTCCGGTTGGCCCGGATCCAGGGCGCCGTCCGCTTCACCGGCGAGAGACCTCGCGACTTCTCCATACCGTCCGACTTCGATCCCGATGAGTATCGCGCCCGCCCCCCGTGGCTCATAGGTCCGGCGCGCGGCAGCGCGATCATCAGAGTGGATGACGACCTCTCCTGGTGGGTGGAACGCTTGGCACGGCACGTGAGCCGCCTGGGAGAGGATGCTGATGGATGCACGCTTTTCGACGTGCCCTACGCCGACGAGGCGGTGCTTCTCTCTTGGGTCGTCGGACTGGGCGGCTGCGGAGAGCTCCTCGAACCGGCTGCTTTGCGAAAACGGCTGCGGGAGTCTCTCAAGGTGGTCTATGCGGCTCACGAGGGGGAGAAGCCCGACGGTCCACCGGCTGTGGCGACCTTCGCCCCGGTGACACGGGCCGCACCGGCACCGGCCGCGGCAGCCGGCGGCGGCCCTTACCGGCAGAGCCAACCAGATCTGCACCCCCAGCCGCCAGAGACTGACGAGAAGACGGCGGCCATAGCCCCGGAACACCTGGCCCGGGCGATGACCCTCCTCTACTACCTCGTGGACGAACAGCGGCCGCCGGTGATCACGTGGGAGACCCTACAGGAGGATCTGGGCCTCACCCGAGCTGAGGTCGAGACCGACCTATCCTTGATCAACCTCGTCAACTACGGTGGGGGCACTTACGCTCTCACCGCTGAAGCGGGCCCGGACGGGGTAACGGTGGTTAGGGACGTGATGGCTGATACATTCGCCCAGCCCGCGCGACTCTCCCCCCTCATGGCACGGGCATTGCTGCTGGCTCTCGACATCCTTGGAGACAGCTTCGCCTTGGAAGGCCTGGAGTCGTTGTCATCGGTCCGGGAGAAGGTCCGCGGTTTGATCGGGCCGAAAGACGGGGACGAAGTTGTGATAGTCGATGAGTTCCTGCCTCCAGACCCGGCAGTGGTCGAGGTGCTCAACCGGGCCATCCGGGACCGCACCCTGGTAGTCCTCGAGTATTACACCGCCTCCCGTCAGGAGTTGAGCGAGCGGCGAGTGGAACCCTATCTGCTGTTCCATTCCCCAGACGGCTGGTATCTCGAGGGCTATTGTCTAAAGGCAGGAGATCAACGCACATTCAGGTTGGATCGGATCAGGTCTGCTTCTGCCACCGACCAGACCTTCATCCCCCGACCGGTAGTTGATCTACGCGGGCGTCGGAGCGGCCAAGCGTTCTTGCCCGACGAGACGGCGGCCTGGGCCTCCGTACGCTTCCACCCCCGTTGGCGTACTTATCTGGAGGACTCCGGGAAGGAGTACACGGTAGGCGCGGATGGCTGCTTGGAAGCGCGCATACCGTACGGGGACGAGCGCTGGATGGCGCTGGAGGTCGTGCGATTTCTTGGTGAGGGCGTCCTGCTCCATCCTGTTT
>JAAYCW010000070.1 GCA_012729575.1 Actinomycetota bacterium | reverse complement strand
TTCACCAGACACTGAAGACCCCGCCCCGCTCTAACGCCTCCCAGACAGCCCTCGGCGCACGCCAGGCAGGGACGGACCGGACCTTCGACAAGACCAAGGACCTTGCCGACGAAATCGGGGTCGGCGACGAGCGCTCTCCCTATCCCCAGATATCCCTCGGGAAAACGTGCTGTAAGCTCCTGGGCATCCTCAACCGAGGATATCCGGCCGACGGCGATGACTTTGACTCCCGCCTCACGGCCGACCGCTTCCGCCATGTCCCACGTCTTCCCCACGGGAACGAACATGTGCTGGAAGAACCAAGGAGGTGTACTGCACACCGTGCCGGCCGACACATGCACCGCCTCCACGTCACGCGCGGCCAGTTTGCGGGCTAAGGCAATAGTCTCCTCGAGTTCGATGCCACCCGGAACCATCTCTGCGCCGCTCACCCGTACTATCAACGGAAGGTCCACTGCATCGCGTACCGCATCGACGATCTTCAGGGGGAAGCGAGACCTCCCGGTCAGATCTCCCCCCCATTGGTCCTGTCTCGTGTTCACCAACGGAGAGAGGAACTGGGCCGGCAGATAGCCGTGGCCCAACTGAAGTTCTATGGCGTCGAATCCCGCGGTCTGCGCCCGCCGAGCCCCTTCGACGAACAGTTCAAGGACACAGTCCATGTCCGCTTCGTCCATGGCCTTCGGTGCCGGACTACCCGGCTGGCAGGGCTGTTCGGTTGACGACCAGAACACATTCCCCGGAATCTTGGGATTGGCCATGCGGCCCGGATGATTGAGATGAGCAATCGCGGCAGCGCCGTTTTCATGCAGGACGTCGACCAACTCTTTGAGGCCCGGCAGCTTATCGTCGGCATCGATCCCCATCTGGGTCGGCAACTCGCGTAACCCGCGATCCAGGTAGAACGGCTCCGGTATCACACCCCCCACGTGGCGCGAGCGTTCTCTGTAGAAAGCGAGATGCCGTTCGGTGACCACCCCGGTTCCATCGGAATAACCTGTCTTGATCGGCGCGAACACAAACTGGTTCCTCAGCTTGAGCATGACGAGCTTCCCCTTTCGCCGATGTCTTGAAGGAGTGTATCTTCTGCTTCCCCCTGGTCCTACTTCCCCCTAGTCCTACTCCTGCAGCGCGCTCCAGATCCGGCGGATGTCGTCCCCGCTGCCGGCGTCGGTCTCGACCACAGTCTTCTGTTGGATCTGAGCCAGGGTGACCGACCGATCGTATCTGACTCGGCCCACAACCCGGGCCCCGAAGTTGAGGGCTTTCTCCTCGATGCGCTCAGTCATCTCGGGATTGAGATCCCACTTGTTCACTGAGACCGAAGCGGGAATGTCGAAGTGCTTGGTCAGAGAGAGCACCCGCTCCAAATCGTGCTCACCCGAGACCGTCGGTTCTGTGACCACAAGCACGGCGGAGGAGCCGGTGAGCGAGGCAATGACCGGGCAGCCGATCCCCGGCGGGCCGTCAACGAGGATCAGGGGATGATCACCCTCTTCGGCCAGGCGACGTGCCTCCTTGCGCACCGTGGATACCAACTTGCCCGAATTCTCGGCGGCTATCCCCAGACGCGCGTGTACCATGGGACCGCACCGCGTCTCCGAGATCATCCACTCCCCACAGAGACGCTCCGGGAAGTCGATGGCCTGTACAGGGCAGAAATGCACACAAACCCCACACCCTTCGCATGAGGGAGGATCTATAACGTAGGCCTTGCCGCCCGCAACATCGTCTACCAACCGGATCGCGTCGTAACGGCAGTCCTCGTAGCATTGGCCACAGGCCGTGCAGTCCTCCTGGCGGATGACGGCCTCATGACCGCTCCAGAAGTCGTGACGTTCCTTGACTCGCGGATCGAGAAGCAGATGTAGATCAGCCGCATCGACATCGCAATCCGCCACAACCGGCCGCTCGGCCAGCACGGCGAACGATGCCGTGATACTGGTCTTACCGGTACCACCTTTGCCACTGATGACAACGAGTTCTTTCATGTGTTCATTTCCTTGTCTTCGTTCCACCACGCTCACGAGGACGACAGGTCGGCGGTGGCGACGCAGTCATTGATCTTCGAGAGAAGACTCTCGAATACCCCCCGATACTCCGGCAGAACATCGACCATGAGGTCCCCTCTCGAGTAGGCCTCAGCGATCCGGCGGTCATCCGGGATTTCGGCCAATATGGGAATTCCTTCTTCGCGGCAGTAGACATGCACCCGATCATCACCCACACCGTAGCGGTTGACCACGACTCCGAACGGCACTCCCAGCTCCCGCACCATACCAACGGCCAGCGTCAGATCGTGCAATCCAAACGGTGTCGGCTCGGTGACCATGAGAACGAAATCGGTCTGCCGAACCGTGGTCACCACAGGACACGATGTACCTGGAGGAGCATCCAGGATGGCCGGCATTCCGGCGCGCAAATGGGCCTTCACCGCGCGTATCAGAGGCGGGGCCATGGCCACCCCCACGTCGAGCCGCCCTTGGACGAGAGTGATATCTCCATCCTGAAGCAGCTCAACCACGCCCATTCTGCTGTCTGCTTCATGAATCGCATCATGAGGGCATACCTTGGTACATCCCCCACAGCCATGACATAGCTCCGGGAACACAAGAGGCACAGTGCCGAAAGAGACGATGGCATGAAACTCGCATATGCGACCGCATTCTCCGCAGCCGTCACACCGAGACTCATCGACCTCTGGAATAGGGATATTCACGATCTCCTCAAGGTCCAACGTCCCCCGTAGGAAGAGATGGTCGTTCGGTTCCTCAACGTCGCAGTCAAGAAGCTGCACCGGCGAACCGAGAGTCCGAGCCAGATTCACCGCCACGGTCGTCTTGCCGGTCCCACCCTTTCCCGAGGCGACCGCCAGAATCACGACACACCTCCATCCGATCCGGACGGAGCTCGGGCAGCACCGGCATCGTCGTCCGTCGCTCCATGGCGGGCAGCGCTCAGCAAGCGGACCACAGCCTCCAATGCGATGAGCCGGCGGTTCATCCCGGGCAACGCATCCCGGATAAGCTCTATCTGCGCCCTGCATAGCGCCAAGACATCGGGGGCTCCCCACATGGATGGAAGCTCCACCGGTTGGCCACGCAGACCGGCGAACCCGGTTCTGGGCAGATGCGGGTCCACGGGTATCTCCAGCATGCAGTATCCGTCCCCCCTACCAGTCATGGGTCCCTCTCCGCACGGTCCCGTTCCGTCATATCCCGGCATGACAACGATCCTCCTTAACACCACCCGAGCCAGCTACGAGTGGGACTTCCGCATCCACGCCCAATTGCGGGGTCCACCTGCGGGTCCATCTATCCCCAGTGGCCTCCGACGTCTGAATTCGAAGCCTGGGAGAGATTGCCGGACCGAAATTGTTCAAGAGCCTCCCGGACTGTAGCGGCATCAGAGGTATAGATACCGATCCCCGCCGCCGAAAGCACCCGGAAGGCCTTGGGCCCGCAGTGTCCGGTAACAACGGCCGAGGGCGCCATTTGAGCTATCAGCCCTCCCGCCTGTACTCCGGCTCCATGAGCCATAGCTACCTGTTTCTGGTTGTCTACCACCTCGAAGGTATCGGTATCCAAGTCGTAGATCAGGTACTTGGCTGCCCGGCCGAAGCGGGCATCCAGAGGGGCATCGAGGTTGTCTCCAGAAGTTGTGAAAGCCACCTTCATCAGATCATCTCCTTCGTCTAGACGTATGGACCCCATAGGGACCTAGCTCACCGCAAGGGTCGAGTCGAACACCCCGGGGCTGCCTCCCACTGCAATCGATGCAGGCGCCGAGTCACCACAATTCCGGGCTAGACACCACATCCATCTACATCATACAACCAGCTAGATGCAATTACCATCTATTCACTCTCGACAGTTATCGAGTTGGACGGTTGCGATGTGACAGACCTATCGGCCCATGCGCAAGAGCAACGACGAAGGCCGCGAGTTGCCACCTCGGCCGATGCAGGCTAACGCCTCCCTCGGGAAGGGACGGTCCGCGAAGAATAGCCGGTCTGTTGGCTAGTGAGCCACCAAGACCGGCACCCTCGCCCGGCGAACGACGTACTCCGACGTTGAACCTAGGAGCAATCCGGCAATCGGACCGTGGCCACGCCGTCCCATGACGATCAGATCCGCGTGGTGGGCCTCTGCCGCCCTCAGAAGTGCTTCCGAGGCGTGTCCCTCCAAGACGTCCGCTTCTGCATCGACGCCCTCTGATCTCAGCTGGAGCACGATGTCCTCTGCTGCGGCTCTGGCGACTCCGATCTCCGGGTTGACTCGTCCTTCCATTTCCCCCTTCCCGGCGATATCGGGTCCATGAAAAGCCGTGACCACGACCACCCGGGCATTATTCTGACGGGCCAACCGCAACGCACAGGGAACCGCCCGACCAGCCCCTTCGGAGCCGTCATAACCAAGGACGATGGAACTGATCTCGCATTCCTTCATCCTACACACCCCCCATGTCCTCACAGGGTCGGTGGAGACTCTGAAATAGACCCAGACCTGAAGCCCCGATGGTAGGGCCCGCTTCGCGCTAGTCTAGGTCGCCCGACTTCACATCGTAGTGTTCGACCTCGTAGATGCCTTCATAAGGAGTGTTGCTGTCTTTGAAGATCTGCTCCACTGCCTCCCTACAGGGAGCCTCCCACTCGCAGAAGGTCTTCCCGTCACACAAGGCACACCATGTGTACCTCCAGGTGACCCCAGGTGGGAGCTGCAATTTGGCGAGTAGGCCGAGTTTAGACTTGTCGTAGGCCACGGGGTGTATCGCAAGAAACCTGCGCATCTCAGTACCTCCTTCGGCCACGAAACGGACTCAGCAGCCGATTCCCCTGTGCGTCCGTTGACACGGGGG
>JAAYCW010000069.1 GCA_012729575.1 Actinomycetota bacterium | reverse complement strand
TCGTCTTTCTGGTAGGTGTCCATGATGAGAGACAGATCCAGAGAGTCGACCACGTCGGAGACGAAGAAGGCGAGGTGGTCGGCAGGGAGCCACTCTTTCAGGCTGGGAGGAAGCAGATACTGCTGGTCGAGATCATAGGGCAGGAAGTCCCGGGCCACGAGCACGCCTCCTGGGTCGTTTCCAGCCACACTACCCGCCCGGCCCGGGAGAGTCTAGACTTCACCTGCGGGTTTTTCCCGACACGCTCCTAGCTAAGAGACGGCTGCTCGGCGGCGCCTCGGCGCGGGGGCAGACCCAACAGTGCGCCGTTTGGGGCGGCTGTTCTAACGTGGGCCTCTTGACCTTGTTCCGGGGTCGGCTTCGTTGGCGCCGGCGTTGGGACCGGACAGGAGGTCATCAAAGCGCCGGGCGGCTCTCGCGTGCTCCTCGCTTTGCGCTGCACGCACCTGGGAGGCCGCCTCGTCCAGGGCCGGCTTCCTGCGCCGGGCGCCGGCCAGCAGGCCATCGATGGTGACCTGACTCTGGTCTTGGGCCGCCTGCTTCAGAATGTCAAGTAGTTCCTCCTGAAGCGACCGCTGGCTCAGCGCGGCACGATTCCGCAGACCGCGCATGACATCGTCAGGCACGTTCTTGATAGAGAGGTTGACCGGCATGCTCGTGACTCCTCTCCGGGCTCTCTGTGGGCTTTCCAACTTTCCAAGTCACTGTGTGGACCGCTTGCCAGTGTATGGATGTTACTGTACTAGTGTTTCGCGTCGTCTGCTACCGAGAGCGCACGTGTCTGAGACTCCCCTTCCAGGCGAGATTGTAGAGGCCGACGAGACTGAGCCGGACCAGGGTCACCCGCGCAAGTGGCTGATCTTGGCCACCGTATCGTCGGGACTCGTCCTGGGAATACTCAACGTCTCCCTGGTGAACATCGCCATCCCGGCGCTCATAGAGGAATTCGGTACCACTGTGAGCGGGGCGTCCTGGGTCGTGAACGCCTTCAATATCACCCAGGCGGTACTGCTGCTGTCGTTTGGCAGACTCGCCGACCGTTACGGACAGCGCCGCGTCTACCTTACTGCCCTCTCGATCTTCTCGCTGGCCTCGTTGGCATGCGGCTTGGCCGGTAGCGTCGATCAGCTCATCGCGTTCCGGGTCCTTCAAGCAGTCGGGTCGGCGGGTATCGTGCCCATCTCTCTGATCATCCTTCTGTCGGTCTTTCCGCGCCACCAACACGGATTGGCGACCGGACTGTGGGGGGCGTTCGGCAATGCGGCCGCCATCATCGGGCCTCCTGTGGGCGGGGCCCTCATCACGTACGGTTCCTGGCATTGGATCTTCTTCATGAGCCTACTCGTGGGGATAGTGGCTGCGATCCTGGCCTTCCTGTTCGTGCCGGAGATGCGCCGTGAGGCTGCGGGTTCCTCTCTGGACGGGGGCGGGATCGGACTCAGTGCGGCCGCTCTCTTCTGTCTGACTCTGGGGATCATCCAAGGAAACAGCTGGGGTTGGCGCTCGGCCCAGGTGCTTGGGCTGCTGGCGGCGGCAGTTGTATTCCTGGTCGCTTTTCTGCTCTGGCAGAACCGGGCCCGGAGCCCGATGCTCAATCTGAGCCTCTTCCGGATCCGTCCTTTCTCTGCCGCCAATGCGATGGGAGTGGTGGGCGGCATCGGCATGGCCGGGTCGACGCTCCTCATCGTCCTCTTCATGATCAATGTACTCGGGTACTCGGAGTTGCAGGCAGCCTTGACGATGATCCCGGCCTCCATAGTGGCGATGATCCTCTCGCCCTTCGCCGGACGGCTGATAGACCGCCTGGGCCCACGCTACCTCGGCGCCGTGGGAACCATCTTCTTCGCGGTAGCCTTCTTCCTCTTCTCGCAACTGCGATCCGATTCGAGCTTCTGGGATGTCATCTGGAGGCAGCTGTTCATCGGAGTGGCCCTCAGTGTGCATATGCCCGCCATCACAGCGGCAGGTTTGACCTCGTTACCTCTCAGGGCCAGCGGCGTCGGGTCGGGTATGATCAGCACGGCCCGGCAGTTCGGCAATATCCTGGGGATAGCCCTTCTTCTTGCCATATATGGCCACGCGGCTCTCGCAGGGACCGAGGCCACCGTGGTCAGGGCCACCGAGTACGTGGTCACTCGGCAGGATCTGTCGGCGGAGGTGAAGGAGGAGGCCACACGCGTGATCGAGCGGAATGCGGAAGAAGGAGGGGCGGCTGCCGCGGCCTCCGGGAGCTTCTTCGATCCGGCGGCGGGTCTGTCTGATGCATTCGGAGGACGGGTAAGCGCCGAGGTGACGGACTCCCTTGACGCAGACCTGACCGCCATAGCCCAGTCGGAGATGGGCAGGTCTTACATGTGGCCGTTCCTTGTGGCGGCTATGTTCGCAGTCTTCGGCCTTCCCCTGGCGTTCTTGCTGGGTCGCAGACTGGGGGAAGCACGCGAACCGGAGGCCGAGGAGTCAAGAGCGTGACCAGAGAGGGCAAAGTGTCCGACCCGTGGGGACAGCGAAGATGTACCATAAGCGCATGACCAGGGACAGCAGCGAGAGGCGATCTGTCGGCGCCGGCCGCGTGCGGGGCGGGTTCTTCGGCCCGGGAGGGCTCGGCTAGCCATGTGGGGAAGAGCCAGACTCAGTCATTTGTGGAGCCGTCTGGCCGCCAACTACTGGTTCGTTCCGGCCGCGATGGTCGTTGTCGCCGTGGGGTTGTCCTTTCTCTTTCCTTGGGTCGACAGGCGGATCGGGGGTACGGTGGGCTCCATCCCGGGCTGGATATTCGGTGGTGGCCCGGAAGGCGCCAGGGCATTGCTCTCCACCATCTCCGGCTCGATGATGACCGTAGCGGCGCTCACTTTTTCCATCACCATCGTTGGTCTGACCACGGCTTCGCAGCAGTTTGGCCCGCGGTTGTTGCGCAACTTCATCAGCGACCGCGGGTACCAGGTCGTGCTGGGTACGTTTCTGGCCGCTTTCGTTTACTGTCTTCTGGTCCTGCGAACCGTCACGGAGGTGGGGGAGGAGTACTTCGTGCCCTACGTTTCGCTGGCCGTGGCCATACTGCTGGCCGTGGCCGGCGTCGGTGTGCTGGTGTACTTCATACATCATGCCGCCTTCTCGCTCAGGGCCGAGAACGTGGTCGCAGCCACGGGTCGAGAGCTGAAGGCCGCTATTGAGCGTCTCTACCCCGAGCGCAGCACGTGGGCGGGGTCGAGGGCGGGCAAAGACAGCAGGGAGCTTCCCAAGGGATTCCCCACCGGGGCCCATGATGTCAGCGCTGTTACGAGCGGCTATATCCAAACGATCGACTACAACGGTCTCACCAAGGTGGCTAAAGAGAACGGGCTCATACTCCGCCTCGAACGGCGTCCAGGCCACTTCGTCACGGAGGAAGGGGTTCTATTCCAGTCCTGGCCGGATAGAGTGGTCGACGAGGAGGTCTTGCAGGCCCTCAACAAGTGCTTCGTCGTCGGGCCGCACCGGCCCTTGGCCCAAGATGTGGAGTCCGCCGTGGAGCAGTTGGTGGAACTGGCTTTGCGGGCATTGTCGCCCGGGATCAACGATCCCGACACGGCCATCCTCTGCATCGATCAGCTCACCGACGCATTGGCCAGGGCGGCCGAGCGGGACATACCGCCGGCCCTGCTCCCCGTGGAGGGGGAGGTCTGCCTGGTGACCTATCCTCTTACGTTCATCGATCTGGTGGACCAGGCACTGAGCAGGATCCGGCAGTACGGCCGGGGCAGCGTGCCGGTGACTGTCCGTCTGCTCGAGGCCATCGCGGCCGTGGGTCCTCGACTGCAGCATGAAGCGGGTCGCAGGGCGCTACTGGCACAGGCCCGTATGCTCAAGAGATCCAGCGATGAGGCCATACCGGAGGCTGAGGACCGTCGGGTGGTGGACATGCGTTTCCGAGCCGCCGAGAAGGCTCTGAACGATTCCACATCCTCCTGATCCGTTGCCGCCGGGGCCTTCTGACGTGGCACCGAGCCGGTTGCGGCTAACACAAGGGCGGGTTCACGCATTATTATAGAGCTTCGACCGCGAGTTGGATCCGGTCCGTGCACCTACTATCCGACACAAGAGGAAGCATATGATCACCTTCAGTGAGCGGCAGCTCAAGACGCCGAAGTTCATGCGCCCGGTGTACTTGGTGACTGCGGGTCAATCCAAGTACGCGAGGGCGATCCCAGAGAAGAGGACCGAGGAGTTGTGCGTCGATGCCCTGACGATGGCGGCGGAGCTGCTCGGGCTCACTCCCGCCGAACTGAAGCGGTACATCCACTCCTGCTACTATGGCCACTTCGCCGATCACTTCGGTGATCAGCTGCTGGGTGAGGCCGTGATCCATGATCGTCTCGGCTTGGATCCGTTGGGCAACATCGGCATCAAGTCGGGGGGTGCCACCGGCGGCTCCACACTGTGGGAGGCCGCTAAGGCGGTCGCCTCTGGTTATTCGGATTGCGTTCTTGCCATGGGTTGGGAGCGCATGGACGAGGTTCCCACCGACGAGGGCAACTTCTTGATAGCGTCCGCGGCCGACCGGGACTGGGAATCTCCCATGGGGCAGATTTACACCGGTTACTACGCGGTCATGGCTCAGAAGTACTGGCAGGTGTTCGGCAAGGCCGAGGCTTCCTTCCGGCGGACACTCGCCGAGATCTCGGTGAAGCATCACGGCTACGGCCGGTTCAATCCGTTTGCGCACGGTGGCATGGAGATAACCGTCGACGACGTCCTCATGTCTCCCTTGGTGGCCGATCCTCTGCGGGCTCTCGACTGTTGCCTCATGAGCGTGGGCGCCGCCTGCGCGGTGCTCTGTGACGAGGCCACGGCTATGGAGCTGACCAAGGACACTAAGAACAGGCCGCTTCGCATTTGGGTGACGGCCGGTTCGCACACTCTGCGTCCCGCCGACCGGCGCAACATGGATATCCCGCTGCTTCCCAACGAGGCGCCCGATCAATACAAGGATCTGGCCAAGGAATTCCCAGGCGGCGAACGCTATCCCGGCTTCACCGGGTTCCTGGCCGCCAGGATGGCCGCGTACTACGGCTATCGCATGACGGGCATCACCGATCCCACCGAAGATCTGGACGTCATTGAGTTGCACGACGCCTTCACGATCAGCGATGTGCAGACCTACGAGGATATCGGAGTCAGGCCGTACGGCCGGGGACGCGATTACGTCGAGTCCGGAGATTGCTACCACACGAATCCGCACACCGGCAAACCGGGTAAGCTCCCGTCGAACCTCTCCGGTGGGTTGATCGGGTGCATGCACGCCGTGGGTGCCAGCGGCATAATGCAGGTCTTCGAAATTGCCACTCAACTGTGGGGCCGGTGGGCCGAGATCCACGGCGACAAGAAGCGGTGGGAGGAGTTCGGCAGGGAGAAGCCGGAAGACTGGACGGATCTACAGGTGAAAGGTGCCAAGAGAGCTCTCTCCATCAGTCACGCGGGCGTGGGATCGCACGTGACGGCGACGATCCTCATGGAC
This sequence comes from Actinomycetota bacterium, assembly GCA_012729575.1. Classification (GTDB taxonomy): domain Bacteria; phylum Actinomycetota; class Thermoleophilia; order RBG-16-64-13; family RBG-16-64-13; genus RBG-16-64-13. The sequence continues at coordinate 1,065 of JAAYCW010000069.1, read as the reverse complement.
CCCGACCATCTGTTGAAGAAAGACGCGTGAGAGAGGCCGATCATGAGTTCATACGGACAGGTCCAAGTAAAGAACGGACGCTACAAGTTCCGGGGCGATTTCCATCGTCTCGAGCAACATATGCCCATCAGGGATGCCGACAACGGCTGGAGACTGGTCGGGGTCACGAAGCCGAGGGATATGACCTACGTGCACACCTACGGTGGCGAGGCCGAGTTCTTTGAGGCGCTCTCGCAGGGCAAGCTGCTGGCCACCAAGTGTGATAATCCGGCTTGCGAGTCCAAGGGCTCGATCTTCCAGCCCTTCCGGATCCATTGCCCGGACTGCCTTGCGAAGAACGCGGTCATCGACATGACCGATGTCGCTAAGAAGAAGGCGACCATCCATACCTTCATGGTTTGTGCACGGTCCGGCGCCTTCAATATGCTGGACAAGCCCATCCGTTTCATCAACGTGGAGTTCGAAGGCGTGTCGACCATTTTGTTCAGCTACCTCTTGTTGGGGGAGCCTAAGATCGGGATGCGGGTCGTACCGGTATTCAAGCGCTACAACCCCACTTATACCATCCTGGATCTCTCTTGGGTCCCGGCGGGTACGAAGGCGGAGGAGCTGCCTGAAGGCTATTCCTTCTGACGGATGGAGATGTGGATTTGGGGAGACGCGCCGGAGGCCAATAGACTTACGCCAGGGTGGAGGGTCGACGATGAGAGACTATGACGCGCTGAGTGCCGAGGTCAATCTGCCGGGTGTCCTTAGTGCGAGAAAGGTCATCGACCGTTTTCTCAACCGGACGAATCTGACCTACTACTCGGAGCTCTCCCGTCTTGCAGGCTGCGAGGTCTATGTCAAGCACGAGAACCATAACCCTACCGGTTCTTTCAAGATCCGGGGAGCGCTCAACTTCTTCCACCATGTACGCACTGAGGAGCTCGAGACCGGGATCCTGGTGTCTACACGGGGCAACCACGGTCTCGCCATGTCCTGGGCCGGCCGGTGGTTCGATGTACCCTGCACAGTTGTAGTTCCGGAGCACAACAACCCTGAGATCAACCGCATCGTCGAGAG
>JAAYCW010000007.1 GCA_012729575.1 Actinomycetota bacterium | reverse complement strand
TGGGTCATCACTCATCTCCGTGTCGACCCCGCCGTCCGCGACGATCTCCGGTGCCCCCAGCACCCAGGAGCCACGGCCGGCGATACGGACCGCACTCCACTTACGAGCCGAGGAAAACGGGACTGAATCCTCCAGGTTCCAGCCATCTGGTGCAGGCAGCGAGGCCCCTATAGCATCGAAAGTGGAGTTGCGTCCCGAGGCCGATGCAGCCATCAGACCGAGCACTTTTGAGGCCGTGGTGTCGTCCTGGGTGTTCGCACCGTCCAGCCTCGCCGCCACGTCGCCGTTCACAGGGCGTGCTTCTGACAGACCGGAGGAGGTCAGCGGCTCGAACCTCTCAAAGGCCGGATGCGGCTCCGTGATGGTGCCCGTCTTATCGATGCAGAGAACGTCCACCCGGGCCAGACCCTCCACCGCGGGCAACTCTCGGGTGAGGACCTTCCGTCTCGCCAGCGTGACGGCCGAGACGGCAAAAGCGATGCTCGTGAGCAGCACCAACCCCTGGGGGATCATCGCCACCAGGGCGGCGACCGTGTTGTTCACCCCATGCTCCACGGTCGCTCCCATACGGAACTGGGCCCATACTAGGAACGCTCCCACCGGTATGATCCCTACGCCGATCACCCGGAGGATGTTATTGATGCCCATCATGAGGTCGGAGCGCAACCGCACATAGCGCTTACCTTCTCCGGTGAGACGCTGTGCATAGGAGTCGGCGCCGACGGCTGTGGCTCGGAACACGCCACCTCCCGCCACCACGAAGCTACCGGACAGCAGACGGTCTCCCGGCTCCTTGGCCACCGGTACGGACTCACCGGTGAGGAGCGACTCGTCCACTTCCAGGCTGCGTGACTCGAGAACCTCGCCATCGGCTACGATCTGATCGCCCGCTGAGATGCGGACAATATCGTCCAGCACGACGTCGGCCACCGGCACCTCCCTGTCTTCACCGTCGCGCACGACTTTCGCGGCCGGAGCCGTGAGGACGGACAGCCGGTCGAGGGCTATCTTGGCGCGCATCTCTTGGACGATCCCTATGAGGGCGTTGATCACGATGACGGCTCCGAACAGTCCGTCCTTCCACGACCCAAAGGTGATCACGGCCACGAAAAGCACGCCCAGGATGAGGTTGAACCAAGTGAAGACGTTGGTGCGGATTATGTCCCAAGTGGTGTGGCCACCGGGACGGGGGGTGACGTTGGTCCGGCCGGCCTCGACTCGTTCGCGGACTTCGGCGGCTGTGAGCCCGGTCTGCGCATGGACGGCTGGGACGGTTTGCGCTGGGTTGTTCACAATTTCAGAGCGTCTCCATCAGAGTGTCTCCAGACCCTGTGAGTACCACCATGTTGCGGATTCCGGCGAAAGGGTAGCACGACGCCCCCGCGCTCCCGGTGTGTCCGCGGCAACTGGACCATATTGAGGGACTACAAGAGAAGGCGCAGCTTGCTTCCGGTGAACCCGAACCCCAACTGCTCATAGAAATGGAGGACACGCCGGTCTGCGCTGTTCCCCGGGCCGGTGACATCCAGGCGGAACCAGCCCCTCTCCTTCGCCACAGCCGTGGCTTCCGCGACCAGTTTCCGGCCGACACCCCGGTTACGTTGGGCGGGCAGCACGTAGATCTCATCGATCACGCCGTACTCGCCTCCCGCGTGAAGGGCGAAACTCACCGAAAGGGTGAGGACGCCAATCGGGGTATCGCCGGCGTCCTTGGCCAGTAGTGCGAGGAACCGGTGGTTGCGAAGATTCTCGCGCAGGTCGGTCTGAAGCCTGCGTCTATCGATCCCGGCGAATTCCCGCCCCTCTTGACCGAGCTCAGCCAACAACTCCTCAACGAGGGCTAAAACGACGCTGATTTCGTGCTCTTGCGCTCGTTCGACTCTTGTCGCTCGCTCGAGCTCGGCAGGAGTGGACATCGCCGTCGGGTCTATCTAGCGGCGCCGTCTCCGCGCGCTGCCGTTGTAGACCAGACGGGGTTTGGGCTTCTTGGCCGTGCGGTCTGGGTTGGGGACCAGCCTTTGCATGTAGGCGAAGCCTTCCAGATCGCGGCAGGGCAGGGTTTGCCCCAGCATCAACTCGATCTCCCTGAGTTCGGCGGCCTGCTCCGCGGCCAGAAAACTGATGGCCGTACCCGAAGCGCCCGCCCGGGCCGTCCGCCCGATACGATGGACGTAGTCCTGGGCCTGAGAGGGCAGGTCGTAGTTAATGACATGCGAGATGCTGTCCACGTCGATACCCCGGGCTACGATGTCGGTGGCTACAAGAACCCGGTAAGTACCGTCCTTGAAACCATCGAGTGCCCTCTGGCGTTGAGCCTGGGTGCGGTTGGAGTGGATGGCGGTGCCTTTGATGCGGTTGCGCTCCAGTTGGCGGCAGACCCGGTCGGCGCGATGCTTCGTACGCGTGAACACCAGGACTCTGTCGAGCCTCTCTTCTTCGAGGAGACGGACCAGCAGGTCGATCTTCTGCGGCTCGGCTACTGGGTAGACGGTCTGCGAGACGGTCTCGACGGGCGTGGCACTCGGTGCCACCTCTATCCTGGCAGGATCAGTCAGAGTAGGTCCGGCCACCCGCATGACGTCCTTGGATAGCGTAGCCGAGAAGAGCATGTTCTGGCGCGCGGAGGGGATCAGGTTGAGGATCCGGCGCACATCCGGCCAGAATCCCATGTCGAGCATCCGATCGGCCTCGTCGAGCACCAGGATCTCCACATGAGACAAATCGATGTCACCACGTTGTACCAAGTCGAGAAGGCGCCCCGGGGTGGCCACCAGAAGGTCGACTCCTTTGCGCAGCTTCTTGATCTGCGGATCGTAGCCCACCCCTCCATAAACGGCGGCAATACGATGACCGGTGTATTGGGAGCAGGCTCGGGCGACGTCGTCGATCTGCCCGGCCAACTCTCGGGTAGGTGTTACCACCAAGGTCCTGATCGATCGCCCTTCGGTGGGTTTCTCATTCCTACCCATCCTTTGGAGGGCCGGAAGGACGAAAGCCGCCGTCTTACCAGTACCCGTCTGAGCACAGCCCAGGATATCGCGGCCGGTAAGGGCGAGAGGGATGGCCTGTTCTTGAATAGGGGTGGGTTCGGTGTAGCCCAGCTTGTGTACAGCTTTGAGAAGGCCTGGTTCCAGGCCAAGATCGACGAAACTCATATAGGTTGTAGCTCCTTGCCGTGCGTCTCTCTGGATGCACTGCGATTGTAGACGCAGTTGAGCCAGTCGAGTCTTCGGTAAAGAGCGCGGGGACAACCGTGTCTGTAATAGTGTTGATTCAGTATACCTCAACGGTTGGAATCTGTCTTTCGAGTCGCAGCGTCTGTAGTGGTGTCGTTTGGGGTAAGGAGTGATCGAACTGCAATTTGCGGAAGGGACCCATGAAACCAGCACGAGGATCGCTAATCCGGAGGATAACCGGTGCCGTCTTGGCGGTGGGTGTGCTCGTCATCCGCCACGGGCCGGCCCTCATCCGCGACCGAACCACCGTCCACGACCGAACCATGCACAACGGATACCACCGAGGCGCTGTCCAGTGCAGAGACTAGGCTGCCGGACGGCACCATCAAGGGAATGGGCTTCATCGATGCGGCACGCGAAGAGGGCGGCGTCCGGCGTCTTGCTATCGATTACGCCGAACTCCTCATCGGCGAAGAAGCCGGACAGGCGGCCATCGAAGCAGGGGTGATCGATCCGGACGAAGACCTGCCCAACGATTACTTCGTCCGCAACGTTAATCCGAGATTGCGAGAGTTCACCGTCTCCGGGTCCGTCACCATCACGTCCCACACCTGGGGCGGGGCATGGGATCAGCCTGTCACGTGGGGGGAGTTCCAAAGCTTCTGGAGCGATTCACCGCCCCAGAGGGCCGGCCACATGCGCATAGTGCCCTGGTGGATCATCCGCGACGGGACCGTAGTGATCGATATCGAAGAACAGTACCTTCCCTAGAAGGGCCGGTGCCGGAGGCGATAACCGCGCCGGCCGGCAGATCGATCCCGCGCCAAGGTAAGCCCAACTCGGTCATCTCCTTGTTGTGCGCGAATCCGAGCTTTCGACCGACCAAGAGCAGATCTACCCATTCGTCCGCGAGCGTACCGAAAAGTCGGTGTTGCGCAGCCACACTACCCTCGCCGGGGGGTCTAGGTCACCGATGGCGGTCTAGGTCGCCGAGGGCGGTCTAGGTTGCCGGGGGCTCCTGTGTTAGACGCGATTCCACGATGTTTATCACCTGGGCGGGATGGTCAGGAGTGATGACCGG
>JAAYCW010000068.1 GCA_012729575.1 Actinomycetota bacterium | reverse complement strand
TGCGCCATGTGCGCGGGTGCCATCGTCCTGGCCCGGATCGCAAGGTTGGTGTATGGAGCGGACGACCCCAAGACCGGAGCGGCCGGATCCATCTTCAACATCGTCGATCATCCTGCTCTCAATCACAGTCCCCAGGTGCACGCCGGTCTAATGGCATCGGAAGCCTCCGCACTCCTGCGCGACTTCTTCGCGGAGCGACGTGACCGGGGCCTGCTGATGTAGCCGATTAGCCTGAGGCCATGATCACCGACCGCGTCCATCCCAGTCCGGAAGACGGCAACCCCACCTCAGCCGGCGACAGCGCCGGCGGCCTCGGTAGTCAGCCGCCGGGCCTTGGTAATCAGCCGTCAGGCCTCGATGCCGCGCCCGATAAGCGTCTGATCGTCAGTCTCGCGCTCAACCTGCTCATCACTGTGCTGCAGGTGATCGGGGGAATCGTAGCCAACAGTCTAGGCCTGCTATCCGATGCGGCCCACAACCTGAGCGACGTGATCGCCCTGGGTCTCAGCCTTTGGGCGGTCCGCCTGGGCCGCCGCCCACCGACTCCGCGCAAGACCTTCGCCTACAAACGAGCGGAGATTCTAGTGGCCTTGTTCAACTCGGTGGTGCTCGTAGCCATCTCCGTCTACATCTTCGTGGAGGCGATCCGCCGCCTCCTGGATCCTCAGCCGGTGGAGGGTTTATGGGTCATCGTATTCGCGGCGGGTGGTCTCGCCGTCAATACGCTCGCTGCTTTTCTCCTCCGGATGCATCGCGAAGACCTCAACCTCCGCAGCGCCTTCCTCCACCTGCTCGCCGATGCAGCCACGAGCTTCGGGGTGATGATTAGCGGTCTCGTCGTTTATCTCTGGGGCTGGAATCATGCAGACGCCGTCATTTCCATTCTGGTCTCGTTGTGGGTCGGCCGGGAGGCATTCGCCATCGTCCGAAGTGCCCTGAACGTGCTTATGGAGGGCACTCCCAGCGGAGTCGATTTCGCCGACGTGGAGCAGTCGATATTGGCGGTGCCGGGAGTACGAGGCGTGCACGATCTGCACATCTGGTCGATCTCATCCAGCGATCTGGCCCTGTCCGCGCACGTCGAAGCCGACGACACGGCGCTGACGCAGGCCAGCCGCCTACTGGCCTCCGTCAAAGATATGCTCGCCCGCGAGTTCGGGGTGGGGCATGTCACCCTAGAACTGGAGAGCGCAGAGGGCACGTGCGCGGGAAGTACTTGCGACGTAAGCCCCGCAGCATTGAAGGAAGATCATAAGCGGTCCGAGCATCACCACTGATCTACCGATTCAACAGCCTCGTAAACGCGGCAAGATGGCGCTCCGAACCACGCAGTAGGTTCTGAAACACACGGCCGACATCGCGTGGGGTGGCCTCAGCCAGGGCGGCCTTCAGGTCGGCAATGTCAAGCTCTTCAATAGCCACACCGACCCTATACGCTTCCTCCAGTGACCGGCTCCCTTGGGCGATCATGGAATCATAGACAGCCTGTAGATCTTGATTCTTGAATTCACCCGGAACGTCCGTCGTGACCGGGTCCTCCAAGCCATACCGGTCTATGAGGACCTCCACGCGAGTCATATGGCGGCTCTCCGAGTTGGCGATGTTCTTGAACTCTTCGGCTCCCCACTTCTCAAACAGGAACGTGTAGACGTCACGGGCCAACTTCTCCTCTTCGCGCATGAAGACGATCTGCTCAGCCATCTCCACGCTCAGACTCGTCGCCGTGGTCGCTCCGCGGCCATCAGGCCGAGCCGAGCGACCCCGCTCCCCCTGCATACTCGCACCGTTCTTATCCCAGGCGCCGGCGGCAGACGCGACACCGGCCAGCGAGACAACGGCAATAGCCGTGACGACTGCCAGAACCATCAACTTCCATCGTGGTTTCACGTCGGTACTCCTTTGTGCGTCGTTCCATCGTGTGGCATGCGGCGTACGCTTCGCAAGGAATCGCCCACCGATCCGGAGTCTACCCGGGGCAGATGAAAGGACTCTAAGAGACAGATGAGAAATCGCTTACAGGAGGAGAACGAGAGAACTCGCTTACAGGAGGAGAACGAGAGAACTCGGGGCGGCCGGCCCCCTCTGGGAACGCCCTGCTCCTCCTGCCGGTCATCGGCTACAATCCTGAGTGCGCTGCACGAGACCTTTATTTGGACGCGATTCGAAGAGGGGCTTGGGCAGAGCCGCATCGCAGGGAGAGGTGGCAGAGCGGTTGAATGCGGCGGTCTCGAAAACCGTTGGGCCTC
>JAAYCW010000067.1 GCA_012729575.1 Actinomycetota bacterium | reverse complement strand
GCCGGAACGTCCCCGTGGATTCCTCCGACATGCCGGTTGACTCCTCAGATAGAGTAGCCGGCGAGCGCACCCTCTCGCACGGCGTCGACGATCCATCCGGGCTCACGGCAGCTTCCGATGACACGAGTATCTTCCACCAGGTGGCCGAGCTCTTCCACGACCGCCGTGTTGGGTCCCCAGTCTTGGGTCATGAGGACATCCTTGCCCTCGAGGACGAAAACGCGTTTGTCGGGCACCTGAATCTTAAGACCCCGATCCGTGATCTCCCGATATTCGGCATCGAACCAGATGGGCACGTGCTTCAACTTGAACCAGGGCCACAGGTTCTCCAGATCGTCCTTGGTCATCCCCTCACCTAGCTCCTGGTAGGGACCGTTGTGGGCAATCACCACCCGGCGACCCCGCTTGGCCAGAAACTCCGCCAACTCGCAGCCGTGCAGCGTACCACCCATGATCACGGTACTCTTGGCAACCGGCATCCAGAGCCGGGTAAGTCGCTCGATCCGCCGCGCGGAGAAGAACCTCAGCGCCAGTTTCAACCGGCCGTGCAGCTCCTCCGTCTTGACCACCTTCGGGCTGTCCGCTCCAGGGAGTTCCGGTGATGTGTGAGCCGCACCCGCAGCCAGGATGAGCACATCCGGCTTCTCCGCACGAATGACTTCAGGAGTAACCTTCTTCTTTAGGTTAACTGTTACCTGCTCCTTCTTGAGCTGCGTCTTCAGATAGTTGACGTAGTCGATGAGATCCTCCGTCTCCATATCCTTGACAATCGCGGCCACGGGCACCAATCCGCCCAGAGAGGGTCCCTGCTCACACAGCACCACTTCGTGGCCGCGCCGGGCCGCTACCCGAGCCGCCTCCATGCCGGCGGGCCCACCCCCCACCACCAGCACCTTCTTCTTCTGATCGACCGGGCTGCACTGATACTCGGGTTCGAGCTCGCGCCCCAGCGTAGCGTTGACACGACATTCCAGCTTCTTGTTCTTGTTGCGCATGTCGAAGCAGTGGAGGCAGCCGGTGCAGGTACGGATATCCTCGAGCCGCCCTTCCCGCACCTTGTTGGGCAGGGCGGGATCGGCCAGCAGCCGGCGGGTCATGCCCACGAAATCCAAGCTGCCGTGACGCAGCAACTCCTCCCCCATCTCCGGATCGAGACGGCAGGCCGTCCACACCGGTATGGTGACTCCCTGGCGTTTGACCGCCTCCACCAACGGCACCGTCGCTCCCCTGCCACCCTGACTCCAGTCCAGATCGGCCGGAAGCTCCTCAGGGGGCTCTGGATACAGGATGCGGTCGGGCTGGATGAGCCCGCCCCGATGGCCGTAGCGCTCTGCCCGGACGTTGAGCCCATCGGCAACGGTAGCCACCAGTTTGGCCATTCCGGCACCCTCTTCCAGGGTGGTGCCCAGAGGATGGTTGTACTCCGCCACGTTCATGAGCGCATGCACGGCGAAATCGGGTCCACAGCGGCGCTTAGCCTCCGTGATGATATTGCGGATGAAGCGGGTGCGATTCTCGTAGCTCTGAGGGCCGTACTCGTCTTCGCGCCGGTTCCAGATGCGGGAAAGGAAGGTGTTCCCCTGGTGACAGGTGCCGTGGTTGATTTCGCACGCGTCGAACCCGGCCTTGTGGGCCCTCTCGGCCGCCGAGGCCCACAGATCGATCTGATCCTCGATCTCCTGCTTCGTCATGCCCCGGCACGGGAGAAAGTCCGGTCCAGGGAGCTCATCAGCAGTGAGGGTCGACGGGCACTTGATGTCGCGTATCTTGGGATCGCGCGGCAGGAGGCCGGTGGGGTTCCAGGGTCCGGAGTGCTGGAATTGGATGGACACCGGGCAGCCGTGCTTGTGAACCGCTTCGGTGAGCCGCTGGAAGGAGGGGATGAATCTATCGTCGTCGAAGTGCAGCTGGACGCCTTCGTAGCTCCCGTCCTCGAAGTAGTGGACGTGCTGGATGCCGAGCGGGTACTCAACGCCACAGGACTCCACCACCAGGAAGCCCACTCCACCCTTGGCCAGGCGTTCGTAGTAGGCGATCATGCGCGGGCCCACGGTCTGGTCCTCCTCCATGAAAGAGGTGCCGTTGGCCGTCTTGATGATTCGGTTGCGGGTCTTGACCGGGCCGATCATTCCCGGCTCCATGAGCTTCTCGAAACGCCCCGGGGTATCGCTCATCTGTCTCCTCCACGCCGCTCGGCTATGCGTTTTTCGCTTTTAGTCTTGAGTAATAGGAATGGCTGGTATACAAGGCCGCCACCGGATTGTGCCCCAATACGCGATCCTTGACCACGAGGACTGTCGCCGGCGCCTTGGAGTGCATCAGGAACATGCTGTCGTGTCCGACACAGAGGCCCATGACCACGTTGAACTCGGTGCCGGCCCGAGCGAGCAGCGCAGCCTGCGCCACCGGGTTGCATATGGCTTCGAACTGCCCCGGTCTGATCTTCTCGGAGTCTTCTATGCCCATACTCTCCTTGTCCACCGATCCCACCTTGCAGCACACGGTGAAGACCTCGAAACCTCCGGCCATGAAGATCTCTCGGGCGATCTTGGCCTCCTGCATAAAGCCCATGCAGTGGGCGATGCCCAGACGCCGCCAACCCATCCTCCGGGCGAAATCCATAGTCTCCTCAACGCGAGGAGAGACACAGTATCCGGAGGCCTCCGTGCGCGCCGACTCCACAGCCATACGCCTGAGGGCCGGGTCCGTGCGATACGTCTCCTCCACCTCGCGCAATATCTCTGGATCCGTGACCATCGGACAGAAGCTGGGCGGCACCTTACTCCCCGGCTCGGCCTCGCAGGCCGTTATCCTGCACAAAGCGCAAATCGGGCCCTCGTTCTTAGACATCCTCGTCCTCTCTCACACTTGATCCGACACAGCCGCCGTCCGGCGGCGGGCTATACATCGATGTCCAATCCTAACTCGATCAGAGTCTCGGTCGACGGACGGCCGGTCTTGGACTTGGTGGTGACCATGAAGCGGCCACCCCCGTACACGCAGCCGTATGATACCTTTTAGCTCCTTCCGCTACGAAATGGAGGATTCACCATGGCGCCGCTCAGAACCGCCAAGTATGTCGTGACCGAACTTAAGATGCCGGAATCCAAGAAGCTCATCGACGATGAGTACTCCAAGTATGCTAGGCGCATCCTCTGGATGGATGACGAGGTGGTCGACGGAGCCTTCCACATGAACACCTCTTGGTTCCTGGAAGTCGCCCAGACCTTGGAGGACCGTCCGCACGCCCACGACACCGACGAGATAATCGGTTTCTTCGGGAGCGATCCATCAGACCCCTGGAACCTGAACGGCGAAGTGGAGATCTGGCTCGAGGACGAGAAGCACGTCTTAGATCGGACCACCATGATCTTCGTCCCGGCCGGCATGGTGCACTGCCCACTCAACATCAACCGGGTCGACCGTCCCATCTTTCACTTCACCATCGTCACGAGCGGTAAATACGTACAGAACAAATAGGACAGAGACAAATGACAGAGACCGCGGCCGGTCGTCGATCTCAAGGCGTCGTGGCCCGGTCACAGACCTGGCTGATGTTGAGTACGGATACCGGCAGGCCCGCCCGTTGGGCTCCGTAGCGGAGCTGCATCATGCAGGCGGGACATTCCGTGACTACCGCCGCGGCCCCCGTCGCCTCGATAAAACCGGCCTTGCGGTCGATGATGGCGCCCGAGGTCTCCGGGTGTAACATGCCGTAGGTCCCCGCTGCCCCGCAGCAAGAGTCCGACTCGACCATCTCCCGGAACGAGATGCCCGGGATCGAGCGCAGGATCTGCCGGGGTTGCTCAACAACGTTCTGATAGCGCCGGCCAAGATGACAGGGATCGTGGTAGGTGACTGTCACATCCTCATCGTCACCCGGAACAGGCCCATCACCAGCAACCGCCTGGACGCCGGCAGCGGTGCGGGCGGTCGCCGCGGTCGCCGATGCCCCAGCGGTCATCAACGGCCCCAGACCCCCCTGTTCGACCACGAACTCACTGAAGCTCCGCACTTTGTTCTGAAGCGCCTCTGCGCGCTCCACCCACGCGGGGTCATCCTTCAGGACGTGCGCGTACTCCTTCAGGTGACCGGAACAGCTACCGCACTCGGACACGATAGCCTCGAACCGCTCCACGTCACCCAGGCGGCGCAGGTTCTCCCGGGCAAGCCCGGCGGCTCCTTCCAGATCACCGTAGCCGTAGGCGGCAAGGCCACAACAACAGTTGTCGAGTACCTCTACGCTGAAGCCCATCCGTTCCAGCACGCGCACCGTAGACTCACCGACCTCGGGCAGCACGTAGTTGTAGCCACACGACATCCAGTAACCCACGACAGGAGCAACGTCCCCGGTGGGATGCAGTTCGTCGACCGGCATGGCCCGCGCGGCAGGTGCTTCCACCTGAACTCTAGCGGGTGAAGACTCCCGTTTGGCCAAGCGGGAGGTGAGAAGCGCTCCCGGCTTTCCGGCGCCCAGTTCGAGGGCCCGCTCGAGCTTGGGATTGAGCAGTCCCACGAGCCCGACCCGCCTGGCGGCTTCGACGAGACCCGTTCGGCGGAAGGCCCAGACCGCCCTCACCAAGCCTCTCATCAGGCGTGGCCGCGGGAGCAGACTGCGGAAGACCCGGCGCTGCAGAAACCCCCTGCCGAAACGCTCGGCGTAAGCATGGCGAAAAGAGATGACCACATCGTCGGTCCGGATGGCGGGCGAGCAGTTGTCGCTGCAGGCCCGGCACAGCAGGCAATTGGAGAAGGCCTCCTGGGCTTCCGCCCCGATCTCAAGCCGGTCTTCGATGATGTTTCGATAGAGAGCGACCTTCCCCCGGGCTACGTAAGCCTCCCGCCCGGTGGCACGGAATATGGGACAGACCGGCTGGCAGAATCCACACTTGCTGCAGGTGGCCACATGGTCCTCTAAAGCAGAGAACTCGGCCGGTGCTCTCTTCTTCTCTTCACTGAGTCCCTCTTTCGTGACCATCAAATACCCCCCAGGAAACGACCGGGGTTGAGGACGAGGTGCCGGTCGAAGCGCTCCTTGATGCCCTTCACCAGGCCGATGCAGGAGCCCACCTCATCCCAGGCTTCAAGACTAGGCCGCAGATGCGCCAAGCCGTCAGTGATCGACAACTGTCCACCCGCCGCAGAGCACGCCTGACGCACCCCGGCCGCCCAGTCGGTCAACTCGTTCGAGGCAGCGGTCGGGGCCGTTGCGGGAGACTTGGCACCTTCCGGCCCGCCGCCCACACCCGCCCACAAGTCGAGAAGACCGCGGGCGGCGTTGATCCGATACGCAAGGATCAGCTCCGCCTCCATGGTCAAGTGCCGTGCCGCCTCAGCCACTTTCCAAGCCGAAGCGATCGGGACGCTCCCTCGGGCCTTCACGACCAAGCCACCAGTGCCGTCGTGAGTGGTGGCAGTGTATCGCCGTAGCGTGTCCAGCGCGGATGAGGCTTCTCCGTCCCAGAGCACGTCCATCTGCCGGACCGCTCTGCATCCGCGCACCTCCCGTACCGATCGCTCCACCGCCGCTCTGTGTCCGGCGAAAGCCGCCAGCAGGTGAACGCCATCCTCGTCTGCGGATTCCCGGAAGCTCAACAGGAACTCTGGGCCCTCAGTCGGAGGCTCAGGCTCCGCTAGAGCCATAGCCTGCATCAGAGCAGGCGAGACCGCTTCCAGGGCCAGCGGTTGCAGGTGCGAAGCAAGGATCTGGGCCGATATCTGTTGCCCTTCCGCAAGCGAGCGCAGGGGCAGGAGCAGAAGCGCCTGGGAGTCGAACCGGGGCAGCAGACGGAAGTTCACCTCGGTGACCACTCCCAAGATCCCGAACGAGCCCACGAACAACTTGGTCATGTCGTAGCCGGCTACGTTCTTCATGGTCCGGCCGCCGAATCTCACAGAGGACCCATCGGCCAGCGTGGCCTTCACGCCGAGAACCAGGTCTCTGACCGCGCCGTACCCTGCTCCGCGCGCCCCCTGGTCGCCCGTCGCCACCACCCCGCCGATGGTGGCATTCTCAGGACGGCCTCCATCGAGTGGCAGTATCCTTCCGGCCTCCCGAGCCTGAGCCTCGGCCTCGGCGACCGGTACCCCGGCGGAAACGGCGACAGTGAGGTCGTCGGCATCTACCTCGCAGACGGAACGGAGATCGTGGGTGGAAAGAAGCAGGTCGAACCGAACCGGTCTACCTCCCCAACCCAGTTTAGTCCCCCCTCCGGCGATGCACACGCCCAGGCCTTCATCCGCCGCCAACCGGAGTACGTCAGCCACTTGTCGCTCATCGGCGGGACGGACTTCCAGAGGAGCGCGCGATCCGTGGATGAGAATCGCCGGCTCCGCGAGGACTCGCTCCGGCCCTATCAGGTCTTCCAGCCGGGCCCTCAAGAACGAGGCTTCCCGCCCTTCCATGAAACCGATGGAATCTGTCGATCCTCCCCTAGCCATCGGCCGCCTCGGTGGACGGGAGCAGCTTACCGGGGTTGCAGAGGCCGCGGGGGTCGAAGACATCTTTGATGAATCCCTGGACCCGCAGATCGTTCTCGCCGAACACGAAGTGCATGGCTTCCAGCTTCTCCACGCCGATGCCGTGCTCCCCGCTCACGGTGCCTCCGAGGCCGGCACAGATCCGGAGCACTTCCATGCTGGCCTCCTCGGCCCGCTCTTTGGCTCCTGGTTCGGCCCCGTCGTACAAGAAGCAGGGATGGACGTTCCCGTCGCCGGCGTGAAGAGTGCAGTACACCTCCAGGCCGACCTCCTGGGCCAGATCGGACACGCGGCGGAGCAGTTCGGGCAACTTGGTACGAGGCACGGCCCCGTCCAGCGACATGTAGTTGGGAGCCAACCGGGTCGTCGAAGCGAAACTCCCCTGCCTGCCTCTCCACAGAGCGGCCTGCTCCGCTTCATTCTGCGCCACACGCACGTCCAGAGCACCCTGGGCGCGGCAGATAGCGGCGATCTCTTCTGCGGCGTCGTCCATTCCATCCGACAGCCCGTCGAGCTCGATGAGAAGCACCGCCCCGGCATCCCGCGGATATCCACAGGCCAGATCGTCTTCCACCGCCTTCACGGTCCTCCCGTCCATCATCTCCAGAGTGGCGGGGACGAGGCCGGCGGCCACGATCGCCGACACCACATTCCCGGCATCCTCGAGCGAGGCGAACACGGCCAACATGGTCTTGACCGTCTCTGGAGATCTGAGTATCCGCAAGATGGCAGCGGTGACGATGCCGAGAGTCCCCTCGCTGCCCACGAAGACACCGGTCAGATCCAGACCGGGGCGATCGACATTCTTGCCTCCCAGCCAGACGATCTCGCCATCCGGGAGAACGACCTCGAGGCCCAGCACGTGATTGGTGGTGACCCCATATTTGAAGCAGTGCGGCCCTCCGGCGTTCTCCGCGATATTCCCGCCGATGGACGAAGCCCTCATGCTGGCCGGATCGGGCGCGTAGTAGTAGCCGTACGGCGCCAACGCCGTGGAAACGTCGAGCGTGAAGACACCGGGTTGGACCACGACGCACCGGTTGGAGATGTCGATCTCCAGGATCCGGTTCATACGGCCCATCTCCAGTACGACACCTCCGTCCAATGCCAGCGAGCCACCGCTCACGTTGGTGCCGTAGCCGCGCGCCACGAAAGAGACCCCCTCGGCGCCAAGAAGCCGGACCACAGCCGACACTTCGGCGCTGGATCTCAAGAACACCACCGCACGCGGCAGGGAACGCTCGCCATAGGCGTCGTACTCGTAGGTCTGGAGATCGACCACCCCGTCGAGCACGTTCTCCCGGCCTACAATCGCGCTCAGAGCTCTCACCAGCTGCCCGGACATGGGGAGACTATAGCGCACGTCCGGTCCACGGGCGCTCGCCCGTGGCCACGATGACAACACCGGGATCCTTCTGGACTTGCCGTTCGCGGTCCCATACACTGGAGAATCCAGACAACGTCGATACCAATTGCCAAACGGTGGCAGACGCGGAATCCATCTTTGACAATGGACGGCATGTGGCACACGCATTGGAGGACGGAATGGAAGAGACCAAGTACGGCAAGTACATCATCACTGAGACCCCGAGACACCCCCGGCATCCCCAGAGCAGGGATCTGATCAGCGACATACCCTGGTGTGACTCCCTTTATATAGAAGACCAACTCGGCGGGAAAGTCCCGGGAGCGTACTACCTCGAGGTCTGCATGGTTTTGCGAACCGGTGGCATAGAGGCCTTGAACGTGCCCCACACTCATTCATTCGACGAGTACCTGCTGTTTCTCGGCATTGACCCCGAGGACAGGTTCGATCTGGGAGGAGAGGTGGAACTCTGGCTCGGCGACGAGAAGCACATGATCACAAGGACCTGTGCGGTTTTCGCCCCGGCGGGCCTCCCTCACTGCCCTCTCGTGGTTCACAGGGTGGATAGGCCCTTCATGTTCATCACCACGGGGCCGAGCGTCGGATACGCCCGCGAGGCCGGCGCTGAGCAGGCCTGAGCGATCCTCGTCGATGCGATTCACGGAGCGTCGCGGTTGGTTATTATTGTCCCATGACCTACACAGGTAGCAGAACGACCAACGGCGGCTGGGCCCTGGTGACCGGGGCCTGCTCCGGGATCGGTCTGGAACTGTCTCGCAACCTGGCCCGGCGTGGGTACCCGCTCATAATGGTGAGCAACCGAGAGACCGAACTCATCGCTGCAGCTGAGCAACTTGCTTCCGAGCATGGGGTGAGCACCCAGGCCATCGCCTTCGATCTGGCCCGGCCCGATGCCTCCCGTTCCCTCTATGAGGAGGTCCGGCGGCGCGCGCTGGATGTGGATGTGTTGGTCAGCAATGCCGGCATGTTCTTCTTCGGCGAGGCCGTGGAGGCCGATCCGGACCGAGCCGAAGGCATGCTGCACCTGCATGTGGTGACACCTTCGCTGCTGGCCCGCTGGTTCGGCGGCGATATGCGGGCCCGCCGGCACGGGCATGTGCTCTTCGTCTCGAGCATATGCGCGTGGCGCGACTTCCCGGGCATCGCCTGGTACGGCAGTTCCAAGCGGTACCTGCGCAGCTTTTCGGCCTCGCTCAGAGAGGAATTGGCCCCCTGGGGAGTCAGCGTGACCTGTCTCGCGCCGGGCGCCGTAGCCACCGACCTCTACGACAAGACCGGCGTGCCCGTACAAAAGGCCGTCAAGTATAAGGTGATGGCCGACCCCGCCCGCATCGCCAAGGCGGGAGTGGACGGGATGCTCCGAGGCAAAGCCGTGGTGATACCGGGACTGTCTGCGAAGATCATGACGGCGGCGATGGCCACCATGCCTCAAGGTCTGATCCACCTGCTGCGCACGCGGGCGCCGTTCCTGCCGATGCCCGACAAGGAGCCCAGTGACCGGTAACTCGGACATCGATCTGACGCGGAAAATCAGGACCTTCGCCTTGGAGAGCCTGGAGGTAGACCTGTTCGGCGTCGCTGCGGTCGAACGGCTGAGCGAGGCGCCGGAGGGCGCGCGTCCCACGGATTACCTGCCGGGGGCGAGGTCGGTGATCGTGGTAGCCGTCAAGATCCCAGACGGGGCCATCGAGGTGGCGGGGCATTACGACGAGCCGGGCAAGACACTCGGTCCGTACATGTGGTATGGATATGTGGTGCCGAACTGGAGTCTATCCGAGGCGGCCATGCGCTTGGCTAGATTCCTCGAGAGAAGCGGCCATACCGCGCTTCCCTTCGCGCCCACCGGCCTGCTGTACAAGTTCGGGACTCGAGCAGACTTCTCCCACCGGCATGCAGCAGTGGCGGCCGGGTTGGGCGAGTTCGGATTGAGTGGTCTGCTCCTTACTCCGGAGTTTGGAGCCCGGCAGAGGTTGGTCTCCATCGTCACCGACGCGCCGCTCGAAGCCTCACCCATGTACGCAGGACCGGCGCTGTGCCGCCCAGACCGCTGCAAACGCGCCTGCATCAGAGCCTGCCCAACTAAGGCCTTCCGGGGCAGCGCTTCCGTCGCCATCGGAGGCCGGGTGTTCAACTACACGCCCGTCCACCAGGTGAAGTGTAAGTGGCAGTACCCGGAAAAGGGCTACCGCAGGACCAAGGTGGCGATTCCCCCGGACCCCACAGAGGATGACTTCCTGGAAGTCATGAGAACCACGAAGCCCCACCCCTTTGACGCGGCGCTCGGCCAGCACGCCTTCGTACCTCAGTGCGGGGCCTGCATCTTCGCCTGCCCCTCACCGCGATTCGACGGCGACCCGGACTGAATCTCGGGCCGACGGGGTTCTTCCGGCTGGGGCACGTCGGTGAACCCCGTCGGGCAACCGACCGCGTTCCATCCAGATGCCGGTTTCCCTGAGCAACATCCTAGCTGCGATCTTCGCAGCGGTGACTGAGTCGCTCACCCTCTCGCCCGGGCAGTCGCAATCCGGCCGTCCTCAGCCCTCCTGTGCCCCCGTCCTTGATGGCCGCGCCACTTCTTGGTCGGGGTCTCAGTACACCCCGTACGACATGACGGTCTCGATCAGCGCCTTGAGGTTCTCTTCCTTGCCGTCATCGGCTGAGGCGCCCAGGTTGACTATGTATCCTCCACCCTCACCCGCGACGTCGATGAGCCCGCGGGCATAGGCGACCATCTGCTCCGGCGTGCCCGCGTGCATAAGTGACAGCGGGATGTTGCCCTCCAGGCAGGCCACCGTACCAATGGTCTCCTTGGCCCGAGCCATGTCTGTCTGGTCGAAGTGCCAGACAGTCCTGCCCTTAGGCAGATCCATGATCTCTTCAAGTCGGGTGTTATAGCGCCCTTCCGCGAACAGATGGGGGATCACGCCCTCGTCGATCACCCGCAGAAGTACCTCCCGCAAAGTCGGCCAGTAGAAGATCTTGAACTGCTCGTCGCTCATGAATCCGTCGGCCCCTTTGTGAAGGGGAAAGATGACAATGGGCACCGGCAGTTCCCCCGTCCGCCCCAAAGCCATGTCGACCGCTGCCGGGACCAGACGCTCGCACGCGGCCAGCACCTTTTCCGGGCAGCGGTACATATCCAGCATGATCCCTTTGGTACCGCGGAGCGTGTCCGCCAGGATGTCGAACGGGGCCTTGCTCATCCCGCCGGCCCCGCCGGGGAAGCCCATGGCCATCAGCCGCCCGATCACCGGACCGATGGCGTTGTTCCATTCGATGGTGCGACGGGCGGCCGCTGTTATCTTCTCCAGGCCTTCCAGGAAAGCAGGTGTGCCCCACTCCGCCGTATATCCTTCGACAAAGGGCAACTCAATAAAGCTGAAGACGGATCTGAGATTCGAGAAAGCGGAGAAGGCACCGACCGTCCGGGGGGCGTAGACGCTGAGCATGTAGTCGGTGGGGTCGGCGATGAGGTGGTCGTACTCCTCCGGGTACATCCATTCCCTCTCGACGTACTGGTACATGGCTTCGGGGGCCAAACCGTGGCCGGCCCAAGCGTAGCTTCGGTACTCCAGCGTCTCCAGCATGGGCGACGAAGTCATCGTGGAAATCGTCATGCCGTCCAGGGGGAACTCCTGGTTGAAGGCCAGCCACACTTCTCCGGACCGCACCGGGTCGGTCATGGCGTCAAGAGCCGTCAAACCTGCCCGCTTCGCCGGCCAGAGACCGAGCATCAGTCGAATCGGGACTCTATCCGGCTGTTGCAGTTGAATGGCCGCCGCCAAGCGATCCACCCGGGCCCTGTAATCAGCCTCTGCCTCCGCGTCCATGAAGGGGATGTCTGGATTGCGCCAACGATCGAGACGGCACGCCAGCTTCTCATCTGGAGTCAAGTCTTTCCACGGTTTGTCTGCCATGCTCCCTCCGGTCTCCGTCTCACTTCACCCATCATGTTATCCGCGAATCATGCATCTCGTGCCGCGCGGGCCTTCTCCACCCGAGCCTTCTGTGCCGCTTCAGCCTGGTCTAGAGAAGCATATCCATATCGTTGCAGCGTGGCCTCCAAGATCAGTTGAGCCGCGTTCTTCCCTTCGGACTCCAACTTCAAATAGTGCTCCTCTAAGAGCTGCAGGGTCTTAAGACTGTAGGTGGCCAGTTCACCCCGGTTGTAGGTCTCGAATGAAGGAGTCGATGCGCTATCTCCTAGACTGCGGATGGGCCGGCCCTGAGCCCCCACGTATGGGTACTTGGCCGCCAACTCCTCCATCCAGCGCACAGACAGCCCCGAAAGCCTTTCCACCAAGGGAACGACGCCTCTTTCGAGTTCAGGCAGGCGCCCGTCTATCTGCCGGTACTCGCAGGGAGATGTGTACTCCATCATGCGCGCATATTTCTCGGTCATGAGGTTGCGGCCTTCTGACCGGGCCCGCTGGAGGTCCTCCAGGTAGCTCTCGGCGACCTCTTGGTTCCAGGCCCGGAGCTGGCTGTTCCGCATGATCTCGAACGTCTTCCGATCGTCCTGACAAGGTGCGGGCCCGTCCACTCCCTGAACCGCGTGGAACATCTCCCACTCCACGTCTAGGATGTCCCGCAGCACTTCTTGGCTGATCGCTTCTTCTTGGGTCGCCATCTGGTATCTCGTTTCGTCTCGTCTTTGTACGTGTCCGATCGCGCTACTCCATCATCACATGCAGACTGCGCAACGCGTCATTCTGTATCTTAGCCTGCACGGCGTGAGCGTGGTCGAGCAAAAAATAGCCCGCGGAGTCGCTAATGCCCTCTTTTCTCAGTCGCGCAACGATCAAGGCACTGATCTCTTCCACTATCCGCTCATTACGGGCGAAGATCCCGCCGCCGTGGGCCCCGATGGCCGCTTCGTCCGGATCGGGAACCGACTCTGATTTGATGACGGACCCGCCGCCACCCGCAGATGGCCGGCTCCCATCGGCGCACAGGTCGGTCAGCAAACGGTGGCAGTCGGCACCAAGAACGGGCAGCTCCTTCATGCCTCGGTGCATCCACTTGTAGAAGGGGCGGTACTTCTTGTTCAGCAGATAAACGATGGATATGACGGCCTCTATGAAGCTGCTGAGGGCGCAGTGAGCGGCCACCAGTTCCTCTCGGGCGATACACCTCCGGTAGTTGTACTGACCGGTCTGACCCGCCGTGGCGCAGCGAGCCGCCAGTTTCTTGAGTCGTACATCCTCGGGGTAGAAGCTCAGCAGACCGTCGCGGAAGGCGGTGAACTCACCCAATGGGTCCCAGAAGACCCGACCATTGGTCGCGGTCGCCAAGTAAGTCTCGGGCAGCGACCGCCACTCGGCGATGCTGTTGGGCACGTGATCGTAGCGGATGAATCTGCGGTAGAAATCGGTGATCTCGAACACGCCCGTCCTCTTGCCGGCGTGCGGCCCTTCGACCCGGCGTTCGAAACCCTCGATGCGCTTCGGTAGTGCATCGTACCGCTGCTGCAGATCCGCGCCGATCTCCTCGTGATCGCCCGCCGTCAACCAGAGACAGAAGCCCGGTCCCCAGTCATGGTCGCGGGAGAGCTCATCGTCGAAACCGAAGCACTCGGAGCCTTCTCCCACCAGGCCTACCGCGATCCTATCCTGGTAAGTGGAGAAGTACTCAGACAGCATGGTCCGACCGTACTCCGCGTAGTACTTCTCGGCCAGATCGAGGCCCTTCATTCCGGCGGTGACTCCGTGGGCTCGGCCTGTTCGAGCTTCGCCCGGGCTCGGGCCAGGTTCGCGCTTGTCTTGACCCAGTCCGGATGGTCACGGCCCAGCACCTCTTCCATGATCTCCAAGGCCTCGGCAAAGCGCTGCTCCGCCTGCCGGTAGTCACCACCGAGGTAGTTGGCCGCCGCAAGGTTGTTGAGACCTGTGAGGTAGAGAACCGACTCCTTACCGTCGGTCTGCTCGTAGAGTCCGAGCGTCTCCGCGAGATAGCCCTCCGCCTCCTCGTACCTCTTGGTCACCATGGCTACCGAGGCCAGGTTGTTGAGAGTCGTCGCGTAGACGGCGTTCTTCTTGCCACCCCTCTCCAGGACCTCCAACGCCTGTCGGTGCAGCTTCTCGGCCGCTTCGTAATCCCGAAGGTCCTGGTAGACCAGACCCAGATTGTTGAGAGCGCTGAGGTAGACGAAGTGCTCGGTGCCGAGTTCCCGCTCGTAGATAGCAAGAGCCTCCTTGAACAACGACTCCGCTTTGCCGTGATCACCCATCAGCCGATAGGTCCCTGCGAGGTTGTTGATGCAGGTGGCGTAGTCAGGACCCTCTCTGCCTCGAGCCCCGGCCTCGATATCGGCGGCTTTGAGGAACTCGGCCTCAGACTCGTCGAGTCTCTTCAACGTCCGCAGCAAAGAGCCCAACTCGTTGAGAACGGCCACATACGCCGAAGAGTCTTCACCCGACTCCTCTCGCACCAGTTCGGCGCTCTCCCGCAGGAGCGGAACGATATCTCTAAGCCTTTGCTCAACCTGTAGGCTCGAGATGGCCGCCCTCAACTCTTCGAGTCTCCTACTCACCGGTACCACCTTTGCGAGTTGACGCCGTCAGGACTCAGGGGCGGACGGTCCATGTTGTTTCCCAGACGCCGCGTCCTACCGAGCACCGTACCATCCCAGCCGGCGGGCGGCAAACCACCATCCCACCCGGCAAACCACCACCCCACGCGGGATTGACTGCTATTGCACTCGCTGCAATAATGCAGTATATGCAGAATTCCACGAGAACCGGACTGCGTGAGCGCAAGAAGGCCGCCACCCGCCTAGCCATAGAAGAGGCCGCAGTGGAGATCGCCTGCACCCAAGGGTACGAGTTGGCAACCGCCGAAGCCATCGCGGAGAAGGCCAATGTGTCCCTACGGACGTTCTTCAACTACTTCCCCAGTAAGGACCTGGCCATCATGGGCCGGAGCCGGGCCTCGATATCTGGAGAGCGGGCTCTGCAGATCCTTACGGAAACCGGCGGCGACCTGCTGAAAGGCATCGCCGGGATCGCCGCGGCCTGCGTGGCCGAGACCGATCCGACATCGCAGCTCATGCGCCGCCGGCGGCGCCTCGTGCACGAGAACCCAGCCCTCTTCCATCTCCACGTGACCGCAGACCTCCAGTTCGACGCCTGGCTCGTCGGAGTGGTAGCTGAGCATCTGAAGGCAAGTCCCTCCCAACGACGACTGGGAGATGAAGCGACCGTCGAAGCCGAGGCCCGTCTGGCGGTCACGGTCGTCTCCTCGGCGGTCCATCATCTGGTGCGACAGGCTATCGAGGAGGATGTCGACGCCGTCATCGACGCGGAAGACATCGAGCGGACCATCGACATGATGGCGAAGATCCATGCAGGAGCCGGCCGTGACCGGACCTGACCCAGCGACACGGCCCAGGCGGCAGAGAGCGACTCCGCCCGAGATCCTCCCCGCCTCCGTGAAGAAGCCCGATCTGGCCTTCGTGGTCGGTGCTCTGTTCATCACCATACTGCTTGCCGCCCTCGACCAGACCATCTTTTCCACCGCGCTTCCGACCATCGTGGGCGATCTCAGTGGTGTGGACCAGATGCTGTGGGTGACCACCGCCTACATATTGGCTTCCACCATCATGATGCCCGTCTACGGCAAGTTGGGCGATCTCTTCGGTCACAAGATTCTCTTCATGAGTGCCATCGCCTTGTTCCTGGGGGGCTCCGTGCTCGGTGGTCTTTCAGGATCCATGCCGGTACTGATCGCCGCTCGGGCCGTACAGGGCCTCGGCGGAGGCGGACTCATGATCCTGTCGCAGGCGATCATCGCCGACATCGTCCCCCCAAGACGGCGGGGGATGTACATGGGTATCCTGGGCGGCGCATGGGCCTTCGCATCGGTACTCGGCCCAATCCTGGGTGGTTGGTTCGCGGACACCATCGGCTGGCGCTGGGCTTTCTGGTTCAATCTGCCGCTCGGGCTGCTCGCCGTGACGGCAGCAGCCGTGTTCCTGAAGGCGTCTGCGCAGAGAAGCACACGGCCGGTCGTCGACGGCCTCGGGATGGCCGCGATGGCTGTAACCACCACAGCGATCATTCTGGTGACCTCCTGGGGCGGACGAGAATATGCGTGGGACTCGCCGGTCATCCTGGGTCTCATTGGGGTGGCGATAGTAGTCGGAGCGTTGCTCGTCTATGTGGAGAGCCGGGCGGTCGAACCGATCATACCTTTGCACCTGTTTCGCGACTGCAACTTCAATCTGGCCACGGCCGGGGGCCTGCTCAGCTCTGTGGCCTTCCTTGGAGTAGTCATATACATGCCCACCTACCTGCAGATGGTAAGCGGCCTCAGCCCCACGACGTCGGGATTGCTGTTGGCCCCCCTGGCTGCCGGCATCCAGGTCTCATCACTCGGCTCCGGGGTCGTCGCGAGTAGGACCGGCCGCTATAGATGGATGCCGGCCACCAGTGGCCTTCTCATCGCGGTGAGCCTCTATCTCCTGTCGAGCCTGACCGCTGAGACGTCTCTCTGGGCCACGTGCTCCTACCTCTTCGTGTGCGGGCTCGGAGTAGGGCTCGGATTCCAGATACTGATTCTCATCGTGCAGAACTCCTTCCCCATCACCGAGGTCGGCACGGCCAGTGGAGCCCACAACTTCTTCCGCCAGATCGGAGCATCACTTGGTTCCGCGGTTGTGGGCACTCTGTTCACCGCCCGTCTGATCGACCTACTGGGCACACGACTGCCTTCGGCCGGCGGGATTAGCGGGGAGATGGATCCCAACTCTCTCACCCCGGCCCTCGTATCCCAGATGCCTCAGGAGTTGAAGGCTGTGGTCGTGTCCTCCTACAACGACGCTCTCACTCCCGTCTATCTCGTCCTTGTTCCCCTGATGGTGTTTGCATTCGTCCTCCTCCTATTCATCCATGAGAAGCCGCTCGCGCTCACCAACGAGGTGCTCCCGGTGGAATCACCCTCCGCTCCGCATCCTTCTGGCCAGAAGACCCTGCCTGCAGAGACCGCGCGGCCCGCCGGAGACGTCCGGTAAGACACCCCTAAGCCTCACCCCCGTGCCTCGCGACCACCGGAGCACCACTCGGTGCTTGCACAACCGGCCGCCGCGCGGCTATGCTGTCACAGGCCTTCCGTCCGGGGCGGCCCAGAAGGGATACCGTGGCAAGCACTGCTGGCTTCAACAACGAGCAATACCTCGAGGAACAGAGCCGGGCTATCGTCGAGCGTGCGGAGGGCATCGGCGGGAGACTCTACCTCGAGTTCGGCGGGAAGATCACCTATGATTTTCACGCTGCCCGCGTCCTACCCGGATACGATCCCAACGTCAAAATCCGCCTGCTGCAGAGGCTGAAGGATCGAGCCGAGATCATCGTCTGCATCTACGCGGGGGCGATCGAAAGGCGCAAGGTGCGCGCCGACTTCGGTATTCCCTATGACGTTGATGCGTTGAAGCTCATCGATGACCTGCGAGAATGGGACCTGCTGGTACGCGCCGTCGTGATCACGCGCTTCGAGGAACAGCCCTCAGCCCGGGTTTTCAAAGCACGTCTCCAGCGCCGCAACATCCCCGTCTACACCCACGGTTATACGCGCGGATACCCGACCGACGTCGACCGCATCGTCAGCGACGAGGGGTACGGAGCGAACGAGTTCATTCCCACGGAACGGCCCGTGGTGATCGTCGCCGGGCCCGGTCCCGGCAGCGGTAAGCTGGCCACCTGCCTCTCCCAGGTCTATCACGAGCATCTCCGAGGCAACTCCGCGGGCTACGCCAAGTTCGAGACCTTCCCCATCTGGAACCTCCCCCTCAAACACCCGATCAACGTCGCCTACGAGGCGGCAACCATAGAGCTCCACGACGTCAACCAGATCGATCCCTTCCATCTGGCTGCGTATGGCGAACAGGCCATCAATTACAACCGGGACATCGAGGCCTTCCCGTTGTTGGCGCGGATCCTGGAACGAATCGGCGGGGCGGTCTCCTACCGCTCGCCCACGGATATGGGGGTGAACCGCGCGGGCTTCGCGATCATAGACGAAGACGTGGTCCGGGCGGCCGCGGAGCAGGAAGTGATCCGCCGGTACTTCCGGTACGCGTGTGAGTACGCGGTGGGACTGGTCGAACTGGATGACGCCAACCGCGCCGAGCTGTTGATGAAGGGCCTAGGCTTGGATGAGGAGCAGCGAGTCGTGGTAGGGCCCGCGCGCGCGGCAGCCGCCTCGGCCGAGGCGACAGGCAAAGGCAACAAGGGGGTCTACTGCGGCGCGGCCATCGCCCTCCCCGACGGCCAGATCGTCACCGGCAAGAACTCGGCCCTGATGCATGCCGCCTCCGCGGCAGTCCTCAACGCCGTAAAGCACTTGGCTCGGATCCCCGATGAGATCCCGCTCCTCACACCCATCGTGATGGAGTCAATCGCCGCTATGAAGAAGGACATCCTCCGGATGAAGTCGGTGAGCCTAGACCTGGACGAGACGCTCATCGCGCTCGGGATCAGCGCCACGACCAACCCGGCGGCCCAACTGGCGGTGGGTCACTTGACGGATCTCATGGGCTGTGAGTTCCACACCACCCACCTTCCCACGGCAGGAGACGAGGCCGGCCTACGCCGGCTGGGACTCAACGCCACCAGCGACCCGCAATTCGCCACCTTGTCACTGGTGGTGGGTTAGGCGCGAACCTCCTCGCGCATGAACAAGATGTAGCCGATGGTGAAGAACGCCAGCACGCAGCCGATCAGAGCTACGATCTGAGGCCAGCAAAGGATCAGGCTCTGCGAGAAACTGAGGGCCCCCACAATAGCCCGGTCCACCTGCTCGTACACGAGTACACCCAGTGAGCGCACGCTCGGGTTGAGCAGGGCACTGGTCGCTTCGTCGTAGAGAGTCCCAGGTGAGATTCTATTTAACGTCGTGGATAGTTCTTCATGGCGCAGGAGTTCCGCGTAGGTGGCGTTTTCTCCGGCCGGGGCCACCGCATCCACCACCAGCCCCACGATCAGGCTGGCGAAGATGGCGAAGAACAGCCACACGGCTATGGAGGCCAGTGCCGACGTGGCCGCCTGCTTGAACAACACCGAGAAAAGCTGCGCGAGAGCGAGCCAGAAACCCACATAGATCACGGTCACGATGATGAACACCACCAGCCGGCCGACCTCTTGAAGCGAAGGCGTGGTGCCCAGCAGCACGATCCCTATGCCGCCCACGATGACCACCAATGCCGTCAGTGCCAAGCCCACCACGCTCAAACCGGCGAAGAACTTGCCCTGAAGAACAGCATCGCGATGGATGGGCTGCGATATCAATCGGCTGAGCGTGCCTTGCGATCGCTCACTGTTGAGCGCGTCGAACCCGAGAGCTATGCCCAGCAGAGGCGCCAGAAAGGTGATGAAGCTGACGAAGGAGGGCAGACTCTCGCCGGAAGCGGTGAACAGATACAAGAACGCGAACTCGACCTGAGCCGAGTTGGACGCTGCCTCCCTGATGACCGAACTGGCGGCGTAGACGGCGGCCAAGCAGGTGACGCCGATCAGAACCAGCAAGATCCCGAAACGAAGACCCGAAAGATGATCGCCCAACTCCTTGCGCATCACCGGGCCGACCCCAACAGGGAAGAAACGGCCGCGGGCGCGTGAGATGCGCGCCGCACCCTTCGACGGGCTGCCGCCCGGCCCTTCCAGAGCCACAGATCCGTTACTTGGTTGAGGCATGACCGGTACTCGCCTCCTCTCGGAAGTAGCGATCGTAGATGTCGTCGAGGCTCATCCCTCGTTGACGGAGATGTACGGGCAACAGTCCCTGATCGACCACAGTCTTGACCGCGGCGGCCCGCACCGCGCTCTTCCCCCGCACCGTCACCATGTCGCCTTGCCGGATCACATCCTTCACACCGTCAAGGGATCTCAGGGAGCCGACCAATCTGTCGAGGGCTCCGCCATCTGCGCTCCGACCGTCGGCGGCGAAGGCGGAAATCTCGAACTCCACCTCATCGTCGTTGGCCAGTTGCCGTTCTAGGTCGGCCACAGGACCGGCCGCGATCAGATGCCCGCCGACGAAGATGCCCACCCGGTCGCACACCGCCTGTACCTGATGCAGCAGGTGCGAGGACAGGAGAATGGTCATGCCGTCCTGATCCCTCAAGCGGGCCAGCATGGCCAGCAGTTCCCGTACACCCTCCGGGTCGATGCCGATGGTAGGCTCGTCCAGGATGAGTATCGAGGGATCCTTCACAAGCGCATCCGCGATGGCCAAGCGCTGGCGCATGCCCCGGGAGTATTTGCCGGCCCGCTTCTCAGCGGCGTCGGCCAGTCCCACATCCGCCAGCAAAACCTCGATCCGCTCCTCCGCCTCTTTGGGCGAGATACGGTTGAGCGCGGCCGTGTAGCGCAGATTCTGTCTGCCTGTCATGTTGGGGTAGAACCCCACGTTATCGGGGAGATAGCCGACGATAGACTTCACGCTCAACGGATCGCGCACAGGATCGTATTCGGCCACCCGCACGGTGCCCGAAGTGGGCTCAGTCAATCCCAGCAACATCAGGATGGTAGTCGTCTTACCTGCCCCATTGGGCCCGAGCAGACCGAATATCTCGCCCCGCCGGACAGTGAGATCCAGCGCATCGACAGCCGTGAATTGACCGTACTTCTTGGTCAACCCCTCGGCTACGATCATCGCCTCAGGGGTCGCCTCAGGTATCTCTTGCACCTCTGCCTGCACCTCGTGCTCCATCTCTTTCACCTCGTGGTCCGTGTCTTCTCCCACGATGCCGCCCATGGCGGACCTCAACGGTGTCCGTAGCGACGGAAAACGAACCCGAGTATGGCTATCGCGGCGATGGCGATCAACACGCCGATGACGCCCCAGAGGGTCCCGGTCTTGACCGTGACCCTTACATCAGAATCCGCGCTGGCTTCATCCGCGGCAGCCGTCAGTGTGACCACGTAGTCACCCGCGATGGCGTTCTCGGCCGGCTTGAACACCGCCGTCACCGTCTGCTGCTGATTGGCAGGCAGCACGTCGATGGTCCGGGGCTCGAAGGTGACCTCCCAGTTGGCGGGCGCCGCAGCAGACAGTTTCACGTCCTGTAGAGGACCGGTGCCGCTGTTCGTGACCACGAACTGCACCCGTGTGGTATCACCGGACTTCACGTCGGCGTTGAGGTTTCCATCGGGAGTGGTCAGACCGAGAGTGTAGGTTCCGGTGATCTCCACCTGCAGGGGCACGCTCACGGTCTCACCGCTGCCACTGGCGGTCACCCTCAGATCATACGTGCCGATCTCGACTCTCGTGGGAGGCGTCACCTTGAACTGCAGCTTCTGAGTGCCCTGGGATTGGACGCTCACAGTCGGGGTCTCCTGGGTCGCTCCCGAGGGCGTCAGGGACAGCGTCCAATTTTCGGGGCCCTCTGCAGACAGGTTGTAGGTCCGCTCCTCCAAAGTACTGTTCTTGAGCGTCAGAGTGTAGGTGAAGGTCGCGGTAGCGGGGCCACGGAGCGCAGCGTATTCAGCCGTGAGCTCAGTCGTCCCACCCTCGACCTGACTGACCGTGAGAGCGATCGGAAGCGAGACCGTAGTCGCCCCCGCCCGCGCCACGACCGTCAAAGTCTCAGTACCTTCGACCGCCTCCGGAGGGAGCTTCACCTGCAGGTCGAGCGACAACTCATCCTCGGGATCGGTCATGACCGCCGAGATGGGCCGGCCGCCGCCCAGAACGCTCGCCTCCCAGCCGTCCGGCACTCCCTGCACCGAGAGATCCAGACGCTGCGCGACGGTGTCGGTGATTGACAGATCGATGGTGACGGTCTGCCCCGGCTGGACCGTCATGGCCAGATAAGGTGTACTCAGGGTCGTGGCGAGCGCAGAGCCGGCCCCCCCGATGAGGAGCAGCATGAAGACCAGGGCAAGCGTGACACCCCCCAGAACCGCCCTCGATACGCATCGACGACCCGATCCACGACTGAAGTGACCCATAGCGAACAACCTCCGATTCATCAAGAATGCTGGAGCCCAACAAAGCCGATGACCAACGCTACCCTGTCAGCGACTGCACCCGGCGTAAAGTGCGCGTAAGAAAGTTACCCGACCTCGCGTAAAATTCAAGTAAGTTTCTTCGGTCCGAGTGAGTTCGAGCGGGCGGATCCGGCCTACAGCGGGCGGAGCCACCCCCACGCGGCGCCGGTCGGGCCCCTTCGCAGGCCGGTTCCAGGCCCGGAAACTCGCTGGTTTGGAGAAGAACCGATCGTGGAAGTCCTCAAATGCGAGCCTCCAGTTCACCGATTAGAGGAGTGAAACGGATGGATCCCCAGACTGCAAGAGAGACGCTTCTCCGTTTCCGCGCTCGACTCATCGACCAGAACAAGACGCTTACCGAAGCGCTCGGTATCTCCCTGGAGGAGGAAGGCGGAGACGAATCGTCCGATCAGCACATCGCCGACGTCGGTGCCGTCACACTCAACAGACAAGTGGACCTCACCGTGCAGGAGAACGTTGAGCGGCTGCTCAATCAGGTCGATCGGGCGCTCGAGAAGATCGATGAGGGAACGTACGGCCTGTGCGACCGCTGTGGCGAGCCCATCGAAGAGAGTCGCCTTCAGGCCGCGCCTGAAGCCACCCTTTGTTTGCGACATCAGAAGGAGTGGGAGCAGTCGGAAGGAGCCTGAGCTGCTTCCATCCGCCCAGCCCGCGTCAGATATCACGGGCCACGGCAAAGGCCATACGCGTGGCCTGGTAGATGTTGCGCGGCATCCAACAATCACCGATCTGGTGGAACTCGGGCGCGCAGAAGCGTAGAGCGTCCGCCTCGTCGTGCAGCGGCTGCTGCCCGACCGCGTAGACGACGGTATCGGCCGGGTAGAGCTTCCGGCTGCCTATCTCGGCATCTGCTCTTAAGACCGTCGAGAAGGTGTTGGACTGAAGGACCGCGGCCTCCACCGTCGGAGAGATGGGTAGAGTGCAGGCACTGCCCACGTACGCGCCGATGACGCCCCCATGGTCGATCTCCACGGCTTTGGTGGCGGTGGTGACCTCTATCTGGTACTTGTTGATCTCACCGATCAGGGCCAGGCCGTGGACGGGGTTCCCGCCGTCGCTCAGGGTATCCATCATCTCCATGATGGTGACCCTGCGTCCCAGTCCGGCCAGGTAGATGGCAAGCTCGATGCCCACCAGACCGCCGCCCAGCACCACCACCCTCTCCCCGGTCTTCTCCGGATGGTAGTAGACCTCTTCAGCCCCCAGGACGTTCCTGCCCTCTATGCCGGGTATCTGAGGAACACAGGGCCGGGCACCCAGGGCGGCGATGAGCACCTCGGCGTTGACGGCTGATGCGTACTCGGGCGTGACCGCGGTAGCCAAGCGCACCTCTACCGGCGCCCGTAAGATCATCCGGGCCTGGTAGTCGAGGTACTCGGAGAGCAGCCTCTTGAAGGGTACCTTCCCCTCACAGCGCAGAGCCCCGCCCAGACGCTCCTTTTTCTCGCAGAGGATGACCTGGTGCCCTCGCTGCGAAGCGACCAGAGCGGCCTCCATGCCGGCCACACCGCCTCCGGCGATGAGAATCGTCTTGGGCACGCTCGCCGGGAGCGCGTGCCTGGAGTCCTGCTCGAAGCCGATCTCCGGATTGACGGCGCAGCGGTACTGCCGCTTGGTGGTGATACCGGCGAAGCACTCGAAACAGCGGATGCAGGGGCGGATCTCATCGGACCTGCCCGTACGCGCCTTCTTGGGTAGGTCCGGATCGGCCAACATGGCCCGGGCCGTCTGGACCACGTCCGCCTTGCCGGAGGCGATGATCTCCTCCATGAGGGCGGGGTCGCCGAGCGCTCCCACGGTGGCCACCGGGGTCCGGACGTGCTTCTTGATCTCGGCGGCATACTGCACGTTGACGCCGTCCGGCAGGAACATGCTGGGATGGGTGACAGTGAAGACCTCCGGCACTTCGTGACTTCCCGCCGACACGTGGATGAGATCGACCTTGCCGTCGAGCTGTTTGGCGATGGCCACGCCCTCATCGATGCCGTACCCTCCCTCATAGCACATGGAACCGCTGATGCGGACCTCAAGGGGGAATCCCCGGCCGCACTTCCGCCTTATCCGTTCGATGATAGAAAGAAGGAAGCGGCACCGGTTCTCGAGGCTCCCGCCCCACCGGTCTTTGCGGTAGTTGATGTTGGGGTCCAGGAACTGGTTGATGAGCCAGCCGTGGCCGGCGTGGATCATCACTAAGCCGAAGCCGCAGAACTTGGCGAAAGCGGCCGCATCGGCATAAGCCTCGATGGTCTCCTCGATGACCTCCTCCGGCATGGCCGGGGCGAACTGCCCTAAAGGATTCACCCTGTCGACCGCGCCGTAGATCTGATTGCCCGCAAGAGCACAGATGTAGGAATACGGTCCGCAGTGTTGGATCTCGATGGCCGCGACCGCCCCGTGCCGGTTGATGGCTGAAGCCAGCCGGTAGATGGGCGGTAGCGACTCGGGATCGTCCAGAGGAAGGTTGCTTATCCCAATGCGACCCCTCTTGCTGTCGGCCATGGCTGAGCCCACGTGGACCGTGGCCGCTCCGCCGATGGCTTTACGCTCGTAGAAGGCAACGGTCTCATCTAGGGGATAGTTCTTGCACGACAGGTACTCGTAGCCGACCGGTGCCGCGAAGTACCGGTTGCGGAAGACGGTGTCTCCCAGGCGGATCGGCGAGAAGAGGTGTGGGTATTCGCAGGCATACATTGAGAGATGTTCTATTCCTTTCGCCGATCCGCCACGGGACGTATTCGCTTATTCCATCAACCAACCCGACAGAGAGACACCCGTTGCCAGGTCGTAGTCCCTCTCGAAGGCTTCCGGGTAGTCGCGGCGCCAGGCGGCCCACTCCTCATCGGTCACCTTGGCTACCTCCACCAAGAAGCCGCTCACCACCATGCCGGTGCAGTTCTTCGAGGTGATGTTATGGGGTGTGATGGTGTTGATGGCCCCGCCCCGGTCCACCTTACCCGGGACGATGGGATCCCAGCGGGCGCCGTGATCCATGTAAGCCACGCCCGGCATGAGGCGCTCCGTGACGTAGGCTCCACCCAAGACGATGCCCCGCTCGTTGTAGATCTTGACGATGTCGCCATGCTTGATACCGCGGCTCTCGGCTTCTGCAGGGTTGATCCATACCGGCTCGTAGAGGTAGCCGTCGGAGCCCTTCACCTTCATGGTCTGCACTTCGCGGCTCCAGGTGATGTCGTCGGCCTGGGCGTGCATGCGCCAGTGCGGGTGGTTAGACATGCAAAGGAGCGGATACTCCTTGGCCCGCTCGCCGGTGACACGCTCGTCGTGGTAGTCGCTCTTCTCTATCCAGTGCGGCACCGGAGGACGCTCCGGGTCGTCGGGGAAGTACTTCTCGATGGCGCTGGAGGAGTACTCCAGGAGACCGGTGGGCGTGGTGAGGGGGCTCTTGCGGGGATCTTGCGCGAACTCAGAGAGGCCCGGCGGCTGCACCTTGATCTCCTCGCTGCAGGGGATCACGAAGTACTGCTTCTTCTTTAGGTCGTCCCAGGAGATGTAACGGTCCATTCCCGAGACCTCGTAGCAGAGCTTCTGTCTCTCCTCCATGGGCTTGCCCACGGTGTACTCCTCCCACATCCCCAGCTTCTCGGCCACTTTGGCCACCGCGTCAAAATCGGAGAGCGACTCGCCCACCGGGTCGACGCAATCCTCCTCCAAGAAGAAAGTGGTCACGATGCCGCTGCCCAGATCGTTGCCGATGTCGAGCATCTCGAAGCGCGTCGCCACCGGCAGCACAAGGTCGGCCATGAGGCAGTCGTTCTCCAGCCAGGGATGCTGGGCCACGATAGTCTCCACCGAGGGCTGTTGAAGAGCCCTGATGTACTCGTTGGAGTCGTTCCAGCAGGTGATCCAGCAGGGAGCATCGGTCCAGATCATGTGAATCTCGGAGCACCCGGGGGCCGGGAACGTGTACTCGTTGAACTGGTCTTCGGCCGGGCCGTGGAAGCTCTTGAGCCCCCACCACTTGATGGGTGGCTTGAGGATAGCGTCGTGTATGAGGCACCGGGGGATGACCTGCAGCGGAGGCTGGTCGAGAAGCCTGGTGATCTTGCGCATCTCCTCGTTGGAGCCCTGGTAGTTGGGGGGCGTCATCTCTGCCGGGTCAAAGCAGTCGACGGGGCGGCACAGTTCTACGAAGTTGGGGATGTCGGGTCGCATCTCACCCTGATACGGGAGGGGGTTCCACTCCCGCCAGAACCACCACTCGATCATCTTGGCCTGATGGACACCCGGCTTGCCCAGGCCCTGCATGCCCAGAAGCATCGGTTCCAGCCTTCCAGGCTCAGTCGAGAAGGGTCCGCGGATGGTGGGACCACCGTTGCCGTGGATGAGGCTGGTCACCTTGTTCGCCCAGTCGCGGGCCAGCGCCTTGATGGTCCACTCCGGTACGCCGCACTTCTCCGAAGCCCACTCCGGGGTCTTGGGGATGCCGTCTTTTTTGCCTAAGACGTAGTCCTCGAACTTGTCAAATCCGTAGGAGTGGGTGGAGATGTACTGCTTGTCGTAGGTGCCTTCCGTCAGCCACAGATAGGCGATGGCCAGCTGCAGAGCGGCATCGGTGTTGG
>JAAYCW010000066.1 GCA_012729575.1 Actinomycetota bacterium | reverse complement strand
TGATAACCGAGGCGGACTTGAGGTGGACTTGTTCCGGATCAAGTCTTGGGATTTCAGTCTGGTTCCGCTGCGGGGGATTACGATCAACACCTCGTGGTGATCATTCCTGGAGAGGGGACTACCGGACAGCCCACGATTACCTGTGGCCGGAGTGAATCGGCCCCGGCGGCCCCGTCGCTATCCCCAGGACAGGATGCCTGTGCCATGATGTAGGGAGACCGAGAGCCCATGGCGATAGGAGGCCCGGCATGGCTGATTCGATCCTCGTGGCCTGTGCGACCAGGTACGGTTCCACCCAGGAGGTGGCGGAGGCCATCACCGCCACTCTGAAGAAGAGCGGACTCCAGGTGGATCTGAGGCAACTAAAGAACGTGAAGAGTTTGGAAGGCTACGGCGCGGTAGTGGTGGGTGCTCCCTTGCAGATGTTTAAGTGGCACAAGGATGCACTCGGCTTCCTCAAACGCCACCAAGAAGCTCTCGGTCGTCTTCCCGCGGCCGTCTTCGCCCTTGGCCCCATGAACGATGTGGAGAAGGAATGGAATGATGTGCGCGGGCAGCTCGAGAAGGCGCTGGCCAAGTTCCCCTGGTTTGCGCCGGTTTCGGTTCAGGTATTCGGGGGGAAGTTCGATCCCGCCACGCTCCGCCCACCCTACAGTCTGCTCCCGGCCATGAAGAGACTGCCGGTCTCTGACATCCGGGACTGGGAAGCGATCGCGGCCTGGGCGAGAGAGTTGGCAGTCAAGTTCAGTCCTGCCTCGGCACCGGTAGAGGGGTAAGCCGAAGACGGACAGCTGACGCCTGAACCGCGTCCTAACCAGAAGAGCTCTGCCACCTCTACGAGAGGCTCTCCGCCGAGCAGCGCGATGAGCTTTCTCCGGTGCCCCGTTCGGTCACGCTCGAGCCTACCTAGCGGACCCTTTGCGTGCCGAAGGTTCGAATCCTCCCTCTCGGGCGAGTGGGCCTATGCTATCCGATTGAGTGCCGCTGGGTTTCTCTCCCGGGGTTCCTCCAACCGGATGCTGGGAATAAGAGGGACGTCGTCGGGGCACGAGACTCTTTCACGACCTGACGGACGAAGCGAAGACCGCACACCGGATCGGCCAGGACGCGAGCAACGAGACGTGGCTCTACTGTGCCCACTGCAAGAGAGCCGTGGCGCAGGGAGACTGCGTCCTTGATGATGACGAGGACTCGTTGCGGTGCCCCTATGACGACTGCGGTCTCGGGAGCAACTTGGCGTTTCAGAGTTTATACGGCTGGGGTGCCTATCGGCAGGCGCACGCGAATGAGACCATCCATTGGCCCGAAGGGCCGGTTCCGGGGAAGCGATACGAGCTGCGAGACGGAAACTCATAGCGCACCGGAGCCACTTTGGCAGCGAGGGCGTTCGCGGTTCCGGCTGGCGGAAGGGGGCGATCATGAAGGTGGGGGTGGCCGCCGATCACGGCGGATTCGAGCTGAAAGAAGAGCTGAGGCGGGCGCTGGGAGACGCAGGTCACGATGTGGTCGACTACGGTGCCCGAAGGCTCGAACCGGGCGACGACTACCCGGACTTCGTCATTCCCTTGGCGACCGCAGTCGCTCGTGGCGAGGTCAATCGGGGGATGGCGGTTTGTGGGAGCGGGGTGGGAGCCTGTGTTGCCGCCAATAAGGTGAGAGGTGTGCGAGCAGCACTCATACATGACGTCTTCTCAGCCCACCAGGGCGTGGAGGACGACGACATGAACGTGATCTGCCTGGGCGGACGGGTGGTGGGATTCTCGCTCGCATGGGATCTAACCCAAGCGTTCCTGGACGCGAGCTTCATCGGTGGCGAGCGGCATCGTCGGCGACTTGCGAAGATATCCACTCAGGAACTCTAGCGCCGTTGTCCACGACCGAGGGTAGGTGGGACGGCGAGACGAGCGGAACGGCCTGACAGTGATCTCGGTGGATCCAGCAAGGTGGATCTAGTAAGCCAGACCATCTCCGAAGGGTGATTTGATCCTATCCGTCGCGGCCAGGGCTCAGTGACAGTC
The DNA here is from genome assembly GCA_012729575.1 of Actinomycetota bacterium. Taxonomy (GTDB): domain Bacteria; phylum Actinomycetota; class Thermoleophilia; order RBG-16-64-13; family RBG-16-64-13; genus RBG-16-64-13. The sequence goes on along the minus strand of JAAYCW010000066.1, from coordinate 2,439 downwards.
AGTCACTCGGCGCGCAGACCCCATGCTTCCACCGAGCGTCGATGGATCGCCACGCCAGCGAGGTGCGGGCAAACGTCCCGCCTCCGGCACCCATGCCCCATCCATCATTCCACATCATGTGAGAGCCTCCTTGGGACGCAGTGGTTCTCAGGCCGGGCACATCCCCCTACTCATACCAAGCTCGATATCACGCTCGCATCTGTTCGATCTCGTCGGTCTGGGTACTGATGATAGACGGCGCCAACTCTTCGATCTCCGGACGGTCGGTGCGGGATAGGACCATGCGGGCCATCATCACGCCCATCTGGTGGTGCGGGATCATCTTTTCGATGAAGTGGCGATCCATATCGCCCACTGCGAACCGGGCGTTGGGTCCAGAGGACCAAAGGACCGAAAGGAGCACGAGCACTGCCAGGCCTACGGCGATGCAGGCTATCCCGGAGATGACGAGTGCCTTATTCATGGGTCCTCTGTCGGCCTCGAGACCCGCTCCCGGAGACAGATGACCGGTTGGCCGTTGCTCCCTCCTCAGATGACCTCCTCTCGAGTAGGCCAAGCCCGCATGCCGGGAGGGTAGTTACGAGATCCGAGACCAGCACGTATCGCCCACGCGCTGCACACAAACAGGTTCATCTTCCGTCGATCGACCAGCAAAGGCCGTTTGCGATGGGTTCTGATGCTGTAGTGTGAGTGGCAACGGGCATGCGCCTGACGGCGGTGACTCGTCTTGGGTTCCGTGCTCAAATGGGGGGACTGTTCGTGCTACCGGCGCTTCTGTGGGGAGGATTGGCGGCCAGCTCATTGCTGGTCGGGTACTTGCTGGCCGAGCGGGGACTCTCCAACCGGGCTCTCGGTCTCGTAATGGGGTTCGGTGCCGGTGCACTGATCAGCGCCATAGCGTACGAACTGGTGCCCGAGTCGGCCATTGTCGGTTGGGAGATGGCCGTGGCCTTCGTGCTGGGTGCAGGGGCCTTCTTCTTGGTTGATTACCTTGTGGATCATATGGGCGGCGCGCATCGGAAGAAGATCGTCGGCAAGAGAGTGGAGGGTTCGGGTGCAGCCATCTTCATCGGTACGCTCCTCGACGCTATCCCGGAGTCGCTCGTGCTGGGAATCGGGCTGGCTCTGGACGGCTCCGTAAGTGTGGCGTTTCTCGCGGCCGTCTTTATCTCGAACCTACCGGAAGGAGTCGCCGGAACGGTGAACCTGGCTGCCGCTGGCCACTCCCGACGCAGCATTCTCTGGATGTGGATTGTAATGGTTCTGGTCTCGGCTGGCTGCGCGGCACTTGGCTACGTCCTTATCCAGCGGGTTCCCACTGCCGATTACAGCGTTGTTCAGGCCTTCGCGGGTGGGGCCATGCTCATGATGTTGGCCGATGTGATGATGCCTGAAGCCTTTGAGCATGGCGGGCGATTGGTGGGCCTATTCACCGTGTTGGGTTTTGCGGCTGCTGCCGCGCTGTCGATCCTGGCATGATCCTGCTGCTCCGGGGTGACTCGGGCGGCCGGCGGGATGCGGAGCACGGCGGAGCCGGCGGCGCTGCCGGTGTCTACGCCATGAGCTCGGCCGCGTCATGGACCGCCGCCGGCATTGGAGCCCTGCTGGCCTGCGTGGGCTGGTCGGCCGGCGCCCTACTTGCGGGGCGGAAGCTCAGAAGAGCACGTATTCCCCGACGTTCGATACTCGTGGCGGTGCTTGCCGGCATCGTCGGGATGTTCGTGATCCCCGTAGCCGGTCTGTTCATCGGCTTTGCCGCCGGCCTGCTTGTGGGCGAGTACCTGAGGCGGCGAGACCTGCGGTCGGCCCTCAGGTCCAGCGGCGAAGCGCTCAAAGCGATGGGTCTGGGAATGCTTGTCGAGTTCGGAATGGTGTCTCTCGCGGGATCGGTCTGGACGGTCGGAGTCATCGTCCATTTCGCGATGGCATAGGACGCGTAGACATCACGGCCCCGGCCACCCCGTCGCTGTCCCAAAGACAGGATGCCCGTGCCATGATGTAGGGAGACCGAGGGCCCGTGGCGGGAGGAAATGGCATGCGGTATCAGGTAGTGGGTCAGTCAGGCATAGAAGCATCGGTGGTGGCCTTCGGCGCTTGGCCGGAGAAGTACAGCATGCTGGATCGGTCGACGTCCGCTGAGCAGCTACCTTACTGTCGGCGCAACAGTATTGCCATGCTCGCCTACTCGCCGCTCGGCCAAGGGCTGCTTACCGGGAAGATGACAGCGGATCGAGAGCTCTCCGTGGGCGACCTACGCGCGCAGAGCTCAAGATTCAATGTGGCCGGACGCAAGCGGATTCTGGCTTTCTTGGACGAGATTCGGCCTGTTGCCGACACCCACTCGGCCACGCTTGCTCAGCTGGCGATCGCGTGGACGGTGGCCCAGCCGGGACTGACGCATGCCCTGGTCGATGCCGGGGACTGAGGGATTCCTCCTCG
>JAAYCW010000065.1 GCA_012729575.1 Actinomycetota bacterium | reverse complement strand
TGGGCAAGACCGCGCGGAGCGGCGAACGCTACACCTGCGGATTGTGCGGAGGCCTGTCGGAGGTGGCAGAGGGACCAGAGGGACTGCGCCTGGTACCGGTCTCCGGCAAGTAGAGCGCCGCGGCGCGTCCCATGCGGGGCCAGCGGCCCAACACACTCTAGTAGCGCACCACCGGGCGGCCGAGCGAGTCGCTGATCTCTCCGAGAGCGTCGGCCAGATCGGCCGGAGCCGACACCGTCGTGGGGTCCCCGTCTGAGATGTAGCGCAGACTCGGATTGTCCTTGAAGTGCTTCAAGGCGTTGCTGAGGAAGGGCTCGCTGCCCCTGATGCGGGGGATGTGGAGAGCCTTGAACTTGGTGGAGAACGGTGACGGGCACGGCACCCCGTTGACGGAGAGTGCCGCCGTATAGGCATATGAAACGTCCTGGTACGTGCCGCCGGTGAGCAGGGTGTCGGAGTCAGGGTATTCCCCGAAGGGGATGGCGATGCTCGTGACCTCGTAACCGCCGCCGATGTAGTCCTCCAGGATCTGCTGCGACTGGGCCAACTGCTTGGTCGCCTCCGCCTGCGAAGCCTCGCTCAGATTCAGGTGGGTCACCGTGTGGCTGCCGACCTCGTATCCCCAGTCGACCAGGTTGCGGAGCTTCTCCTGCTTCCGGTCGTCCTGTCCGAAGACCACCCGCTCCTTGGGGACCACGTCCAGCAGGCAGTAGAACGACGCCCGTGATGTCCAATCCCCTTCATCTGCCGCCGCCCGCATGATCCCGACCGCACAATCGGGGTCCAGTGTCTCGTCCTCGAGGATGCGGTACTGTCCGGGGCTGGAGTCGTCGAAAGTGAGCACCACCGGCGACTTACCCGCCGGGATATCGATATTGCCCGACGCCAAGTCGCGCACGTTCACGGGGTAGAAGCCCTCCGCCTTCAGGGTGGCGATGTCTCTGCGGAAGTTCTCCGGGGTCCGGGTCCACTCGGACTCCTCGTCGGCGAAGTGGTGGTACATGAGCACCAGGACCTGGCCCATCTCGTTGGCGCCGATGGCGCGCGCCTTGTCGGCGGTCATGGGGCCCGACGCCACCAGGGACTCTTCGGATCCGCCCGTGGAGTCGGAGGCTTCATCCGTGATGTCGGTGGTGTCTGCGGCGGCGTTGGGGGTGGAAAGACCGGGAGCCCCGCCGAAGGCGAGCCCGCTGATAAGGCCGATGAAGGCCCCGATCGCGAAGGCGACCGTGACGAACCGGAGTACCTTGTCCCGTCGCATAGCGCGCATAGTGTATCAGAACCCTCTGGTAGACTATCGCCCACCATGGCGCAGAGGAATGTGAGCAGAAATCCGGGCAGGAATGCCCGGGACTATCGGGTGGCTCGGCGACGGAAGGCGGCCGGATGGAAGCTGGCCTTCATCGCCATCCTGGGTGTGGGCGCGTTCGCTGCCGGCTTCGTCCTTCTGTGGGCGCTTGGAAGTTGGGTTGTGGGCGGTGCGGGATTCCCCTGGAACTCGGACGAAGCGTCTGTTGAGACACCTGTGGCGGTCACGGCGGAGGCGGAATACCAGTTGGAGCCGCTGGTTGATCTGCTCACGTTCCGCGATCTGTCCTATATTCCGGTCAAGGGAGTGTACGTAAGCAGTTACGCCGCGGCCAGCACCGACATGATGGCCAGGCTGCTCGACCTGGCCGACACCACCGAGATCAACGGCTTCGTCATCGACGTCAAGGACGACCTGGGCACCGTGACGTATGAGGCGGACGTGGCTCTGGCGAAAGAACTGGGTCTTGTCGAGAAGCGCATCAAGGACATCGACGCTCTGATCGCTCGGCTGGCCGAGCACGACATCGTGCCCATCGCCCGGGTGGTGTGTTTTAAGGACAGCCAGCTGGCTTTGGCGCAACCGGAGCTGGCCGTGCGGAGCACCAAAGGTGGCAAGTGGGAGGATCGGAACGGCCTCAATTATGTGAACCCCTACAGTCACGACGTGTGGGAGTACATCGTGCAGGTGTGCGAGGACGCTGCCCGGCATGGTTTTCGGGAGATCCAGTTCGACTACGTCCGCTTCCCGACGGACGGTCCCATCTCCGAGGCCGTATACCCCGGTGAATACTGCAGCAAGGCTGATGCCATCGCGGGCTTTCTGGCCTTCGCGCGTGAGCGGCTGGAGAAGCTGGGCGTGTGGGTGTCGGCCGACGTGTTCGGCATAGTCATCATGGACACGCCCGATACCGAGACCATCGGGCAGAAGTACAACAAGGTGGCGTCGAACGTGGACATCGTGTGTCCGATGGTGTATCCGTCCCACTACTACTCGGGGTCCTACGGGCTCGACGATCCCGACGCCAAGCCGTACGAACTGGTCACGGCGGCCATGAAAGAGACCGCCATGAGGTTGGCGGGCACAGGGGCGATGGGCCGGCCCTGGCTCAAAGACGATGACTACGGCATCGACTACGGAGTGGAAGAGGTCAAGGCTCAGATCAAGGCTGCTGAGGAACAGGGCTTCAACGAGTGGTTGCTGTGGAACGCGGGCAACGTATACACGAAGGGGGCTCTGCGCCTCGAAGGGAACTGACGGGCCATCCGTCGAGGGGCCGCCCGCTCCGAAGGGGCCGCCCGCTCCGAAGGGGCCGCCCGCTCCGAAGGGGCCGGCCGCTGCCGAGGGGCCGCGGGCCGTACCGGGGCTGTTGAGTGGCCGCCTCTGTACTAGAATAGCGGCCAAGCGCTTGGCCTTGGTAGCAGTTCTGCGGAAACGAGGGTCCTTGGACCGTGTGGGGGGGCCGATGAGCATCACACAGTTGTCGGTATTCGTGGAGAACAAGCCCGGCCATCTGGCCGACACTCTCGCAACTCTGGCCGATGGCCGGGTGAACGTCCTCTCGTTCACTATCGCCGATACCATCGACTACGGCATCCTGAGGTTGGTGGTGGACCAGGTGGAACGGGCTAAGGACCTGTTGCAGGCTGCCGGGTACGCCGTGGTCGAGAATCCCGTGGTGTGTGCGCTCCTGCCCAACGAACCGGGCATCCTGGCCACCGTCATTCGCATGGTGTCCGACTCCGGCCTGGATATCGAATACATCTACTTGGGCGCTCAGGACTCACTCATCCTCCGGACCGAGCAGATGGAACGGTTGGAGGCCATGCTCATCGAAAAGGGTTTTCGGGTGCTTGGCCCCGGAGACCTCAGCTGACAGGGTAAGCGGGCGGCTGCGCGGTCGTGACTTTCGATCAGTTCCTTCAATACCTGTTCAGCGGGATAACCAGCGGCAGCGTGTATGCGCTGACCGCTCTCGGCTTCACGCTGGTATTCAACGCCACGCAGATCATCAATTTCTCCCAGGGCCAGCTGGTCATGCTGGGAGGCATGAGCGCGGTGGGCCTGTACGGGCTGGGAGTACCCTTGTGGGGTTGCTTCCTCGGCGCTGTGGCTATCGTGGTGGTGGTCACTATCGGCTTCGAGCGGATCGCCATCCGGCCCCTGCTCCGCAAGGGGGTCCTCGCCCAGATCATCGCCACAGTGGGAGCCTCGTTCGTGTTCGAGACGGCGGCGATGCTCATCTGGGGTCGAGATGCGGTCGGATTACCCCCGTTCACGGGTGAGGAGCCCATCCACGTGGCCGGTGCGACCATAGTGCCGCAGACATTGTGGGTGGTCGGTTCCACCATCGTCATAGTGATACTGCTGCAGGTCTTCTACCGGAAGAGCCTTTTCGGCAAGGCGGTGCGCGCCTGCGCGGTCGATCCCACAGCGGCTCGTTTGCAGGGTATCTCCTACAGCCGGGTGGTGGTGTTCAGCTTCGCCCTCACTGGGGCCATATCGGCCGCCGCCGGGGTGATGATCACCCCCATCAGCTTCATGGGTTATCACTCCGGTTCGTTACTTGGGCTCAAAGGCTTTGCAGCGGCCACCCTGGGGGGGCTGGGCAACCCATTGGGGGCGGTCTTGGGCGGTTTCATCCTGGGGATCGTGGAAGCCTTGGGGGTGGGAGTGGTATCCGCCGGGTACAAGGACGCCATCGCGTTCGTGATCCTCCTCCTGGTGCTCTTTCTGCGGCCCGCAGGGTTGCTGGGGGCCAAGGTGGTGAGCAGGCAGTGACGGCCGTGAACCCGACTCTCGACTTCCTCCGCCGGCACGCCGGCTTCCTGGTATTCGCCGTGGTGGTGATGACCATTCCCGCCTATCTGAGCGACTCCTACTATCTGTCGATCCTGGCCTTCATGGGAACGCGTTTCATGATGGCTCTCGGGCTGAGCCTGCTCTTGGGGCAGGCAGGGCAGATCTCCTTGGGACAGGCGGCCTTCGTGGGGATCGGCGC
>JAAYCW010000064.1 GCA_012729575.1 Actinomycetota bacterium | reverse complement strand
CTGCGCGATGGGCCCATCGCGACTCCTCCACCGGCGTGCATGCCCACAGCCTACACCTTCATGTCGACAGGGTGGGAGGGAACCTGGGCATCGTCGCTAGAGGGCCGGGCACACACGCCGGCTCCGGAAGGTCGCAGAATAACCGCCCGGCGGCCATCCGGCCGCCGGGCGGACAGCAGGGTGGCTGTCGACGCTAGAGGATCGGGAGATAGCGGGCGATCTCGTAGGGTGTCACCAGGGTCTTGTAGTCGTCCCATTCCGCCCACTTGTTGCGGATCAGGTAGTCGCAGACGTGGTCTCCTAGGGCTTCCCGCACGAAGCTCGACTTCTCGAACTCTTTGATCGCCTGATAGAGATCTTCGGGCAGGGAGTCGATGCCGCACTTGGCCCGCTCTTCCTCCGTCATGTGGTAGATGTTGTTGCTTGCCTCCGGCGGTAACTCCATGCCCTTCTCGATACCGTCGAGGCCGGCGGCCAGCATGGCGGCGAAGGCCAGGTAGGGGTTGCAGGCGGGGTCCGGGTTGCGCAGCTCCACGCGGGTGGCATTCTCCTTGCCCGGTTTGTAGAGCGGCACGCGTACCATGGCCGAGCGATTGCGTCTCGACCAGCAGATGTAGACGGGAGCTTCGTAACCCGGGACCAGACGCTTGTAGGAGTTGATCCACTGGTTGGTGACGAGAGCGATCTCCTTCACGTGAGCGAGGAGACCGGCCACATAGGCTTTCCCGACCTTGGAGAGGTTGGTCTCATCGGCGGCGTCGAAGAAGGCGTTGTGACTTCCATCAAACAGGGATTGATGCACGTGCATCCCGGAGCCGTTCACACCGAACATGGGCTTGGGCATGAAGCTGGCGTAAAGGCCCTTCTGCTGAGCGATCTCCTTGACCGTGAGGCGGTAGGTCATCACCTGGTCGGCCATGGTGAGCACGTCCTTGAATCGGAGGTCGATCTCATGCTGCGAAGGGGCGACCTCGTGGTGGGAGTACTCCACCTGGATCCCGAAAGCGTGCAGGGCGTTGATAGTATCGCGGCGCAAATCGCTTCCCGCATCGAGGGTGGTCAGATCGAAGTAGCCCCCCTGGTCGAGGACCTCGGTGCTGCAGCTGTCCTTGAAGTAGAAGAACTCGAGTTCCGGCCCCACGTACATGGTGTAGCCCATGGCTTCAGCTTTGGCCGCGACGCTCTTCAGCACGTTGCGTGGATCGCCGGGAAAAGGTTTGCCGTCGGGCGTGCGGATCTCGCAGAACATGCGGGCTGCTCCGCCGGCACCCGCGCGCCACGGAAGCACGGCAAAGGTACTGGGGTCGGGGAAGGCCACCATGTCTGACTCTTCGATGCGCACGAAGCCCTCTATCGAGGAACCGTCGAAGCCCATGCCTTCTTCAAAGGCCCCCTCCAACTCGGTGGGAGTCACCGCGAAACTTTTGAGATTACCCAGCACGTCGGTGAACCAGAAGCGCACGAACTTGATCTGCTTCTCTTCAACGATCTGAAGGACATCCTCCTTGGACAATTTGTCTGCCATTCCCTGCTCCTTTCTGTGTCGCACACCCACAGGATAGCGGTGGCATCACGACCTTACCCTGTACATAAGAACCAACTATCATCCTTCTGACTATACACATGGCTAAGTTTGAGGGGTGTAAGGACGCTCGAAGTAGGTCAGAACCTGCTGTCTGATGGCGTCGGCGGTCAATCGGATGGAGCCTCCCGATGCCACTTGCACCGAATCGATGACCCGAACCACGCCTTCGAACTCCTCCGCACCCGGCACCAGCTCCAAGAGACGGCTGGGAGAGTTCTCAAAGAAGTCTTCACTGAGGAAGTTCTCGCCCTGCTGGGGAAAGAGAGCCAGATACAGAATGTTTCTCTCGACAATCTCATTGAGGAAATGGGTGCCGAGAGACACGTCGGGCACGAGGTTCTCGTGCATCGATACGATCTCGCAGAGCACCGAGGCGTGGTTGATGTCTCTAAATCTCACCGGCAGCCCGAGATGGGGGCTGGTGCTTCCCCAACGTCCGGGGCCGAGCATCATGACCGTGCGGAGCTCGCCGGTGCTGAGGTAGTTGATCCGGCCGACAAGGTGGGCCACTTCGTGCCGTGCATGTACCGGAAGCCTGCCGTACAACCCGGGGGAGACGTATACGAAGCGGTCTACCGAAGTCAGAAGACTCTGTCCGATGACCGCCCCGTGGGCGCTGATAATGAGGTCCTCAGGCTCTACCTCAACGTGAGGGAGTTCGATTAGGGCCGCTCCCTGTACTTGCAGCGGGCGGCACTGCAGCAGGCTGATTTTGTAACCGCCGTCGTCGCTGAAGTTGGCCGTGAATTCCAGGTCCACGGGGTAGTCATAGGCAGATTGCAGGATCTGCAGCATGTCGCGGAGATCCGTGACGAGGTCGGTGTCTCTGAGGAGCCGGTCGAACGTGAGGACCTGGGCGTCAAGGTCGTTGGGGGCGTGCTTGCGGTCGGTGGAGGCGAACAGGTTCAGGGGTAGTTCGGGTCTGCTCTGGACCAGGTCGAGGAAGTGGCTGGAGACGAGTTGGTTGGCCTCCAAGTCGAGATAGTCCACGCGCCTTTGGGCGAACTGTGCCACCTCGTCGAAGTTCGCCTCGGGTCGTTTTTCGGGTGCGTTCAGAGCGATGACCCGGGTGTAATCGTCATCGGAACGGTTGACGGCTCGGGTACCCAAACCGAAGACCAATCGGATCACGCCCGCTTCCGGGTCGATGGCGCGGTCCCACACATAGGGGTTGAACGAGAAGCCAACGCCGGCCAACTGGGGATAGAAATGCCGGTCGTACATGGAGCCGGAGACGCGCATGACCAGTAGAGCCATCTGCTCGTCACGGTCGAGCACGCCCCGGTCGGCCCGGTAGCGCAGAGCCTCCTCGCTCATGGAGCTGGCATAGATCTGCCGGATGGCCGCCAGCAGGTCCTGCAGGCGTTGCTCCCGCGGGCCCTGGTTGGCACAGAAGATACTTTCGTACTTGTCGGCGAAGGAGTTGCCGTAGCTGTCTTCCAACAGCGAGCTGGAACGCACGACGAAGGGCGACTGTCCGAAATAGTCGATCATCTCCTCTAGGCGGCGGAGGATATGAGGTTGGAACTCCCCGGTCAGCATGCGCTGTCGGGCCTGCTCGGCTCCTTCGAGGAAGTGCTGGGGGTCCCGTTGCTTCTGCCGGACCCACCAGACCCCGCAGCGTACGAGGAAGTCGTAGAACACATCGGAACCGATGTAGAAGGAGTCGTGCTCCTCCATGAGGCCCGCGAACCGGGACCCGCTGCGGAGGATGGCTCGGGCCAGCAGCATCCCCAGAGTCTTGCCGCCGATGAGCCCGGTTCCGATCATGCGCTTGCGCACATCGAGGATGTCCTGCATGCTGAGATATCGGGAGATCAGCCCCTGCATGTTCGCGTCACGGGAGATGATCATCCTGGCCAGTGTGTCGTACAGGTCTCGTCCTTTGCCCGGCAGATCAGGCCGGTATTCGCCGGACTGGAGCAGTTCCCGGGCGCGCAGGAAGTTGGTCTCCCAGAACCCGACGCTGCTGTCGTACGCCAGACCGGACCATTGTGCCGAGGTCAAGATCTCGGAGATGACCGCACTTGAGGTGATCGTGGGGAATTCGTCCCCGCGCCACACGTGGAGCATGTTCATCGTGGGTGAGTAGCGGTGTTGCACCTTCACCGGCCGGACATAGAGCTCGTCCTTGTAGCGGTAAACGTCTATGAAGAGCTGAGTGGTCTCCTGGATGGGCTGGAGGGCGTACGCGGTGTGATAGTTGCGGTAGAGAGCGAAGTAGGCGACGGTCTCCAGGTCATAGAGGTAGGGGCAGGTGAGCATGAAGAAGTTGGCGAGCATCTGGTCCGAATACCAATCGGCGGCCAGCTTCGAGAGGCAGTCGAAGATGTAGAAGGCGCCGCGCCCCGTTCCCTGGATTACTTCGTGGATCGCCGCGATGAAGTTCTCAAACCCCTGCTCCGAGTCGAGTTCGTAGACCTCGGCACCCTCTTCGGCGGAGATCAGCGGCTCGTGACGGGCGAAGCGGAAATAGATGAGTCGTCGGCCGTTGGCGAGGGCTGCCCGGCCGTAGGGGGTCACTATCGCTTGATACTCCTCGACAGTGTCTACCTGCCAGACGACGTTGTCGCCCGGCAAGAGACCTTTTAGCACTTTGTCAAGGCCCGGTAGGCCCGTAGTCATGGTAGGGTCATACATAGCGAGTGGCCCCCTTCTCGTTCAGATACCGCGTGACCTTCTGGGCGGTCCGCGTGCCGTCGGCTATGGCGTGCACGACGAGGGAAGCACCTCTGTGCATGTCTCCGGCCGCGAAGACGCCTTCGATGTTGGTGGAGCGGTCGGCATCGCGCGCGACGAAGCCCCGCTCATCCTTGGCGATGCCGAGCCGTTCCGCTAGGCCCGTCCCGCCAGGGCCCACGAAGCCCATGGCTATAAGCACCAAATCAGCTTCCAGCGCGAAATCGGAGTCCGAGACCTTGCGCGGGAAAGGACGCCCGCCGGTCTTGTCCGCGATCCACTCCACCCGCGCACAGTGGATCTCCCGGACATGCCCCTGCGAGCCTGAGAAGGACGTAGTATCGACGCTCCACAGGCGCGTGCCCCCCTCTTTGTGGCTGCTCGAGTCACGCCGGATCAGCGGCCATTGCGGCCAAGGGGTCGAATCCGAACGGGTGGCGGGCGGCTCGGGGAGTATCTCCAGTTGCGTCACCTGCCGGGCTCCCTGTCGCCAGGCGGTACCGATACAGTCCGAGCCGGTGTCGCCTCCACCTATAACGACCACGTTCTTGCCGGCGGCGGTCGGCGGCTGCTCCGGATCCGCCCGCTCGCCCCCCACCAGCCGGTTCTGCCGGCGCAAGAACTCCATGGCGAAATGGATGCCATCCAGGTCGCGGCCCGGCACCGCAAGGTCGCGGGCCACGCCGGCTCCGGCGGCGAGCACCACCGCGTCGTAGCGGTCGCGGAGGAACCGGTAGGATACGTCTTCGCCCACGTCCACGCCGCATTCGAAGACCACGCCTTCCTGGGTCATCAGTTCGACGCGCTGGTCGACCACCCACTTTTCCAGCTTGAAGTCGGGTATGCCGTAGCGCAGGATGCCGCCCGGCTTCGCGTCCTTCTCGTATACGGTGACGTTGAAGCCGGCCCGGTTGAGCACATGGGCAGTGGCCAGGCCGGCCGGACCCGAACCGACGACGGCGACCCGTTCCCTCCTCCGCGACGACGGTACGTGAGCCTTGAGGTAACCGCGTTGAAAACCCTGCTCGACGATGGCCAGTTCGATCTTGCAGATATTCACGGGTTGCCGGATGAGGCCGAGGACGCAGGCGCCTTCGCAGAGCGCCGGGCATACGCGACCGGTGAACTCCGGGAAACAGTTGGTGGAGAGAAGGAGATCCAAGGCTTCCTTCCAATGCCCCCTGTAGACGTATGTGTTCAATTCTGGGATCACGTTCGCCAGCGGACAGCCGCTTGCGGCCGCATGGCAGAAGGGGGTACCGCACTCCATGCAGCGCGACGCCTGAAGCTGGATCTCGGCGTCGGTCAGAGGTAGGTCGACCGCTTGGAAGTCCCTGATCCGTTCTTCCACAGGGCGGTAGGTCACGTCCACCCGTTCCTGCTCTAGAAATGCCCGCTCTCTAGACATGGCCCATCAGTCCTCGAATTGTCGGTGTTGTGCCCCGCATCAATCGCGCACCTGCTCGCGTTCAATTGCCTCGTCTTCCTTGCTCAACGCTCCCAGGGCCCGCTTGTAGTCGGTGGGGAAGACCTTGACGAAGTGCGGCATGGAGGACTCCCAGTCGAGTAATATCTGTCGGCCCCGCGCGCTCCCCGTGTACTTGACGTGGCGTTCGATCATGCCTTTCAGTTCTTCTTGGTCTCTGGGGTCGTGCATGAGCTCCAGATCGACCATGCCCAGATTGCAGCGCTCGTCGAAGAGGCCGGTCTCATCGAAGACGTAGGCGATGCCGCCGCTCATGCCGGCGGCGAAGTTGACCCCGGTCCGGCCCAGGATGGCCACCCGGCCTCCGGTCATGTACTCACAGCCGTGGTCACCGAGTCCCTCGACCACGGCGTAAGCGCCGCTATTGCGGATGGCGAAGCGCTCGCCGGCCTGCCCGCAGATGTAGACCTCACCGGCAGTCGCGCCATACAGGGCGACGTTGCCTACGATGACGTTCTCAGCGGGGTCGAAGTCCGAACCGTCCGGCGGCCGGACCACGATCTTAGCGCCGGACAGCCCCTTGCCCAAATAATCGTTGGCCTCGCCCTCCAGCACGAACGTCATGCCCTTGGAGCAGAAGGCCGCGAAGCTCTGCCCGGCGGAGCCCTGGAACCCGAGGGTGATGGTGTCGTCCGGAAGGCCCTTGCCCCCATGCCTGCGGGCGATACGGCTGGAGATGAGCGTGCCGGCGGTGCGGTGCACATTCCGGATCGGCAAGGTGCAGGTGACCGGGTTCAGTGTTTCTATGGCGTCCTCGACCTGGGGCAGAATCTCCAGATCGAGCGCGTTTTCGAAACCATGCTGCCGCGGGGCGGTGCAACGCACCGCCGCGGAGTGCGGCTGGGGTCGGTAGAGGACTTTGGAGAGATCAAGCCCTCGGGCCTTCCAGAAGGTGATCGCGTCGTTGAACTGCAGCAGGTCGGCCCGTCCCACCAGTTCGTCCAAGCTACGGACGCCCAGCTGAGCCAGATACTCGCGCGCCTCCCGGGCCACCATCTTGAAGAAGTTGACTACGTGTTCTGGCTTCCCCGTGAACAGACTGCGCAACTCCGGGTCCTGGGTGGCCACGCCCACAGGGCAGGTGTTCTTGTGGCAGCAGCGCATCATGACGCACCCAAGCACCACCAGGGCGGTCGTTGCGAAACCAAACTCCTCCGCGCCCAGCATGGCAGCGATCACCACGTCTCGTCCGGTCTTCAGCTGCCCGTCGGTCTGGAGTCTGACCCGGCTCCGCAGGCCGTTCAGTACCAGAGTCTGCTGGGTCTCGGCCAGGCCGAGTTCCCAAGGCACACCCGCGTGGCGTCCTGAGGAGAGGGGCGCTGCGCCGGTCCCGCCGTCGTAGCCGCTGATGAGGATCACATCGGCTTCAGCCTTGACCACACCGGCTGCGACGGTACCCACTCCCACTTCGGAGACGAGTTTCACAGAGACGCGCGCCTCTGGGTTCGCACAGCGCAGGTCGTATATGAGTTGCTTGATGTCTTCTATGGAGTAGATGTCGTGGTGCGGCGGAGGCGAGATCAGGCTGACGTAGGGGGTCGAATGCCGGGTCTTTGCGATCCAGGGATAGACCTTGTTGCCTGGGAGCTGTCCCCCTTCGCCGGGTTTGGCTCCCTGAGCGATCTTGATCTGCAGTTCGCGGGCGTTGATGAGGTACTCGGCCGTCACGCCGAAGTGCCCGCTGGCGATCTGCTTGATGGCACTGCGGCGGCTGTCTCCGTTGGGGAGTGGCACGTAGCGCTCGGGGTCCTCGCCCCCTTCGCCGCTGTTGCTCATGCCGCCGAGGCGGTTCATCGCGATCGCCAGAGTCTCATGGGCTTCCTGGCTTATGGAGCCGAAGGACATGGCTCCGGTAACGAAACGCTTGACGATCTCCGACTCAGGCTCTACCTCGTCTACAGGGATAGGTTTGGTCGCTTGGAACTTCAGAAGCCCCCGCAGCGTGCTCTGATGGCGCTCCTGGTCGTTGATCAGGGCCGCGTACCTCTGATAGAAGGTGTAGTCGTTGTGGCGGGTCGCCTGTTGAAGGTAGTGGATGGCTTCAGGAGTCCATAGATGGCGTTCCCCGTCCTTGCGGTACCGGTAATGGCCACCGCTTGGGAGGAGGGGCGGCGTCGTTTCCTCCGCTTCGCACGACGCCTGGTGGCGCGCCCCGGCTTCGGCTGCGATCTCGTCCAGTCCGATGCCCTCGATGGGGGACGCTGTGCCGTCGAAGTATCGAAGGACCATATCGCTGTTCAGTCCCACGGCCTCGAAGACCTGGGCGCTCCGGTAGCTGCGCAGGGTGGAGATGCCCATCTTGGACATGATCTTGAGCAGTCCTTTGCAGAGGGCCTTGGTGTACGACTCCAGCGCCCCGGTCGGTCCGACATCCCTGCTCAGACGGTTGCGCAGCGCCAGATCGACCAGGATCTCGAAGGCCAGGTAGGGGTTGATGGCCGAGGCTCCGTAGCCCAAGAGCAGGGCAACGTGCATGACCTCGCGGGCCTCGCCGGTCTCAATGATGATGTCCACGCCGGCGCGCCGGCTGTTGCGCAGCAGGTGGCGGTTGACCGCCGATACGGCCAGCAAGGCCGGGATGGGCATAGTGCCTTCGGGCAGATCTCGGTCGCTCAATATCAGGATGCGTTCGCCGGCCGCCACGGCCTCTTCGGCCTGCCGGCAGAGATGGTCGAGCGCGGTGGCCAGATCGTGTCCGGAACCGTTTGCCGGGAAGCCTATGGACACTGTGCGCGAGGCGAAGTCCGGGATGTTGAGGCCTCGGATCCTTGCCAAGTCTTCGTCGGAGAGGATGGGATGGTTCAACTTCACCAACCGGGCCTGCTGCGGTCCCTCGTCCAGGATGTTCCCGGGCGACCCGATGAACGTCATCATCGACATCACCAGTTCTTCTCGGATGGAGTCGATGGCCGGATTGGTCACCTGCGCAAAGAGCTGCTTGAAGTACCAGTAGAGCAACTGCGGGCGCTCGGAGAGCACGGCCAGGGGCTCGTCGGCTCCCATGGAGCCCACCGGTTCGTTACCCGCGACCGCCATGGGGTCGAGGATCAGGTCGATGTCCTCCCTGGTATACCCGAACAGCTTCTGACGTCGCAGCAGGCTCCCGGTCTCGGGGTCCGGAGGGGTCACGGCACCGAAGAAGCCGTGCACGGCGATCTTGTTCTCCGCGACCCAGCGTCGGTAAGGCCGGCGGCGGGCCAAGCGGGTCTTGATCTCTACGTCTTTGAGCACCCGGCGCGCGTTCAGGTCGACAAGGACTATCTGGCCGGGCCGAAGGGAGCCCCTCTCGCTGATCCTATCGGCCGCGAGTTCCAGCACGCCGGCTTCGGAGGCTAGGACCATGAAGCCGTCCTTGGTGATGGTGTAGCGGGCGGGTCGGAGTCCGTTGCGGTCGAGTAAAGCGCCTACCACCCTGCCGTTGCTGAAGGCGACCGCGGCCGGTCCGTCCCACGGCTCCATCAGACCGGCATGGTATTCGAAGAACCCGCGCAAATCGGGACCCATGGGGTACTTGGCTCCCCAGGCCTGCGGTATCAACATGAGGAGGGCGTGGTCGATATTCCGGCCCCCGGTGGTTAGCAGCTCCAGCACGTTGTCGAGAGAGGCGGAGTCACTGGCATTCTCATCCGTCACGGGGAGAAGCTTGGCGATGTCGTCGCCGAATAGCTCGGAGGCGAGATCGGGCCCGCGCGATCGCATCCAGTTCAGGTTCCCGCGGAGGGTGTTGATCTCCCCGTTGTGAGCGAGGTAGCGGAACGGCTGAGCCAGTTCCCAGGAGGGGAAAGTGTTGGTGCTATAGCGTTGGTGCACGACCGCCAGAGCACTCTCGAAAGCGGGGTCGTTGAGATCCTGGTAGAAGGCGGGGATCTCCGTAGCCATCATCAGACCCTTGTAGACGATGGTGCGCGAGGAGAAGCTGGGTATGTAGAAGCGCGCCTCCCCGTCCAGAGCCTGAAGCACGGCTCTCTCGCACTGTCGTCTGGCTACGTAGAGCCTACGCTCCAAGGTGTCCGCATCGGGGCAGGTGGAATCGGAGCCGTCCGGCTCTGTGAAGCACTGCCACACTGAGGGCCGCAGTGCGCGGGCGGCATCTCCCAGAGCGCTTTCCACCGTCGGCACCTCGCGCCAACCCAGGGTGCGCAGGCCCTCCGCCGCAAGCGCCTGTTCGACGACGGACCGGCACGCCGTCTGCAGGCGATCCTCCAAGGGTAGGAACATCATTCCCACCCCGTACCGCCCGCCCGGGGGCAGGGTGATGCCGAGATCCCTGCAGGCGGAGCGGAGGAAGCGATCCGGCATCTGGACCAGCACGCCCGCGCCGTCGCCCGTCCCGGCATCGGCGCCGGCCGCTCCCCGGTGGAGCAGGTTCTTGAGCACTTCGATGCCGCGCTCGACCATCTCGTGGGACGGCCTGCCGCCGATATCGCACACGAAGCCGACGCCACACGAGTCCTTCTCGTTGCGCGGGTCGTAGAGCCCTTGTGCTTCGGGAAAACCCGGCCTACCGGCGTGTCTAACCCTGTGGTCCAGGTCGCCCATGGATCCATGCCCTCATTGTCCGAACACCACCCCTGCTGTCGGTATTGCTGTTGCCGCCGGTCGGCCGGCGGAACTGAGGACAGGGTAGCAGCCGAAACGGCGCCAGGGGCTATCCACAAGGCCTAGTTTTGAGCCATCAAGCTATACAGGTGGACAAGAGAGGACTAGGGCGGTCCGGCGGCTCTCAGTCCCGTTCGAACGGGATCCCCAGACTTCGGGGTTGCACCACCCGCAAGGCGCGTATTGCCTTGGCCACTACCCTCCGGACCGGCTCCGGGAGGGCGGCCAAGACTCGCTCCACCCATTCGGCGTTCCCCACGTTGACGAAGAGCAGAGTGAGGATCATCAGGGGGAACGGGGCCACTTGCAGAACCTGGGAGGGGATGCTCTGCAGATGAGGTTGGAGGACCACGCTCAGCCACTGCAGCAGCCCGAACAGATAGGCGCCGAGAGCGCCACGTACGGGGTTCCATGCACCGAAGATGACAATGGCAAGCACGATCCAGCCGAGGCCGTCCAGCCCCGATATGGTGCCCTTCCAGCCGGCCTTGACTCCGAGAGAGAACATGGGGCCGGCCAGTCCCACCAGGGCCCCGCCCAGGGTGGTGTAGACGTAACGCACCACACTCACTCGGGCTCCCCGGGCGAACGCCGCTTCAGGGCGTTCTCCCACCGCCCTTAGCACCAGGCCGGGACGGGTGCGGAATATCCACCACCAGGCCACTACGATCAGCACGAAGCTGAAGTAGGTCATGACATCCTGTTTGAAGAACATCGTACCCAAAATGGGGATGTCCTCCAGCAGGGGGATGGGCCGGACCGGGAGCATCGGGCCTTTCTCGCCCATGAAGGGGTTGCCCAGGAAATACGCCAAGTCTCTGCAGAACAAGGTGAGGACGAAGCCGATGGCCACCTGGGACTGGCGCAGGGTGATGCTGCCGAAGGCCACGATGAGAGCGACGACGGCTCCGACGAAAGCTCCGGCCAGGAATCCCAGGAACAGGCTGCCGGTGTTGAGGGCGACCACGAAGCTCCCCATGGCGGAGAGCAGGATGGTGCCGTTCACCGATAGGTTGATGACGCCGGCTCGTTCGGCGAACGTCTCGCCGATGGTGGCAACCACGATGGGCGAAGCAGTGGCGAGCACGCCCGCGAGCCCGATCACGAGGGTGGTCCCGTCCATCAGACGGCCCTCGTTCGGGAGCGACGCAGGTAACGTTGCCGCGCTCCCTCCACCAGCAGCACCAGCAACACCAGGGCGCCCTGTAGGACTCCCGACAGGGTGGAGTCCAGCTTGAGCACGATGGGTAGTTGGATGCTGCCGATGTTGAGAGCCGCGAAGAACAGAGCCACCGGCGCCACCCAGATTGCCCGATAGGCGATAAGCATGCCGATCATCAGGCCCAAGAATCCGTATCCGCTGGAGATGGAGGGGATCAACCTGTGGTAAACGGCGGTCACCTGGATGGCCCCGGCCAGTCCCGCCAACCCGCCGCAAACGAAGAAGGCGAGCAGGGCGTACTGCCAAGTCGGCACTCCCAGTAGGAAGGCGGCGCGCCGGTTAAGTCCCACGGCCTTGAGCCTCAGTCCGGCATGCGTCCGTTCCAAGAGGATGTAGACAAAAATGACAGCTAGAAGGCCGAGGGCGAGCGACCACAGACTCAGACGCTCTCCGGCCAGGGTGGGGAGGCCCAGTTGTTCGGGGAAGGGTTCGGTGCCGCTCATGGAGCCGATACCGGGGCGTTTCCACGGGCCGAAGATGAGCCACAGCGTCAGGGCGGTGGCTACGAAGTTGAGTCCCAGCCCACCGAAGATCTCGTTCACTCCTCCGAAAGTCTTGAGGACTCCCGCCAGCGCAGCCCACAAGGCTCCACCCAATATGCCGGCCAGCATGGCCAGCACGATGATGAGCGAGGGGGGGAGGGAGGTGGCCATGAGCAGGCGGAGGACCCAAGTGGTGAGTACGGCGCCGAGGACGATCTGTCCCTCGACTCCGATGTTCCAGAGACCGGCTGCGAAGGTCACCAGCACCCCGGCCGAAGCAAGAAGGAGCGGGACCCAGGCTACCAGCACGTTCGAAACGTCGGTGAACGACTCCGCCGCGCCCTTGGCGATCTCGATGTAGGCCTGAAAGGGCGGAGCGCCTGCTACGAGCAGCACCACGCTCGTGAGCAGGAAGGCCAGGACGAGGGCGGCCAGTTGCAGTCCGAGGTTGATCCAGGTCCGGCGGGAGAAGCGGCCTTTCCCGCCGGCCTCAGCGGGTCCCGGCCGCGTGGGTCCTTCGGGGACGGGAGTGGGCGTCGTAGAGCCGGACTCAGTCATAGAGCCCTCCCGCGACGGGGGTACCGGCCACATCGGTCCCGGCTCCGCCGACGGCCGCGCCGTCGACGGCCACGCACGGTCCCGTACCGTCAGAGGCGGATCCGCCTCCTATCAGGTGCCCCAGTTCCTCGACCGTGGTGGAAGCAGCTTGGAACGGTCCGGAGATCCTGCCCGCGAAGAAGACGAGGATGCGGTCGCTGTAACGCAACAACTCGTCCAGATCGCTCGAGGTGAAGATGATTGCCTCTCTCCCTCGACAGCGCTCTTTCAGCTTGCTCCACAGGTATATGACCGACTCTACGTCGAGACCCCGGGTGGGCTGCTCAAGGAGCAAGAGTTTCGAGCCCGGTTTCACCAGCGCGAGCAGAGCCCGCTGCTGGTTGCCCCCGGAGAGCGACTCAACGGTGTTGGCCGGAGTGCCTTTGATGTTGAACTGAGCTATGCGCTCGTCGGCTATGCGCCGGCCTCTCTCCTTGTTGATGAAGATGCCCGACTTCTTCTCGGTGAGCAGGAAGTGTTCGGCGAGCGACAGTCCGGGGATGAGGCCCTCCTCCAGTCTGGTGGCGGGGACGTAGGCTACTCCGCGCCGCTTGAACTGGCGGTAGGTCTTTCCTGTGAGGTCGGCCCCCACGAGCTGCACCCGGCCGCTGATGGGTGGGGCCAGTCCGGCACATGTCTGCAGAAGCAGGCTCTGTCCGCTCCCCTCCATGCCGGCCAGACCGATCGTCTCGCCCTCCTTGACCTCCAGGTTGAGGCCCTCGAAGCGGATGCGGCCGTGTTCAGCGCCGAGACCTGATAGGCGCAACACGGTCTTGCCCGGGGCGCAGGCATAGCGGTCGCCCAGAGAGACCTCGCGTTCGAACATCATGTTGACCAGGTTATCGACCCGGAAGGGCGGCAGGGCTTCGCCCACCAGCCGGCCTTGCCGCAACACGGCCACGCGCATGCAAAGCTCCTGGACCTCCTCCAGCTTGTGAGAGACGAAGAGCACCGTCTTGCCCTGAGCGGCAAGGCGGCGCAGCGTATCGAACAACTCCCCGCGCTGGTCGGCGCTGATGCCTGTGGTCGGTTCGTCGAGTATGAGCACGCGCGCCCCAAGCCAGAGGAGGCGTATAAGCTCCAACTGTTGACGTTCGCCCACCGTCAATGAGCCCACCTCGGCCTTGAGATCGAGCGCCAGGCCGAAGGAAGCGGCCAGCGCGGCGACCGCCTCAGCGGCTTCCCGGCGCCGGGGGACGATGCGTCCCGGGGCGCCGATCAGAAGATTATCCACCACCTTCATGGGCGGGAAGTCCAACGGGTCTTGGTGGAGCATGCCGACGCCGTGTCTGATGGCATCGGCCGGAGAGCGCATCCGGACCAACCGTCCGTCGAGCTCGATGATGCCGCTGTCCGCCGGTTGGAAGCCCGAGAGTATCTTCATGAGTGTGCTCTTGCCTGCGCCGTTCTCGCCCAGGATCCCCTGGATGGTGCCGGCGGCCACGGTGAGGGTGATGCCGTCATTGGCTCTGACGGGGCCAAAATGTTTACGGATATCGGTGAGTCGGACTTCCACAGGCCTCTGAGTCTATCGGCGGCACGGGCGCCGGCCGGCCACGAGGGCCGGCCGGAAGCAGAAAGGGGAGACCGTGAGGTCTCCCCTTTCGCCGGATACGGTTCTCATCGATGTAGTGGCTTCTATTCGGATACGCTCTGGCCTTCCATGCCTTCGAGCAACTGGGGCAGGTACCAGATCTGCTGGTCGGTAGCCACTTCACCATCGGCCAGGTGGGGGGTGCCGTCCTGGAGGTTCAGAGGGCCGGTGAAGAGATTGAGGCCGCCCGCCAGTTCCGCGATGAACTCATCGACCTTGGCGGCCGCTTCGGCCGACAGAGCTTCACCCTTCTCGAAGCCCACTATGGAAGTGTCGGGATTGTTGATATCGGCCCAATCGGGGTCGATCCAGTTGAAGAAGGTCGACCAGTTGCCCTCGCGTGCTGCCGTTACCGCCTTCAGGTACTCGGGACCCCAGTTGAAGTAGGGCACGCCGAGCGCGACTTGGGGAGCCTCAGACAGGGAGCCGACATAGTCGTAGGGGATGGCCCAGGTCTCTTTGCCCGCGTCGGCCATCTTGCCGGCTTCCACCAGAGCTTCGGTGGTGTCGATGCCCGACACGACTACGTCAAAACCTTGGTTGAAGAAGTTGTCGGCCACCTGGGTCGGATCGGAGGTGACTCCGGGGATGTTGAACCAGAAGCCGATCCAGTCGACCCGGAAGGTCAGTTCGGCCGGGTCTTTCCCCAGGTACTCGGTCCATGCGTACTTGGCGCCCAGGTATACGGAGGCGGCCAGGCGGCGGGTCTCATCATTGATCAGGGGGCCGAGGTAACCGATCTTGCCTGTCTTGGTCGTCAGGGCCGCGGCCACGCCGGCGATCATCTTGCCGTATTCCATCTTGCCCATGACATTGCTCAGGTTGGGCAGGTCTTTGAAGTCCTTGCCCTCTTTCCAGGCACCGTCCCCGGAAGTGTGCAGCACCGGTATCTCCGGGTGGGCTGCGGCGAAGGCCAGGGCGCCGTCTTTCATGTCGTCGGAAGTGAACATGATCATCTTCGCGTCCTGGGCGAGCAGTTCTTCAGCCAACTGCTCGACGGTAGTCCCGGGTCTGTCGGAGGTATTGGCCTTATCGACATAGACCATCTTGGTGCCCGGGAGATTCTCCTCGACGTAGAGGCCGCCCTCGTAGTTGGCCTGGCTCCAACCGTTGTCGTTGTAGGGGCCGACGTACACCATCCCGAAGACATACTCTTCCTCAGGTGTCTGGGCGGCCGTAGTGGTCGTTTCGCCGGCCGTGGTGGAGGTCGCTTCCGCCTCCGAGGTAGTGGTGGACTCGGGCCCGGGAGCGGCAGTCGTAGTGGTCTCTTCCTCGGATTCACCGCACGCGGCGGCGAAGGCCCCCATCAGGACGAGGACCACCACGAGTGCGCTACAGATGAGTACACGACGGGATCGTGATGCAGGCATTGCTCAGAGCACCTCACACTTCTAGTAGATGAATGACGACTGACGGCCCAACAGGCAACAAATCGCCGAACGATAGTCGGCGGGACGACCTCCTTTCGTCTCCCCTTCCTGCGCAGGCGTCACGGCGGAGTGACGCGTGAGAACATAGGGTCATTCTAAACGCTGGAGGCGGCCCCGTTCCAGGGGTTTGCGGATGATCGTCCGACGAAAGATCAAAGATCGATGATCTTCATCTCATGTATCTCGTCCA
Source organism: Actinomycetota bacterium (assembly GCA_012729575.1). Taxonomy (GTDB): domain Bacteria; phylum Actinomycetota; class Thermoleophilia; order RBG-16-64-13; family RBG-16-64-13; genus RBG-16-64-13. The sequence goes on along the minus strand of JAAYCW010000064.1, from coordinate 1,784 downwards.
TCTCCAGGCAGCGGTCGATGGCCTCCTGGGGAACGTGATTGTCGAGGCCCAGGATCATTATGGAGTCACGCAGGACGTTATCGATCCCGCTGGACGTGACCATCCGGGAGATGTTGACGCCGTATTCACCCATCGTGGTAGCCACCCGGCCGATGACGCCCGGGACGTTCTTATGCGGTGCATAGGCCAATGTGCCCTCAGGGCTGAAGGTGATGGAAAAGTCTCCTATCTGGACAATGCGCGGATATCTCTGTTCCAGCACCGTCCCTGCAATGACGAACTCCGCATCGTCTCCTTCGGTCACGACCATGCGGATGAGGTTGCGGTAGTCCTTGCTCTCCAGGGAGATGGTCTCCTTCACCTCGATGCCGAACTGCTCGGCCAGGAGCCCCGCGTTGACGAAGTTGACGCTGCCGTAGGCCATGCTCCCCTCGAGCACTCCCTTGAGGGCCACGAGAGAGAGGATCCTCGCGTCGTCGGGCACGTCGATCTCTTTGCCCGCAAAGACGATCTCCACCTTCTTAACTCTGCGTCGACGTATCTGCCGGTAGAGGGCCCCCATCTTTTCCACCAGACTGATGAACGTCTCCAGTTTGGCGAAAAGCTCCTCGGACAGACTGGGCATGTTGACGGCGTTCTTGACTATCTCGCCGCGCAGACCGGCTACGACCTCGGCCACGACCTCCTGGCCCACGCGCCGGGTGGCCTCAAAGGTGGAGGCTCCCAGGTGCGGGGTGCCGACCACATTCTCAAACTCATAGAGAGGGTGGGCCGACTGAGGTTCGTTCATCCAGGTGTCGATGCCCACGGAGGCGATCTTGCCCGACTTAAGGCCTCGGACCAGGGCGTCCTCGTTGTACAGACCGCCGCGGGCGCAGTTGACCAGTCGCACCCCGGGCTTCATGAGGGCTATCTGGTCGTCGCTCACCATGTTCATGGTCTCCTTGGTGCGCGGCGTGTGGATGGTGATGAAGTCGGCCTCGCCGAGCAGGTCGTCCAGGGTGGCTTTCTTCTCGACGTGCAGGTTCTCGAAACGTGAATCGGGGATGTAGGGGTCGTAGGCGATGACCCGCATGGCGAATCCGCGGGCCCGCTGCGACACCAACCCACCGATGCGCCCCAAGCCGATGATCCCCAGGGTCTTGCCGTACAGCTCACTGCCCTCGAACTGCTTGCGCCCCCACTGGCCGCTCTTGATGAAGCGGTCGGCCCAGGGGATGTTGCGGCTGCTGGACAGCAGCAGACCCATGGTGTGCTCGGCGGCTGAGACCACGTTGCTCTCCGGGGTGTTACAGACGATGACGCCCTTCTCGGTGGCCGTGGGCACGTCTATGTTGTCGAGGCCCGATCCGGCTCGCCCCACGATGCGCAGCTTCACGGCTGCGTCGAGGAGGGTCTTGTCGACGATCGTCTCGCTGCGAACGATTAGGCCGTCGTACTCAGGGATGATCGCCAAGATCTCGTCGCGGCTGAGCTTATATTTCACATCCACCCGGCATGCGCACGACAGCATGTCTATGGCATCTACGTCCATGAGTTCCGCGACCAGCACTTTGAAGTCTTTGAGACGTTCCACGCGTCCTCCATCGTCATCGGCGCGACGCCGGCGCGCCTGGGTCACCCAAGGGTTATTCTAAAGGATTGCTAAGGCTAGCATACGCGGAACAGCCTGTACTATCGGCTCCAGTTCATGCTCGCGCGAACAGCCTGTACTGCCGGCTCCAGTTCACGCTCGAGTACTCGCGATACTGTCGCCGACAGCACAGGCTGTTCTAGCTCCAGGG
>JAAYCW010000063.1 GCA_012729575.1 Actinomycetota bacterium | reverse complement strand
TAGTTGTCGGTGGTGACCGTCACAGCCTCCCCCGTGTCCCCATTGGTGGCGGTGACGGTGGCCCCTTCGGTGCACTCGTCGGCCTCCGGGTCGTAGACCGCTCCGGCAATCCACCTCTTAGGCAGGTTGAGGTAGTAGACACGAGGGCGGGTGGGAAGATCGGGCTTGAGAAACTCAGCCTTAGATATGAGCTCCTTGATCTTGGGGTCGTCCTCATCGCCGAAGGTGAGCGCCCCGGTGGGGCAGGCGTCCGAACACCGGGTCTCGGTCCAACCCTGGTCCAGGAGATGCGCACACATGGTGCACTTCTGGGCGATGTTCAGATCGTCGTTAAAGTAGATGACATTCTCATAGGGGCAGGCTTCGATACACATCCTGTTGCCCCGGCACTTCTCCGGATCGATGATGACGATGCCGTCGGGGCGGCGGTAGATGGCGTGCGAAGGGCAGGCTTCGATGCAGGGAGCCTCCTCGCAGTGTTGGCACATGCTGTGATGGTAGGTGACCATCACCTTGGGAACCGTGCCCCGCTCCAGCCCTGTGACCTTGTGCCAGAACTGACCGGTATCGGGCTGGGGACTCGCGATGGGCGACCAGTCGTTGCCTACGTGCTCGTCCTTGCAGGCTATCTGGCAGTTGTGGCAGCCGTTGCAGATGGCGAGATCTATGATCATGACCTTGCCCATCAGGCCCCCCTCTCCACCACGCCGACTAAGGAGGGTCCGGCGGTCACGTGACATTCACGGGCGAAGGCCTCGGGGTACTTGGCCCGCAGACCCTGCAGATCGGCCTTCTCCACCTGGGCCAAGAAGCCGGAGACCACCATCCCGCAAACGTGCTTGGAGGTCGTCTTGCCGGGCACGATGGTGTTGATCACGCCGCCCCGGTCGATCTCGCCCAATGCGATGGGATCCAGCTTGGCCCCGTGGTCCATCGACACGGCTCCGGGGATGATGCGCTGGGTCACGTAGGCGCCGGCCAACACCGCACCTCGTTCGTTGTAGATGCTCACAATGTCGCCGTGCTTGATGCCCCGAGCGGCGGCGTCCACCGGGTGTATCCACAGAGGCTGATATTGATATCCATCCGGTCCCTTGATCTTGCAGGTCTCGATCTCCCGGAGCCAGGTGACGTCGTCGTGCTGGGCGTGGACTCCCCAACGGGGGTGGTTGCTCACGACCAGGAGTGGGTACTGCTTGGCCCGGTCGGAGTCCAGGGACTCCTGATGGGTCTCGCCTCTTGAGATCCATCTGGGAACCGGCGGCCGCTCCTCGTCATCGGGGAAGTGCTCGGCCAGTCCGGTGGAGAAGAACTCCAACTTGCCGGTGGGAGTGGAAAGCGGATGTCCTTCGGGGTCTTCGTAGAACTCGATGAGGCCGGCCGGGGTCTTCTCCCAGTCGGGATCGACCGGGATCACGTAGTAGCCCTTCTCGTTGAGCTCTTCCCAGGACACGAGATGAGCGGCACCCGACTTCTCGTAACCGAGCTTGATGCGCTCGGGTATGGAGATGCCGTCCGTATACTCTTCCAGGAGTCCCAGCCGCTCGGCGATCATGCACACAATCTCGTAGTCGCTGTAGGACTCGCCCAGCGGCTCGATGCACTTGTACTCGGGGAAGATCAGGTTCATCTGCCCGCCGAACAGGTCGCTGTTGATGTCGTCCTCCTCCAGCTTGGTGTTGACCGGCAGGATGACGTCGGCGAAGAGACAGTCGTTCTCGATCCAGGGATGCTGGGCGAAGATGAACTCGATGGACGGGTGTTGCATGGCCCGCATATAGGCGTTGCCGTCGTTCCAGGAGGTGATCCAAGAGGGAGAGTCGGTCCAGATGAGGCGGATGGGCGAACAGCCGTCGGCCGGGTACTTGTAGTGGACGAACTGGTCCTCACGGGGAGCCATCTCCTGCTCGTTGCCCCACCAGTCGCACTTGCCCTCCAAGATGGCCTTGGGCACCAGGGTCTCCGGTATGAACGAGGGATGATTGGTGTCCCGCACGCTCCCACCGGTATAGGCCGGCCATAGACTGAGCAGCACGGAAGGGGCCGGCTGGGCCATCTGCTGGAGACTGTTGGTAAGGCCCCATTCGATCATCTTCGACTGGTTCACGCCCGGCCTGCCCAGGCCCTGCATGGCCAGACATAGAACCTGGAGGCGGGCGGGCTCGTGGCTGTAGGGCCCGCGGATGGCCGGACCACCATTGCCGATGACGATGGTGGTGCGCTTGGAGGCCCACTCATCGGCCAGAGCCTTGATGATCCGGGATGGTACTCCGGTGATGGGAGATGCCCACTCCGGAGTCTTGGGCCGACCATCCACCCTACCCATCACGTAGTCCTCGAACTTGTCCACTCCCACGGCATGAGTCTCCAGATACTCCTTGTCGTAGGTGCCCTTCTGGAACCACTGGTGGGCAATAGCCAGGTAGAGAGCGGCATCCGTATTGGGAAGGATGGGTATCCACTTGTCCGCATGCACCGCATTTGCGTAGTTGCAGTCCGGAGAGATGTAGATCTGCTTGATTCCGAGCTCGCTCCACCAGTAGGAGAGGCGGCTGGGAAGCTGGCCCTGCCAACCCCAGGTGGTGGTCTCCTGGTCACAACCCCAGAAGAGCAGGAGCTCGGCATTCTTGGAGATGTCCCAGAGGAGGTTGCTCTGGGGAACCTGCTGACCTACCGGCTGCATGCCCCACACGTGCTTGGCGCCCCAAGACCAACCCTCCCAACTGTCGGGATTGCGGATCTGCAGGGTGTAGCCCCCAAAGAGACGGAGTAGCTTACGCCCACAACCGTGCGGCCCATGGACCACTTTGGTCTCACCATGCTGGTCGGACTGATAGAAGATCGCGGTGGATCCGTACTTTTCTTTCACCCGGAGCATCTCGCCGGTGATGATGTCGAGTGCCTCTTGCCAGCTGATACGCTCGTATTTGCTCGCTCCGCGGTTCTGGGCGTTGCGACCGCCCGGGCCGGTTGAGCCCGGAGCGCCGCTGGGGTCGAAATCCACGCGCTTCATCGGGTACTTGATGCGCGCCGGCGAGTAGACCCGCTTCTTGTAGGCGAGACTGATCGGTGGGATCAGTGTCTTCTCGCTCGGCCGGAAGCTGCTACCCCGGGCGCGCATCACCCAAGGCTTGACCTCATCCTTAGTGTACTGCTCGTAATAGCGGACCGGACGGATGCGGAGCATCTTGCCGTCTTTGACATCGACCATGCAGGCGTTGGCACCCGCGCAGGTCCCACACCAGCTGATGTCGCGGACGATGGTTCTCTGTCCGCCGTCCTTGGTGCGCTCTTCGCCACTCATACTCTGCCCTTTCGTATATCAGGAGTCGATTATCGGCCAGTCGCACACATGGATCTGCTCACTGTCGCTGACCGCTCGGCTCCAGTCCACCGGCCCCCGCACCAGCTCCCCACTTATGAACACGGCGAAGTCGCTCTTCACTCCGGCCTC
>JAAYCW010000062.1 GCA_012729575.1 Actinomycetota bacterium | reverse complement strand
TCGGAGCCGTCCGCATGAATGCGCACGAACAGGTCTGCTCCGGCGGCATTGGCCATCTGCGCCCGCTCGACGTTGGAGATATCCACATCTTGAGTGGTCCTGGTCATGACCACCTGAATGCCCTGAGCCTCCAGCGAGTCGCGCAGCCTGAGTGAGACCGCGAGCACCAGCTCGCCCTCGGGGGTGCCTGTGGCTGCGCCCGCAGTGCCGCTGCTAACTTTGGGTTTTGTGTCCTTCGAACCGGGGCCGACCGGTTCCTCGGTGTAATTGCCCTTGGCCTGGTGCCCAGGATCGATGACTACCACCTTGTCCGTGGGCCGGGGGGAAGTGGTGGTGGGCAGGATCGAGGTGGTGCTGGCCGGCTGCGTGGTCGTTGTCGCTCGCAAGGTCGTCGTGGTGACGCTACGGGTAGTTGTGGCACCGCTGCTGGTGCTCGTGGTGGAGCCGTCCGGCGGTCTCTCATCGGTGGTAGTGGAACCGCTTCCGACCACCGTGTCCGGGGTGGAGACAGTGGTGGTGGAGGCCGTTCGGTCTTCCGTGTCGCGAGTGGCAAGAGCCACCGCGGCCACGATCATCCCGACGATGATGGCTCCGACTGTGCAGGCCAGAACGATGTTCAACCTCCTACGCCGCTTCCGCCGGGCCTGGAACCTCTCGATGAGTTCTCGGGTCTCCTCGTCGCGCGCGGGAGGCCGGTCCATCAGGTCTGGTCTCCGGAGGGGCGAAAAGATCCGGGCGGAGACGACCTAGACGGTGACTCGCCGGCAGCTGCCTCAGAAGCCCGGCGGGACAGTGCTTCTTTGATGAGCTCCATGGCTTCATCGGGGGAGGAGGCGTACCACACACCCTCGGCCTCTTCGTCATTCTGGAGTCTCCAGCCGCTCACAATCACCACCGGCTTGCCGATCTTGGCCGCCAAACCGATTTCGGAGAGCGTGCCGAAGGTGCCGCCTACCGCGATGACGGCATCGCCGGAGCTGGCAATGATCAAGTTGCGGGCATGTCCCATGCCGGTGGTGAGCACGTAGTCAATGTAGGGATTGACCAGGGAGCGGTCGTGCCCCGGGAGCACGCCGATGGTGGTCCCCCCTGCCTCCTTGGCTCCACGAGAGGCCGCCTCCATGACTCCGGACAGGCCTCCACAGACCAGTGTCGCCCCCGCCTGGGCGATGAGGCTCCCGATCTCCTCCGCGAGCCCGTAGTCGGCCGCAGTGCAGCGACTTCCACCGATGACCGAGATGTACCAGCGTTCCATGTTCTTCATAAGCCCTAGGATAGCATCGTGGCGGCTCGCCGCCGGGTGCCGGCGCTCGGCTCCTGCAGCATGGCGTTCAGGAGTCGGAGCGCGGCCGCTTTGTCCAGAGGCTCGTTCCAGTTGCCGCACTTGGGTGATTGGATGCAGGAGGGACAGCCGCTCTCGCAGGGACAGTCGCGCACCAGGTTGCGGGCGTCGCGCGCCCACTCGGAGAACCGCTCGAAGCCCTGGCGGGAGATGCCCACTCCTCCGGGATGACCGTCGTAGACGAATATGGTGGGCTGCTCGGTCTGGCTGTGGACCGGCGTCGAGAGCCCGCCGATATCCCATCGGTCGCACATGGCATAGAGAGGGAGTAGGGCGATCAGCGCATGCTCAACCGCGTGGATGGCCCCGGGTAAACGAGCCAGATGTTCCGGTTCGGGCAAGAGCTCGGGCGGGATGGTGAACCACATGGCCTCGGTGATGAACTCCTGGAGGGGGAGGTCGAGTTCCTCGGTGCCCAGTACTTCGTTGCCTCCCAGTTTCTTCTTCTGGAAGGCGACGATCTGGGTGCTGACGACTATCTCTCCAAGACGCAACATCAGTGGACCGTGCGTGGTCTGCAGTCTCTCGCTGAGTATCCGGGTATCGGTTTCCCGGCGCGGAATAGTGTGGTAGGTATCGAAGAAGGGCCGAGCGAGGGCTATGCGTGCCTCGAGATCCAGCTTGGTTATGAGGTAGCTATCCCCCATATGAAGATAGACGGCACCCGGATGCAGTGCTGAGAAGGCCGTCTCTGCTCCTTCGGTGCCGATGATGTCCCCGGTCTCTGCTTCGACGATGGTGTACTGCTCTCCCGCCGTCGAACGCAGTCCTATCCTGGCTGCCGGGAAATCCGTGCCGGTGGAGTACCAGGCCTCGGCCGTGTCCCTCCCGGCTGCGCCGGTTTCACGCTTGTGTCGCAGAAGGCCTTCATCCACACACCGCTCGAGGGCCTCTGGAAGATGGGGGCCAAAGAACAAGCGATCGTCCTCGATCAAAGGGCTTTCGTATGCGGCCGCTGCCAGATGGCGGGTGTGGATGAACGGGTTGGCGAAATCGATGGTGGCGGCCTCGACCTCCCGGGTCAGCAGCTCGTCGGGGTGCTTCACGAAGAACTGCTCGAGAGCATCGTTCCCCGCGACGAAGACGGCCAGGCTCTCACCCTTGCCTCTTCCGGCGCGGCCCCACTGCTGCCATAGACTGGCCATGGTTCCCGGATAACCGACGGTGATGGCCGCGTCGAGCGCCCCGATGTCGATCCCCAGCTCCAACGCGCTGGTGCTGACTACTGCCAGGAGTTCTCCGCCGAACAGCATCGTCTCAATGCCCCGGCGCTGTTCAGGTGTGTAGCCGGCCCTGTAGGGAGAGACCCGATCGGCCAACCGAGGCTCGGTCTCCTTGAGCCTGTCGACGGTCTGCTGATAGATGACCTCGGCACTACGCCTGGACTTGGTGAAGCAGATGGAGCGGATGCCCGAACGAATGAGCTCGGCCAGCAGGTCGGCGGCCTCTGCGTTGGAGCCGCGTCTGACATTGATCTGATTCTCGAGAAGAGGCGGTTGCCAGAACACCACCTTGCGGGGCCCGACCGGCGCTCCGTCGCCGCTTACGTGCACGACGTCCAGGCCGGTGAGGTGTTGGGCATGCTCTTTCGCGTTGCGGATGGTGGCCGAAGCCAGGATGAAGCGGGGTTCGGCTCCGTAGAGAGAAGCCACTCTCCGTAGGCGGCGGAGTACGTTGGCCACATTGCTGCCGAACACCCCGCGGTAGGTGTGGGCCTCGTCGATGACGACGTACCGCAGGTTGAAGAAGAAGTCGTCCCAGCGCTCATGATGGGGGAGGAGGCTGAGGTGGATCATATCCGGGTTGGTCAGCAGGACGCGCGCTTTCTGACGGGCGACCTGCCGGGCGGCCGAAGGCGTATCGCCGTCGTAGGTGGCGACTTCGATGTCCCGGCCGGCCAGGAGGCGCAGACGGCGGAGCTGGTCCTGGGCCAAGGCCTTGGTGGGATAGAGGTAGATGGCGCGTGCGTGCGGAGCGCGCAGCAGACCATCGACGACCGGCAGGTTGAAGCACAGGCTCTTGCCGGAAGCTGTGCCGGTGGTGACCATGAAGTCGGCGTCGGATTGTGACACCCGCCAGCACTCGGCCTGATGGGTCCACAAACGCCTGATCCCCTGGGCTGCTAAGGCATCGGCGAGTCGGATATCGAGGTCGTTGGGCAGGGACGCCGACTTGCCGGGACGCCCGGGCAATACCGTTTGCGCCTCCACCTGAGGATATCGCTCAGGTGAGAGCAGTTCAAAGAGCTCCCTTGTCACCCGTCTCTGCCTTGAGAAGATCGTCGCCACCCGTCCCGCCCGTCTCTCCACCCGCGCTGGTACCTACCTCTGCCGCTCGGCCCAGAGTAGCCGTGCGGTGCCGGAGCGCACATGCGACTGAAGATGGAGCCAGGAGGAGTGTCGCTAGGGGGTCGCATCTCCTGCGGTTCCGTTCTCCAGTGTTATCACCACGATCTCCGGCCGGGCCAGCAGTCGGATGGGCGGGACGGTACTTGTACCGATACCGTTGGAGATTATCACCGTGGTCTTCTCCGTGACCACCATGCCGGTCCGGTACTTCTGACCGTACTCAGAAGGGATGTAGGGCGCCCAGAGGCCGAGGACGGTCACTTGCCCACCATGCGTGTGACCGGCGAGGACCAGGTCCACGGCATCGGCGGGCAGTTCTTCGGCGAAGTCGGGGTTGTGCGAGATAAGGAGCACTAGGTCGTCTTCGCTCGTCCCTTCGAGCACCGGATCGATCCGGGGCCGGTCGACCTGATAATCGCTCACACCCCCCAGCCGGATGCGCTGACCGCCGCTCTCGATCCATAGGGCGTCTTCGCGCAGGAGCGTGATGCCCGCTTCGTCGATGGCCCGGATGACCGGCGCGGGACCGCCCGCGGCTCTCTTGTAGTCACCATAGTCATGGTTCCCAAGCACGGCGAAGCATCCCAGGGGGGCGCGCAGATGCCTCAGTTCGGCAAAACAGGAGTCGGCGTAGTCTATGTCGCCGTACACGTAATCCCCGCCGAGGACGATCAAGTCGGGCTCGAGGGCGTTGACCCGCTCCACCAGCGAGGCCACCCGGTCCTGGGACAGAAACTGCCCGTGGTGGATATCCGCCAGCAGCGCTATACGCGTACCGTCAAAAGCAGCCGGGACGTCAGGGTCGGCGAGGGTGTACTCCTTGACCTGGATCCAGTAGGTCTCGGCGTATCCGTAGGCCAGGACGGCCACGATCAGCGCGAGCACGACGATGAGTGCCGATAGCCATCTCCTGCGGCGGCGTCTGAAGACGCCCATCCTACAACACGGGCCGGTGGGCGCCGCTGCTAGCGGGGCACGCGGACGAGATCACGCTGGGTCAGCAGCTCCGCGATCTGGACCGCGTTCAGCGCCGCACCTTTGCGCAGGTTGTCTGAGACCACCCACAGGTTGAGCGCGTTCTCGGCTGTCGGATCCACGCGGATACGCCCTACGTACGTGTCGTCCTTGCCTGCCGCCTCAATGGGCATCGGATAGAGCTTGTCATCCGGATCATCAACCAGTCTCACCCCGGGAGCGCCGGCCAGAAGCTCCTTTGCCCGCTCGACGCTCAGTGGACGGGCAAACTGGAGATTGACAGACTCGGAGTGGCCGTACACGACCGGTACGCGGACGCAGGTGGCCGTAACGGCGATGCTGTCGTCGCCCATGATCTTCTTGGTCTCATCCACCATCTTGCGCTCCTCTTTGGTATAGCCGTCTTCGAGGAACACGTCTATGTGGGGGAGGCAGTTGAATGCGATCTGGTGCGGGTAGACGACGATCTCCGGAGCCTCGTCGGCCAGAAGACGGGTGGTCTGCTGCATCAGCTCATTGATGGCCTTGGCTCCCGTACCCGACACCGCCTGATAGGTGGAGACGACCACGCGCTTGATCTGGGCCTCATCGTGGAGAGGCTTCAGTGCCACCACCATCTGGATGGTGGAGCAGTTGGGATTTGCGATGATCCCGGTATGCCAATCGACATCGTCCGGATTCACCTCCGGGACGACTAGGGGTACGTTGGGCTCCATTCTCCACGCCGACGAGTTGTCCACTACCACACAGCCGGCCTCTTTGGCGTAGGGTGCGAACTTCAGCGAAGTCCCGCCCCCGGCCGAGAAGAGAGCAAGGTCGATGCCCTTGAAGCTTTCGGGAGTGAGCTCCTGGCAGATCACTTCCTCGCCGGCGAACTCCAGACGAGTGCCTGCCGATTTGGCCGTGGCCAGGGCGACCAACTCTTTGACCGGGAACCTGCGCTCTTCGAGGATGCTGCGCATCGCCCGTCCGACCGCGCCTGTTGCGCCTGCCACCGCCACCCGATACTCTCTAGCCACGATCTCCCTCCCTTTGACCTTCTGACAGCCGAGGGATTTTAGCATGCGCCTCGGCCGGTCTCAGGTTTAGGGATCCGCGCGACGCACCGCCAGCACGAGGCGATCGTCGCTTATGCGGGAGGCGTCGTCGAACTCGGTAGCGGCCGCCCACACTGCCTCTGCAAGCCGCCGTGGGTCGCGTTCCTGCTCTTTCTCTATGGTGCGGACGATGCCCTCTTGTCCGAAGAACAGGCCGCCGCGGCAGGAATCGGTCACACCGTCGGTGTAGGCCAGCAACAATCCATCCGGTTCCAGATCATGGGACGCGGTCTCGAACTCCAAACGGGGGAAGAGCCCCAGGGGAGGGTTGTGGGGCGCGTCTATCTCGTTGATGCTCGAAGCAGAGACAAGCAGGGGATTGGGATGCCCGGCCAGGCAGGTGGTCACACGCCCGGACCGGCGGTCGATGAGACAGGCGGCCAAAGCCACGAAGCGTCCGCTCGGTAGCAGGCGCGCCAGGGATTCATTGGCGGCGCTCACGAAGGCCGCGGGATGCGGGGTGAGATTGGCATGGGCCGCCAAGGTGTAGCGGGCCCGTGCTGCTATGCCGGCCGCCTCGACCCCCTTGCCCGACACGTCTCCAACGAGGACGAGCGCTCCGCTCTCTCCAAGGTCGAGCAGGTCGTAGAAATCTCCGCCCACACGGGCCATCTCAGTCGCGGAGGTGAAGCTCACGCCCACCTCCACATCCTCTACGACAGGTGGAACGCTGGGAAGAAGGGCGGTCTCGATAGCGCGCAAGACCGCCTGTTCGCGCTCTCTTCTTTGGTGGCGCATGAGTGTGTCCCCTGCAAGCCGGCACACCGCCTCCACCACGCGCCACTTCTGACCGAACCAGTCCGGTCGCCGATCGGCGAGGTGGAGCGAGCCCACCGTTGCCGCCCCCGCCCGGAGCGGGAACACGGCCAGGGATTCGAATAGCTCCTCCATGCACCGGCCCCGTAGAGGCCCCAACTGTTCCGCGTTGAAATCCCGGGTCAGACTGCTCACTCTTCCCCAGGAGAAGGAACCGCCTTCGGTGAAGAAGGGTAGCGACCTATCTACGGCCCCCGTGGCCACCCGGCCACAGATGCACTCGTCACAACCTACGACCGTTTCGTCGCGGGCGAACGCGTTGGGCGCGCCGTCCACCACGCAACCCGGCAGCCAGGAGCAATTCCCGTCTTCCTGCAAGAGTCTCAAGATGGCCGACTCGCAGCCGGTGAAGACGCGTGCCCAGCGGGTGAGACATTCGGCCGCGTCCGTGAAAGAACCGGCTTGATTGAGGCCTTCGATGGTCGTGGTGAGTTCCAGCAGGTCGTTCATGGTCCGGTCAATCTTACTCCGGTCGGAAGCGCCATAGAGCCACAGAGGCAACCGCCACTATCCAGATCCAGACGATACCAATAGGCTTGAGGATATCCGCGACCCCCCAGCCCTTGAGAGTGATCCCGTGAAACGCGTCCATGATCCAGGCGGAGGGGAGGACATGGGCGATCTTGGAGAAGCCGGCACTGGTCACCTCCAGCGGGAACCAAGCGCCGCCCAGGGCGGCCAGCAGGAGGGCGGTGACCACAGTCGCGGCTACTACGGCCTGTTCCGACCGGAGCACAGACGCTATGAGGAGCCCAAAGGCGGTCGCCAGGAGAGAGAGGGAGATCATGATGAAGAGTAGAGCGAGTGGGCTGCTGAAGTAGTCGACCCCGAACGCGAACTGGCCCAGCAGGACCAAGAGGAGCTGCTGAGCGAAGGTGAGGGCGACCATGGCCAGCGTCTTGCCTCCTAGGATCTCGCTCGAACGGACTCCCGCGGCGCTCAGACGACTGAGAAGGCCGTTCTTCCTCTCCCAGACGACGGTGCTGCACACTCCGAGCAGGCCGAATAGCACCCAGTTCACCAGTGCGCCCGTCGAGGACTGCTGAAAGCCTCCCGAACGTGCCACGGGGGAATCTCCGGCGTCGATCACCTCGATTCCTATGGCCGGGGCAGCGAGGTGGCTTTCGGCAATGGAAAGGGCAGACCTGAGCAGACCTTGGTCCAAGGGACGGCCCGTCTCAGCGGATACCTGCTCGGCGGCGACTTCGGCCGCGAGCGTGGCGGCGTTGGACCGGGATAGAGCCCCCTCTACCGCCTCCCAGACCGACTGGGCGCCGCTCGAAGTCTCCACGCGGATGAAAGTCAGCGCAACCGGGCGGCCTGCCTCGGCCGCCTCGCCGAAGCCATCCGGGATGATCAATCCGGCGGCTACCTTCTGATCCTGGACGGCGCTATCGATCGCGGCGGCCGATGAGGTCTTCAGTTCGAGGAGCGGTATATCGGCCAGTCCGTCGATCAGTTCCTGTGAGGCCCGGGTGCCATCTTCGTCGACGACTGCAAGGGGTAGACGGGTGTCTCCCTCGTCGCCCGAGGGGATGAGTAGGCCCAGAAAGACGGTGAAGATGACGGGCAGCACGATGGTGAAGAGCAAGGCCAGCGGATCCCGGCGGTTCTGCAGTATCTCCTTTCCGGCTATATGCCAGGCCCGCTTCACGCGTACCGTCTCCTGAAGAAGAAAGTGGATACTGCGAAGAGGACCACTGTGAAGCTCATCGCTGCCGCCACCGGCAGAACGATGTTGCTCCAGGAGCCCCCGTAGAGTAGATCGCTCCAGCCCTCCATCAACCAGCCTAGGGGGCTCACTCTTCTGACGACGGCAAACGTCCCGCCGATGTTCGCCGTTCCCATGAAGTTGCCGCTGATGAGACCCAGAAACACGAAGATGGCCGAACTGACTGCGCCGGCCTGCCCGGGGGTCTTGGCGAAGGAGACGGTCACCAGCCCTAGGGAGGCGGCGACGAGAGCGCTACACAGAGTAAGGACAACCACAGGGCCCGGCTCTCCCCAATCGGCTCCCATCAGGAACCGGCCGACCAGCAGGAGGACCGCCGCTTGGATGAGTACGACCAAGAAGACGGCCACGTACTTGCCGCCCAGGATGAGGCTACGCGGCGTGGGGGTGGTGAACAGACGGGGGAGTGTCCCCTGCCGGTGTTCATCGAGGACGCTCCGAGCAGGGGTGGCCGCGCCGAACAGCATGAAGAAGAGCATCATGCCCACCAGGACCTGACTGGCCACATTGGGGCGCTTCTCTGTCTCCGCACTCGCGACCACCGGACCGCGGGCCTCTAGGACGACGGGCGGTTCCGTCTGAGCCGTCTGGGCATAAGCTGCCGCCGCCTGGGAAGCCAATGCGGAGAGTGAGTCGGTGTCGGTAAGGCCGAGCGACAGTCCGAGGCGGGCGGCGGTTGCGCCGGCCGCCCGCGCGCCGTTCAGAGACTGGATCACCGATTCGGTCACGGCCGCCACGATGGAGGGCCCCACGCTGAGTGCCGGGTCCTTGTACAGCTGGATGTCTGCGGTGGGGCCGGCGGGACCGTCGCCGGGGCCGGCGCTCATGAGCGCCGAGGACAGGTTGGAGGGGATAATGACGGCTACCGCCGCCTCGCTGTCGTCTACGGCGGCCCGCGCCGCCTCCGGATCGTCCATTTGAGTCACGACGAGCAGGTCCGCCATGTCCGGGCCGGTCAGACTCGCGGTGAGCGTGGCGCCGGCGGCGGGCACGCCCGCCCCGGCGCCCTCATCCTGGTCGACGACCACCGTCTTGACGGCCGCTATGGAGAAGTTGTCGCCCGACCCGAAGGCCGCTCCCAAAGCCCCGGCCAGCGCAAGCGGCGCCGCGAACATCATCACGAGGACCGCGATATCGCGGTAGACGTGGCGTACGTCCTTCCAAGCGATGTTGAGGACTCGCAGCATCCGCTACCCGAGTCCCCCTAGTCTCGTAATGCCCGGCCGGTGAGATGCAGGAAGACCATCTCCAGATTGGGTTCAGCCAGATTGATCTCGGTGATGCGGGCCTCCGCCGTCTGGGCACTATCGAACAGCCGGGGCATGAGGCTGTTGGCGTCGTCGGTGAGCACCCACAAACGCCCGTCTTCGGGTTCGGACACGGTCGACACTCCGGCAAGATCGCGCCATCGCTCGGCTAGGATGTCGGCGTTCCGATCCAAGGCCAGGTTGATCCGAGTACGCTCTCCGACCAGGCGCACCAGCTCGTCCTGAGCCCCCACCGCGATCATGGCCCCTCGGTCCATGATGGCTATACGGTCTGAAATCTCCTGAGCCTCTTCCATGTAGTGGGTGGTGTAAAGGACGGTGACGCCCGCGGCGTTGAAGTTCTTCACCCCGTCGAGGATCGAACGACGGCTCTGGGGGTCGATGCCCACCGTGGGCTCGTCGAGGTAGAGGAAGCGTGGGTTGTGCAGAAGAGCGGCACCTATGTTTACCCTGCGTTTCATGCCACCCGAGTATTTCTCCAAGCGGTCCGTCTGCCTGTCGACCAGCCCGATCCAGTCGAGCACCTCATCCACCCGCTTGTTGAGGGCAGGCCCGTTCAGGCCGTACATGCGACCCCAGAATAGGAGATTCTCCCGCCCGCTGAGTTCCTCATAGAGAGCGATTTCTTGGGGCACCACTCCGATGAGCCTCTTGACCTCATCAGACTCTCGGGTGACGGAAAAACCCCCCACCCGGGCTTCGCCTGCATCGGGCCTGAGCAGGCAGGAAAGGATGGAGATGATGGTGGTCTTCCCGGCGCCGTTCGGGCCGAGCAGGCTGAATATCTCCCCTTCCCGGATGCCAAAGGAGACATCGTCTACTGCAACAGGGCCTTTGGGGGGATCGAACTGCTTCCGCAACCCTTCGACGACGATGGCGTCCAAGACCACCTCCCGTGCATCTGTGTCGACCCCTGCCGGCATACAGCCGGAGGGGGGATACATCTCGAGCTTCGCCGGCGGATCTAGCTGAAGACTTCCTCGCGGCTAGCCATTCCGTCATGAAGCTTGAATGCTGAGTGCAAAGCCCTCACGGCGGTCTCGACCTGTGATTTCCGGATCACACAGCTGATCTTGATGGAGCTGGTCGAGATCATCTCCAGGTTGATGCCGTTGTCGGCGAGGACCTCGAACATCTTGGCGGCGATGCCGGGATAGGTCTTCATGCCGGCTCCGACCAAGGTGACCTTCGCTACGTCCTTATCCAGGTCGAACGAGGAGAAGCCGAGTTCTTCCTTGAGCTCGGTGAGGACCGACGTGACCCTGGGCAGATCGGCTTCGGCCACCGTGAAGGAGATATCGGCCGCACCGCCCGCCGACACGTTCTGAATGATGACGTCGACGTTGATATTGGCTGTAGCCAGGGTGGTGAACACCTTGGCCGCGACTCCCACCTTATCGGGCAGATCGTGAATGGTGACCTTAGCGTCGTCGAGGGCGTAGGTCACACCGGAGACGATGGCTTGTTCCATGCCTTTCTCTTCCTGTCCTATCAGAGTTCCGGGGGCATCAGTGAAGCTGGAGCGCACCCAAAGTGGCACGTCGAACCGACGGGCTACTTCGATACTGCGCAACATCATGACTTTGGCACCGCTGGCGGTGATTTCCAGCATCTCATCGTTCGAGATGAAGTCAAGCTTGCGGGCTTCAGGGACCACGCGGGGATCGGAGGTGTAGATGCCGTCCACGTCGGTGAAGATCATGCAGGCTTCGGCGCCGAGAGCCGCCGCTAGAGCCACAGCTGTGGTGTCGGAGCCGCCCCGGCCGAGAGTGGTGACGTCCTGTGCTGTGGAGACGCCTTGGAAACCGGCAACAAGGACGATCTTGTCTTCCTCGAGGGCCTGCAGGATGCGACGGGGCCGGATATCGAGGATCTTGGCCTTGGTGTGGACGGTGTCGGTGACGATGCCGGCCTGAGAGCCGGTGAGGGATATGGCTTGGTAGCCCAGTTCCTGGATGGCCATCGCCACGAGGGCCGCGGAGATGCGCTCTCCGGTGGAGAGGAGCATGTCCATCTCCCGGGCGGGAGGGTTCTCGGAGATCTCTCGCGCCATCTCGATAAGATCGTCTGTGGTGTCTCCGCGGGCGGAGACGACCGCCACCACCGGGTGCCCGGCCTTACGGGCCTCCACGATCCGCTTCGCCACCCGCTTCATACAGGTGGCGTCGGCCACCGATGTTCCTCCGAACTTCATCACAATGATGTTCGTACGCTCGGCCCTGCGTTCGGGTCCGCCGATCACCACGTACTGGGATCCGAGCGCGTCCTCGGTCGCGAGCCATTCGCTCTGCTTGGGCTGCTGTTCGTCCTCCACCTGGATCAGTGCTCCACTTGACCTGATTTGACAAGACGATGAATTCTAGCCGATTTCTAGAGCTCTCGCCTTCCGGTGAGTGCCCGCCCTAGAGTGACCTCGTCGGCGTATTCCAGATCTCCACCCATGGGGAGGCCTGCGGCCGGCCTGGTGACGCGCAGTGAGCCGGCTGAGATCAGGGGCCTGAGCTCCTCGACGATGTAGAGAGCCGTCGCCTCTCCGGCCATGTTCGGGTTGGTGGCTACGATGACCTCTTGTATATCCTCGGATCGGACGCGCTCGAACAACTCGGCCAGGTGGAGGTTCTGGGGACCGATCCCATCAAGTGGTGAGAGGGCTCCTCCCAATACATGGTAGAGCCCGCGATATTCATGCGTGCGTTCTATGCTGATGACGTCCCCGGGCTCCTCCACCACGCAGATGCTGGTCTGGTCGCGGCTGAGATCCAGACAGACCGGGCACAACTCCTGCTCGGTGAGGTTGAAACACCGGTTGCAGAAGCGGACGGTCTCCTTCACGTCGATCAATGCCTGAGCCAGCGGCAGCGCGTCTTCGGCGGATAGTCTGAGAAGATGAAACGTGAGACGTTGAGCAGTCTTGGGGCCTATACCGGGCAACTTGCTCAGTTCGTCGATGAGCTTCTGGACCGCGGGGCTGAACATGCAGTCAGACTACCGGTCGGGCTGATCGGTCGGATTCACAGCCGGCACGATCAAGGATGGCGGTCAGAACGGCAGACCGGGGATGTTGAGGCCCGAGGTGATGCCGCCCAGTCTCTGATTGGCCAACTCCTGCGCAGAGCGGAGAGCTTCGTTGGCGGCCGCCATTATCAGATCCTCCAACATCTCGACATCCTCGGGATCTACCGCCGCGGGGTCGATCTTGATGCTCTTGATCTCTATGGCGCCGGTGACCTGGACTGTGACCATACCCCCGCCGGCAGAGGCCTCGACCGTCTCGTTGGCAAGATCTTCCTGCATCTTGGCCATATCGGCCTGCATCTTCTGGACCTGCTTCATCATCTTCTGATAGTTAGGGTTCACCGGTGTCTCCTCGGCTGGTCTAGCGCGTGGGCCCGTCATCAATGAGCCGGGCGTCGAACTCCTGCTTCAGCACCCGGATCAACTCATCCTTGTTCAGGATTCTAGCATCTTCATCCGCCGCGGCCGGCTCGGGGGCGGCTCCCGGCGCGAGCTTCGTGGTCACTCGCAGCTCCGTGCCGGTCACCTCCAGGAGGGCCTCCGCGATGATGCGAGGGTTCTCCCCGCGAGCGACCTGGTTGGCCTGGAAGCTGTAACCCGCCGGGAACTTGATGACCAGTTCATTGTCATCGAGGCTGTCGGGGCGTCCCTCTCCGAGCAGTGCGGGGAGCCCGCGTTGGCGCTTCTTCACCGCCTCGAGTACGAGTGGCCAAGCACGCTTCAGATGGTCAATATCTGGAACGATGGTCGCTCCGGCTGCCGTCTCCGGTAGCGGTGGAGCGACGGTCTCCCCGGTGGAAGGCTCGGGTTGTGGCTGCCCGGCCGTTTCCGGGGCTGTTGACTGTGACCGCGGCGCCGTCTCGGGGGTCGCCGGCTGTGCGCGTGGGAGTGGTTTTGCTGCTTGAGGGGTGGGGGTCGAGGGCTGCCGCTGAGAGGCAGGACCGCCGCCCGGCGTCGATGGGACGCCCGCGACCGCGGTTATCTTTATCAACACCAGTTCAAGCTCGAGCCTGGAATCTGAGCCCTGACGGATGGCGCGGAGCGCTTCTCCCAGGAGATCGATGAGGCTAACAGTGCGGGCCACAGATATACGCCCGGCCTGGCTCCGCAGCCTGTCCATCTGTTCCTCCGTGGCGGCGATGCCGGCCGGCATATCTTCCGTGTGCTTGGCGATGTAGAGATCGCGCAGGTGGCTGAGAAGGTCCTTGATGAACTGAGAGTAGTCAACGCCGCTCTGACTGAGTCGTTCGACAAAGAGCAGCGCTCCTTGGGCGTCGTTCTCGTGGACCAGATCTACGATCTCGAACAAGAGATCGTGCCGTACCACCCCGAGGATATCGAGGGTCTCCTGGAGGCATATGTTGCCGCTCGAGTAGGTCGCCAGTTGGTCCAGGATGCCGACGGCGTCGCGAAAGCTCCCCCCCGCGGCTCGGGCTATGACTGTGAGAGACGTCTCTGCGACCTCAATGCCCTCTTGGACTGCGACGCTTGTCAGCACCTCCACCACCTCTTTGATGGAAGGTCGTCGGAAGTCGAAGCGCTGGCAGCGGGAGAGGATGGTGGGCGGCACCTTGTGAGGTTCAGTGGTGGCGAGGACGAAGACGGCATGGGCCGGGGGTTCCTCCAACGTCTTGAGCAGCGCGTTGAAGGCCTCCGGGGTGAGCATGTGGACCTCGTCCACGATGTATACCTTCATGCGGCCTTGTACTGGGGCGAAATGTACCTTGTCGCGCAGGTCGCGGATGTCGTCGATACCTCGGTTGGAAGCGGCGTCCATCTCCACCACGTCTAGGAAGCTACCCTGGCGTATGGCCCGGCAGTGAGGACAGGTACCGTCGGGACTGGGTGTGGCCTTGCCACCCCCCGCCTCACAATTGAGGGCCATTGCCAGGATCTTGGCGGTGGAGGTCTTGCCTGTGCCGCGGGGACCGGTGAACAGGTAGGCATGGCTCACACGGTCGTGTTTGATAGCATTGACCAGGGTTCGGGCGACGTGCTCTTGGCCGATGATGTCCTCAAAACGCGCCGGCCTATACTTCCGATACAAAGAGACTGCCATGCGCCGGATGACTCCTTCGCACTAGGTCGAGAGAGGCGGCATGATTATATCAGCCGACGCGTTGGGCTCCGGAGTTCCGACCTGCCCGGTACGACCGGCCGGGGCGTATTCGGGAGGCCCTCTGCAGCGCACAGGCGTAGCGGGCTGCTGAGACGGGTACAGTGAACGAGAAACGCCCCGGGGCTCCACGGCTGGGACCCGCCGGGGTGAGACCCCACCGGGGCCGGGACCAGGAGGCACATGAGCAGGAGACTTCGCGAGGCGTTCTTTGAGGTGGCAGGGCCGGTGCTGCCGGTCGCTCTCCTCGTCGTCTTCCTGCAGTTGGTCGTGGTGAGGGTGCCCTCACATCTCTTCGCGCGGTTCGGCATCGGGGTAGCGCTTGTGATCGTGGGGCTATTTCTCTTCCTGGTGGGGGTGCGGCTGGGCCTGATCCCGGTGGGGGAATACGTGGGCGCCCATCTACCCGAGCGCGTGCCGCCCTGGCTTCTCGTGGTGGTCGTTCTGATCCTGGGCTTCGTCGCCACCGTCGCCGAGCCGGATGTGCGCGTGCTATCGGGTGTGGTAGACAGTGTCACGGGCGGTTGGCTGACTTCCTCCATCCTGGTACTCATCATTGGAGCAGGGTTGGGGTTCGCGCTGGCCGTCGCGGTACTGCGCCAGATCATCGGGACACGGATAGGTCTCATCTTTGGTGTGGGGTACGTGGTCGTGCTTGCTTTGTTTCCCTTCGTGTCTCCCGAGTTCATCGCGATCTCACTGGATTCGGGCGCCACTACCACCGGTCCGCTCACGGTTCCCCTGATTATGGCCATCGGTCTCGGTGTGGCCCGCACGATAGGCAGGCGCAGCTCGCTGGAAGATGGGTTCGGTCTCATCGGAATCGCCTCTCTTGGTCCGGTCATCTTGCTTGCCATTATTGGTCTGTTCGCATGAGGGTGTGACCGTGAGCGATGAGTCCATAGGCACTCTCCTGCTGCACACTCTCAGTGAGTCTGGGCAGGCATTGGGTCCTCTTGTGGCCGTCCTTGTGGTCATCTTTCTTGTCTTCTTCAGAGACATACCCAGGGAATCACTGTGGAACATGGTGCGAGGAATGCTGATTGCCGCGTTGGGGCTCACCATCTTCCTCATGGGAGTGCGGATAGGGTTCATCCCTTACGCCGAGGAGATGGGATCGCGGTTGATCACCGAACGCTCTGCCCCCGTTCTGATCATCGCCGGGTTCGCACTGGGGTTGACCGCGACGCTTGCCGAACCGGCGGTCAGGATCCTCGCGGGCCAGATCGACCGGTTCTCGAGCGGTTACCTCAGGGAGAGGATCATCCTGTTCACTATCGCTTTGGGAGTAGCCGTTTCGGTGGCTCTCAACATGGTGAGGATCCGCTACGGCATCCCCATACTCTACATAGTGGGCCCCGGCTATCTCCTGGCGCTTGTGCTGCTGGTCTTCTCACATTCCTCGTTCACCGGCCTGGCCTTCGATGCGGGTGGAGTCGCCACCGGCCCCATGGCCGTCACGTTCGTCATGTCGCTTGCGATCGGAGCGGCGTCGGGCGTGGGCGGCGACCCCGCGACTGAGGGGCTCGGCCTGGTCGCCCTCGTGGCAATGGTGCCCATAATCAGTATGTTGTTGTTAGGGTTGGTCTACAAACCGCCTTGGAGGCGAGAAGAACATGAATCCTGAAGAAGTCCGCCATGATCTGATCGTCACGATCGTTCCAAAAGGAGCGGCGGAAAAAGCTCTGCGGGCGTCCCGGGAAGCCGGAGCTGAGGGAGGCACCATCGTCTACGGCCGGGGGGTAGGCATCCACGAGACAAGGAAGATCTTGGGCGTAGCTATAGAGCCCGAGAAGGAGATGTTGCTCACCGTGGTGCCTCAGACCCTCAGCCGCCAAGTAGTGGAGCGGATAGCGGAAGCGGCCCAACTCAACGTGCCGGGCAAGGGGATCGCGTTCGTCCTCGCGCTCAACGAGGTCGTGGGTGTTTGTCATCTCGGATCGTGTTCTGATTCGAGCGGTGACACCGATGGGGACGCGACCTAGGGAGGGCAAGATCGGTCGCTCCGGTGGCTCGTCCCGACCGCGGCCCTGGCTTTGCCGCGGTCTTCGGTTCACCGGCGGCCCTCTCCGTCCGCGGTCTTCGCTCCAGATGAGAAGGTTCTACTCCGCCCGGCTGATCTCCTCGTAGGCGCCGGTACGGTCGTCCTCCGGACGGCGGAGAAGGCTGTAGTGGTCCGCCCGTATGGCCTGTTCCAGGGAGCGGACGGCCTGTTCGGGGAGGTCGAGATAGTGGGCCATGCGATGGAAGATCTCGATGGATGTCTCGAATTCTCCGGCCACCACATCGGAGGCGCCCAGGTCGTAGAGGGGCTGCATCTCGGTCAGGAAGCGGGTGCGCGCGATGACATGAAGCGCCGGACACATCCGCCGAAGCTGGGCTACGATGCTGCGGGTCGCAGCTGGGTCTCCGATGACCACTGCCGCCGCGCGGGCTCGTTCGGCTCCCGCCTGGGCCAATACCGCTTCGTTGGTGGCGTCTCCAAAGTGTATGGGCTCGTTCCGAGCGAACTCCTCCCGCACGGTCTGGGGGTTCATCTCGATTATTGCGTAGCGGAACCCGAACTCACGGGCCGCGCGCGCGAGGTTTCTGCCGTTGATGCCGTAACCGATGATGAGCAGGTGGTCCGAGTAGGACGGTTCGGCGGCCGCGCTGACTTCGCCCCCGGCGGTGATCCATCTTGGTAGGTGCAGCCGTTCGACCAGCCGGTAGGCATGCGCACTCTGGCTCATGACGACGGGGGCCACGGCCATGGTCAAGACGGCCACGGCCAGGAACTCCTGACGCAGGTTCTCCGGAAGCAGGGCGTTGCCGGCAGCCACGGCCGCGAGCACGAAGGAGAACTCACCCACTTGGCTGAGCGCCAATCCTGTGCCGAGCGACACCCGCAGCGGATAGTGCAGCGCCTGGACGGCGATGGTGCCGGTGATCGTCTTGACCAGCATCAGTCCGATGGCTCCCAGAAGCGCCACCCACCAGTAGTCGGCAAGGAAACCTGGGTCGAGAAGCATGCCGATGGATACGAAGAAGAAGCTCACCAGCAGGTTGCGGAAGGGCATCACCAGACCCAGAGAGTGGTGGCCGTACTCAGACTCGGAGATGATGAGTCCGGCGAGGAAGGCTCCCAGGGCCAGGGATAGTCCCAAGCGCGCAGATAGGGCGGCCACCGCGAAGCAGATGGCAACCACCACCATCAGAAAGACGTCGGCGCTGCGACTACGGGCCGCCTCGTACAGAACCCGGGGCACGACCCACTTGGCCAGGACCACCACCAGGACGACCACTCCGATCGCCACCCCTACCAGTGCTGGGGCGCTCATCGATATGTGCGGCTCTTCGCCCCCGAGCAGGGGGAGCGCCAGCATCATGGGCACGACCAGTATGTCCTGGAAGATGAGGATACCGAGCACGTTGCGGCCCACAGGCGTGTCCACCTCCGCCCGTTCGGTCATGGTCTTGAGCACGACCGCAGTGCTGCTCAAAGAGACCAGCATCCCTAGTACCACAGCCTGAGGGAGCGAAAGATCCAGCATCAGACCCACGCCGAAACCGGCGGCTCCAGTAAGCACCACCTGTAAAGGCCCGGCGATGAACAGCACCCGAGCAAGTCGGCCCATCCTTCTGAATGACATCTCGAGCCCAAGGGTGAAGAGGAGGAAGATCACCCCTATGTCGGCCAATTGTTCGACGCTCTCTGGGCTCTTTATCAGTCCGAAGGCGTGGGGCCCGATAAAGACTCCGGCTACGAAGAGGCCTACGAGGGCAGGGAGACGTAGCCTGCTGAACAGGAGAGTTACGACTACAGCCACCACCATGACGATGATGACGTCGGTGAAAACAGCGGGCATCACTGGACCACCGTGATTGGATCAAAAAAGGACCGTGCACCCACCGTCGAATACGAACCTCCGAGCGCCCACCGGCAGCCGGCTCAAGCCAAGCTACCCCGCGGCACATGAAAGAGTCCGCTTAGGGCTGCTACCTCCCGGTCCTGACCCGGTTCACGGATTTCCATTGCGCAGGACCTGGCCGTCAACACCACACACCGGCGTCAGACCTCACAGGCCCGCTCCTCGGGTGGGAATTCAGTCCCGCTAAAGCGGATTGCGGGTACAGGGCACCGCTGGCTCCCCACCTAGCACGGTCGACGCGCAGTATACAGCAGCGGGCGCACGAGCAAAGTCGTGCGGGCTTCGGCCCTCGGAGTATCGGTCGCCCTA
>JAAYCW010000006.1 GCA_012729575.1 Actinomycetota bacterium | reverse complement strand
GGGCAACCGGACTATCCCAGCCGGAGAACGTGGTCGTTCGAGTATCGGACCTCCGTAGAATGGACGGGGCGGAGGCTCGTGAGAGCCTCCGCCCCGTGACTGCGATCAGGTGTACCGCCAAACGTAGGCCGCTCCTCCCTGCGAAGCGGCCGCGGCGACTGCCTGTTTCAGTTCTTCACGCCCTCCGCGATACGATCACCGGTCTCCTTGTCGATGTTGCGCCAGTACTCGAGAGCGCGCTCGAGAACGGGTTTGCTCACACCGTTCTTCAAGTGACCCACCACGTTCGATACCAGTCTGTCCCGCTGAGCGTCATCCATCACCTTGCGGACCAATGTGCCGGGCTGTCCCCAGTCATCATCGTCCTTGCGGAGAGTGTAGGCGGCACGCATGAACTCACCGTCGGCGCTCCACACGGCCTGCTCGGGATACCGCTCGGCGTCGGGCACCGGACCACCCTTGGAGTTGGGCGCGTAGACCGGATCGGACACGTTATCCATCCGCATGGCGCCGCCTTTGCTGTAACTGTTCACCTGGCTCTTCGGCCGGTTGACCGGAATCTGCTTGTAGTTCACTCCCAGCCGGGCGCGGTGAGCGTCGCCATAGGAGAGGAAGCGAGCCAAGAGCATCTT
Organism: Actinomycetota bacterium; assembly: GCA_012729575.1. Taxonomy (GTDB): domain Bacteria; phylum Actinomycetota; class Thermoleophilia; order RBG-16-64-13; family RBG-16-64-13; genus RBG-16-64-13. The sequence goes on along the minus strand of JAAYCW010000006.1, from coordinate 4,878 downwards.
ATCCGGACTGGGACCGATTCCCGGCACCACGTTGTTGGGCTCGAAGGCCGCCTGCTCGATCTCGGTGTGAAAGTCGGTCGGATTGCGGTCGAGAGTCAACCGGCCCACCTCATGCAGCGGGTAATCGCCGTGCGGCCAGACTTTGGTGAGATCGAACGGGTTGAACCGATACGTCGCCGCCTCTTCGAAGGGCATGATCTGGACTCTCAAGGTCCAACTGGGGTAATCACCCCTTGCGATGGCATCAAACAGATCGCGCCGATGGTAATCGGCGTCGGCGCCGGCGATCCGATCACCTTCCTCCTGAGTCAGGAACTCGATACCCTGGTCCGTCTTGAAGTGATACTTGACCCAGAAACGCTCTCCCTTGGCATTGACCCACATGTACGTATGGCTCGTGTAGCCGTTCATGTGCCGGTAGCTCTTGGGAATCCCTCTGTCGCTCATGAGGATCGTGACCTGATGAGCCGATTCGGGTGACAGGGTCCAGAAGTCCCACTGCATATCGTTATCGCGCAGCCCGCTATCCGCCCGACGCTTCTGCGAATGGATGAAGTGCTGGAACTTCATGGGGTCCCGCAGGAAGAACACCGGCGTGTTATTCCCCACCATGTCATAGTTGCCTTCGGTTGTGTAGAACTTCAGAGCGAAGCCGCGCACGTCCCGCCACGTGTCGGGACTGCCGCTCTCGCCGGCCACCGTGGAGAACCTGGCCAGCACCTCGGTCTTCATTCCCGGCTGGAAGACGGCTGCTCTCGTGTAGGCACTGACGTCCTCAGTCACCTCAAAATGCCCGAAGGCCCCGGATCCTTTGGCGTGGGGCTGGCGATCCGGGAGCATCTCCCGGTTGAAGGCGGCCATCTGCTCGACCAGGTAGTGGTCGTGAAGCAGAATCGGACCGTCAGGCCCCACAGTGAGCGAGAACTCCTGGCTGGATACGGGGGCTCCCGCATCTGTCGTCGTGAACTTGCTCTCGTCCTTTGCCATGGTCATACTCCTCTTAGCTCATTGTATTACGCCATCGATGCGCTCCGTAATCCATGCGAGCCTTCGCATCCCCGAAGTCAGGGGATTCGGTCAGGCTCCCTTTACCCCAGGACCCACTTCTCTATTCCTGACCTGAATCCTCAGCGCCTCGATAGGCCGCCGGCGGCCGAGAAAGGTGCCAGGCGGAATGTCGGAGGAGGCGTCAAGAGACTCATGGAGGGCCGAACGCCTTGACGTGGAGCGCGGTGGGGCTTTCAATGGTACGGCTCATGAGGTGCCGACAGAAAGGACCCGCCGATGTCGCCGGCGACCAGATACCCGCATGTGTTCCAGCCGATCAGGGTCGGCAACGTGACCATCAAGAACCGGATCGAGTACGCCCCTATCGTGTCGAACCATGCCGAGACGCTCTCGGGGATCGTCACCAACGACCTGCTGGAGTTTGTGGGCGCCCAGGCCCGTTCCGGGGCCGGCCTCGTCACAATCGGTTCCTCCCCTATCGACTTCGATAGAGCCCGCGATTTCTACGGATGTCTGTCGGTCACCCGGGACAGCGACGTGGCCGGCCTATCGCTCCTCGCGGACGAGGTGCACCGCTACGGCGCCAAGCTGTCAATCGAGCTGACCCATGCCGGCGCGATCAGCGATCCCGGCTTGCTGAGCGGCCCGGCCCTCGCCCCCTCGGTCATTCCCGGAATCCACGACCCAAGCACCACCAAAGAGATCGATAGGACCGAGATGGACCAGGTCAAGCAGCACTGGGTCGATTGCGTGAGGCGTCTCAAGCTGGCCGGCTTCGACATGGCCATGATCCACGGCGGGCATATGAACTTGTTCGCCTCGTTCCTCACTCCGCTGCTGAACCGGCGGAAGGATGAATACGGGGGATCCCCGGAGAACCGGATGAGGTTCCCCCTGGAGATACTCGGGGCCTGCCGCCAGGAGGCGGGTGACGATTTCGGCCTCGAGATCCGCCTGAGTGGCGACGAGCGTGTCGAGGGCGGCGTCAGCCTGGAGGAGCGCATCCAGTTCCTGAATGCGGCCGCTCCGTATATCGACTTGGTCAACATCTCCACCGGCGGCTTCCTCGATCCGCAGGCACTCGCGTATACCCATCCGCCCTACTACCTCCCCCACCTGCTCAATGTGGAGACCGCGGCCCGGATCAAGCAGGGGATCAGCATCCCCGTGTCCGTGACCGGCGGCATCACCAGCATCGAAGAGGCGGAACAGGTCCTTGCCGCGGGCAAGGCCGATATGGTAGCCATGGCCAAGGCCCTCATCGCCGACCAGGACTTGGTCACCAAGGTGAAACTCGGCAGAGTCAAGGAGGTCCGTCCCTGCCTCCGCTGCCTGGAATGTATGCATGGCCCCATGGGCGGCCCGTTGCGGTGTGCCGTCAATCCCCAAGCCGGCCGCGAGCTCAAGTACCGGGAGATCCCCCTTGCCCGCCGCAAGAAACGGGTGCTCGTCATCGGCGGCGGTCCCGCCGGCATGACCGCGGCTCGGACGGCACGCGAGCGTGGTCATGAAGTGGTGCTCTGGGAGAGATCCGACCGGCTCGGCGGACGCCTCTACGAGGCCTCCGCCCTGCCTCACAAGGACGGCTTCCGCGCCTACACCAGTTGGGCCATCCGCAAGACAAACGAGTGCGGGGCTGAGATAGTCTTGGACAAAGAAGCCACCCCCGAAGCCATCGCCGATGAAGCTCCCGAGGTGCTCATCGTGGCCGTGGGTGCCGAGTTGGTAGTCCCCGCTATCACGGGAATCGATTCGCCGCACGTCATCACCGTCGTGGAAGCCGACCTGGGGAGAGAACCCGTCGGCGATAGGGTGGTCGTATGCGGCGGCGGTATCTCCGGGTCGGAATGCGCCCTGGGATTGGCGATGGAGGGCAGGAAGGTCAAACTGGTGGACATCTTGCCGGAAGAAACCCTCTGCCGTGAGGTCGCCATATTCGCCCGCACGGCGCTTCTCAAGCTGCTGGAAGATCACGGTGTGGAACGCATCCAGGGGACACTCGACATGATCACGGAAAGTAGGGCCGTCGTGACGGATCCTGACGGCTCATCAATCGAACTACCGGCTGACACGGTGGTGGTCGCCGTGGGTCTTAGGCCCGACCTCAGTAGCATCGAACCGCTGTTGGACGTTGTTCCAGAGAGCTACCTGGTGGGAGACGCCAGAGGCGTCGGCAACATCGGCGCCGCCAACCACGATGCCTTCAACGTGGCGGTGGAAGTGTAGCGATGCCGCCTTGTCGTATCGAGCGCGAGCGTGACCTGCGATCAGGAGCCGCGGCAGGCATCACCTCTAACGGGCTCCCCTACAATCGTCAAGGCACCGGGCCCCGAGTCGCCGCTGTGTTCCCCGGTCTCAGCTTCGAGAACCGGCCCCTCAGGGGCATGGAGATCAGAGCCACCTTCGGCTCCTTCAAGGCCCTCTTGCCCGAGTACACCCTCTACGCGCTCGGCAGAAAGAACGCCCTCCCGTCGGGGTACTCGTTGGCCGACATGGCCGACGACTACGCGGCGGCCGTCGCTCATGAGTTCGAGGGACCCGTGGACGTCATCGGGACCTCGACCGGAGGCTCCCTCGCGCTACAGTTCGCCGCCGACCACGGCCACCTGGTACGAAGACTGGTGGTCCACTCAGCCGCCTACCGGCTCGGCCCCGGCGGCAAGGACACGCAGCTGCGGGTGCGCGACTTGGTGCAAGACAGGAAGTGGCGCGAAGCCTGGGCTGTGCTGATAGAGTTCGTCCTCAGGCCGAGCTGGTATCGCAGCTTCGCAGTCGCGGTGGGTCCGGCGCTCATGGCCAGGAGCGCTCCCGACGACCCCTCGGATCTCATCGTCACCATCGAAGCTGAGGATGCCTTCGACCTACGGAACCGCCTGGCCGAGATCACCGCGCCCACGCTGGTGATAGCCGGCGCCGCCGACCCCTTCTACACCGAGGAACTCTTCCGTGACACCGCCCGGGGGATACCCGGCGCCAAGCTGGTGCTCTACCCGGAGATGGGCCATCCTGCGAAGGGACCGGCGTTCGCCCAAGAACTGCGCTCCTTCTTGTTGGGTGAGTAGCCGACCCCGAAGGCCCCACATCGCTCGCTCGATACGCTCACCGTTCGCCTGGGCCTAGGCGCCGCACCACCTGTGTGCGCACAGGGGCTAGATGGGATGGCCTTGCGCTGCTCTCTGAGCATACGCCCTTCCCCAGGGACTCCCGGCAGGCACTACTCCGGCCAACAGCCTCCCACCGATACGCAGCACCCTCGCGCATTCTCCCATTGCCCGTTCCACGTCTGTCACGAAGCACAGCACAAGTGCCATCAGAACGCCATCGAAGGACTCCGGAGAGAAGGGAAGCTCCTCGGCAGTCCCCTCAACGGTGCGGATGCCGCGTTCCGAGGCAACCGCCAGCATGCAGGGCGATGGATCGACGCCGGTGTCAACACCCAGTGCTTGCGCAAAGCGACCGGTGCCAACTCCCACCTCCAGCCACTCACCTTGCGCCTGGCCCAGCAGCAAGCGCAGGCACTGGAGTTCCGCGGCGAAGACGGCCTCCCCTTCGGGTCCCTCGTACCAGCGGTCGTATTCCTCGGCCATGAGGTCGAACGCTCCTGCCACCTTATCCGCACCAAAGCTAAGAGGATCTTCAGATAGTCACCACGCGGTCCGAATCCCGCACAAGATCATAGTGGTCCTTGAGGGTGGAGAGAGGACACACTTCCGATCCTTCCGAGTTCCGCAACTTCAGGCAGCTCCCGCAGGCCAAAAACTCTCCCCCCGCATCCAGGACCTGCTGCGCCTGAGATCTCACGTCGAACCGGCCGTCTTCTATCTGGTCGATCTCCACCCCTTTGCCGGATAGGAAGATGCGAACCTCGTC
>JAAYCW010000061.1 GCA_012729575.1 Actinomycetota bacterium | reverse complement strand
GGCGCGCGCCGCTCGGGCCAAGCTGGGCGATGCCTTCCGGCGCCGGCGCGGCATCTTCTACGACACCGATATGATCCAGGAACACCAGGAGGAGACGGTCCGGCTCTGTCCCCACTGCCCAGGATTCGTCACCCTCAGTAGCAAGGCCGAGCAGAGCGGCAGACGCCTGCCCTCCGCCTACTGCGTGTCCATCCCCATCCAGGCCTGCCCCGAGTGCGTGCGCGCCGGGATGGGCGCTTTCGACCGGGAGCGTAGGTCTCCCAGGCACGACCTCGTTCTGCTGCAGGACCGCCCGGGCGACCACTATCTGAGGTACCCGGAGTGAGGACCGCGGAGTCGCCGGCGGGCAGGAGACTCGCGCCGGGCTGCCGGACCACCGCGGAGACTCGCGCCGCGCTGCCGGACCACCGCGGAGGATTGCCAGGCGGCGGGCCGCAACGCCGGAGCGTCAGGCCCGCGGCTGCCGGGCGTCAGAAGGTCAGACCGGCCCACCCGGCTTTGAGCAGATCGGATATCACCGACCCCACATAGAGCACCTCGATGCCTAGGTCTTCAAGCTGCTCGGTCACTCCCATGCGGTCGGAGCACCACTTGCAGGCCATGACGCGGATGCCCGCCGCCATCGCCTCCCGCAAGCGACTCTGCACCTCGGCGTCGTGGACCACAAGCTTCTCCGATGGACCGAACAGGATGATCCTGACGTCGTCCATCCACCCGTTCTTGGCGGTGTTGAAGGGATAGGTGAGCCCGACCTCCAGAAGCACCTCCCGGTCTTGACTGCTAAGGATTACGAAGACCTTGTCGGCCATGGATGCGCCTCCGGATCGAGGGTGGCTGTGACTTCTCGATGCTGGCAGAGGCAGAGGATGAGGCCGGTGTCTGGGTCTCGGGACGGACCTAGGGGGGCCCTCCCTCAGCCGCTGCGTTCCTCCAGTTCCTCCCACCGCTCATACGCTTCTTCGAGTTCCCGTTCCAGTGTCTGCAGGCGCGCGGTCACGGAGGCGATCTGGGTTGCGTCGTTGCGGGCGTAGAACTCCGGCGAGCTGAGGGCGGTGACCGTCTCGTCCCGCTCCGTTTCCAGAGTCTCGATGCGCTGTGGTAGAGCTTCGAGCTCTCTACTCTCCTTGTAGGAGAGCCTTCGCTTCCGAAGCGGAAGGCCCGCACTGCCGCGAGGACCGGCCGCACTGCCGCGAGAAACGGTCGCACTGCCGCGAGAAACGGTCGCACCGCCGCGAGAAACGACCGCGGCGCTGCCAGGAACGGCTGCATTGTCTGGCGCAACCGATGCACTCCCAGGTTGCTCCCCCGCCGGGATCATGGCGGGCGGCGCTCCCGGCGGTTCCCCCTGTGCCACCGGTGGGGCCATTCCCGACCCGCGGGCCGGCGGCTTCGGTTCGAGACGCATGCGCAGCCAGTCATCGTATCCGCCCACGTATTCGCCCAGCCGTCCTCGACCCTCGAAGACGATGGTGGAGGTCACCACGTTGTTGAGGAAGGCCCGGTCATGGCTGACGAGCAAGATCGTGCCGGTGTAGGCGAGGAGCTGCTCCTCCAGTAGCGACAGGGTTTCCATGTCGAGGTCGTTGGTGGGCTCGTCTAGAACCAGCACGTTGGAGGGCACGCTGAAGAGCTTGGCCAGCAGCAGACGATTGCGCTCTCCGCCAGAGAGGAGGCGGACCGGCGCTTGGATCTGATCCGGCGAGAAGAGGAAGTCCTGGAGATATCCCACTACATGCCGTGTCTTCGTCCCCGACGTTCCTCCGCCCGGCGCTCCCTTACCCACCGAGACAGTGTCACCGCCGTCGGCTATGTTGTCCCTGAGCGACCGCTCGTCGTTGAGCTGCGCCCGCAGCTGGTCGAAGTACGCGATGCGCAGGCCCGCACCCAGCCGCAGCCGGCCTCGTTGTGGTTGTAGGTCGCCCAGGAGGAGCTTGATGAGAGTGGTCTTGCCCGACCCATTGGGCCCGATGATGCCCACTCGGTCTCCGCGGATGATGGTGGTGGAGAAGTCCTTGATGATTTGCCGCTCGTCGTAGCCGAAAGAGACCTTCTCGGCCTCAGCCACCAGCCGTCCGCTGCGGTCGGCCTCGGCGATCGCCAACCGGGGGTCTCCCATCCTCTCTCGCCGTTGCTCCCGTTCCAGCCGGAGCTGCTCCAAGGCCCGCACTCTGCCCTCGTTGCGGGTGCGCCGGGCCTTGATCCCCTGTCGGATCCACACCTCTTCCTTGGCCAGCTTCTTGTCGAAGTCCTGCCAGGCCTTCTCCTCCGCATCCCACAGGGCCTGACGGCGGTCCACGTAAGTGCTGTAGTCGCAATCGAAGGAAAGGAGACGGCCTCGGTCGATCTCCACGATGCGGGTCGCCATGCGCTGCAAGAACGCACGGTCGTGGGTCACGAAGATGAGCGTCTTGTTGAACCTCAGCAGGAAATCCTCCAGCCAGAGTATGGCGTCAAGGTCCAGATGGTTGGTGGGCTCATCCAGGAGGAGCACATCGGGTTCGTCGACCAGAGCCCTGGCCAGGAACACCCGGCGTTTCGAACCGGCCGAGAGCAACTGGAACTCGGCTTCCTCGTCCAGATCGGTCCAGCCGGCCACGAGTTGCACCCGGTGATGGAAGTGCCAGGCCCCGGACGTCTCCAGCCGGTGCTGGACTCTCTCCAGTTTCTTGAGGAGATCCTCGCCCGCCTCGCGAAACCCTGGGCGCCCAGGTCTCGGCTCACCCGTGTCCCCGGTTCGCGCCAACTGCATGGTCAGTTCGTGGTACCGGCGCAGCGACTCCATATGTTGCGGTCCCCCGGAGGCGACCACGTCGTAGACCGTCCCGGGCAGAGCATCGGGGACCTCTTGGGGGAGGAGGCCCACCCGCGTCCCGGGGCTGATGATGATCTCGCCGGAATCAGGGGGGATGTCGCCGTTCAGCATCTTGAGGAGGGTGGACTTGCCCGCCCCATTCCGGCCCACGAGGCCTATCCGTTCGCCTGCCTCGATGGCGAGCGTAGCTCCATCGAGGAGCACGGGTCCACCAAGGCTGACGGAGACATCATGGATCCATATCTGTGCCATCGGGAATCCTGGTTCGAGGGTGAGCAGAATCTTAGCGGTTATGGTACTCGCAGAGCGGGAGAGGCGCCCACCCACTCTCCGGCCCAGCGAGCCACCGACCGATCCTCCCTCCGACCTGCACACTCCACCTGCTAACCTGGGAGCAATGGAACGATCCACACAGCAGACGGTGCTCATCGCCGTAACGGCCACTGGGTTTCTGACCGCCGTCTCGACGTCCGGTGTCAACGTCGCCCTCGAACAGATCGCTTCTGATCTGGGCCTCTCGGCCGTGAGCATCAGCTGGGTCACTCTCTCCTACATCCTGGCGACGGGCGCCCTGCTCATGCCCATGGCTCGGGTGGCCGATTTCCGCGGTCGCGTGCTGGTCTACAACCTGGGGCTGGCCGGTTTCGCCCTCTTCACCCTTGCGTCCGCTCTTGCGACGAATGCGGCGGTGCTCATTCTCACCCGGGCGCTGCAGGGGGTCAGCGCCGCGTTTCTCTTCTCCACCACGGTCGCCATGGTGACTCTGGCCTACCCGCCGGAGACGCGCGGGAGGGCACTTGGTCTGCAGGTGGCCGGGGTCTATTTGGGAATCACCCTCGGTCCGGTGGTGGGGGGTATCATCACCGAGAACCTCGGCTGGCGAGGGCTCTTTGTCCTGGTGGGGGCCCTGAGTATCGTCAATTTGGTCCTGCCGCTCCGCAGGCTCCGAGGGCTGGAATGGCGCGAGCCGAAGACGGCCCCCTTCGACGTCCGGGGTTCGTTTGCCTGGGTCTGTGCGCTCTCGGCCCTCATCATCGGGTTCTCATACCTGCCCACTATGGCCGGGTATGCGCTCATCGGGGCCGGGTTGGTCGGACTGGCCGGATTCGTCTGCTTGGAGATCCGGGCGGCGGACCCCATCCTCAACATCAATCTGTTGCGGCACAACAGGGTCTTCGCCTCCGCGAACGCGGCCTCGTTCATCAACTACAGCGCAACCACGGCCATGGCGTTCCTCGTCAGCCTCTATCTCCTCTACAACCGGGGCCTGGGCGCCCAGACCGCCGGCTTCGTCTTGGTCGCCGGACCGTTCGTGCAGGCCGCGGTGTCCCCGCTCGCGGGGCGCCTTGCCGACCGGGTCGAGGCTCGATTCGTCGCCTCCACCGGCATGGCCCTCTGTGCGGTTGGTCTGTTCGCCTTCACCTTTCTGACGGAGACGACCCCCTACTGGTATGTGATCGTTGTGCTGTGCGTCCTCGGCCTGGGCTTCGGGCTCTTCTCTTCTCCCATCATCCATACCGTCATGGGGAGCGTCGGGCGGCGCTATGTCGGGGTGGCCGCCGCCACCTCGTCCACCATGCGCGTCACCGGACAGAGTTTCAGTCTGGGTATCGCCGCTCTGGTGCTGGCAGTGGTGGTCGGACGGCACGAGATCGGGCCGGCGGATCACGTCCACCTGCTCAGCAGCGTCCGGATAACCTTTCTCATCTTCGCGGTGCTGTGCGTGATCGGCGTGCTCGCTTCTCTGGTGGGTCCGGGCCGGCGGCATGCGAAGCCTCGGGAGGAGGGCTGAGCTCCAGGAGGCGATCGGTAGCGCGTGCGGCCCAGCGCCGCGGCCTACGGTGGGCTTCAAGAAGGCCTAACCCGGGCGGGGACCGGGTACGTGCTATCCAGAGCCGCGTCAGGTCCGCCGGGGACGACGCAGACCGATGTGCACTGCACGGTCGCCGCCTTTCCTTTCAAGGAGGACAAGCGCCGCATCGATGTCGGGAGGCTGTAGGGAGGACACCATGGAAGCACGCAGACTGGGGAACGCCGGACCGCAGGTATCCGTTGTCGGCCTGGGGTGCAACAACTTCGGCATGAAACTGGACCAGCAGAGGACCACCGAGGTGGTGCGCGCTGCTCTGGATGCCGGGATCACCCATTTCGACACTGCCGAGAGCTACGGGGGCGGGCAGTCGGAGGTGTTCCTGGGGAAGGCTCTGGGCGGGAGACGGGGTTCGGTGGTGGTGGCCACCAAGTTCGCGGCGCGTCCGGAGGGAGAGGAGTACCGGCCGGGACTGCTCCGCAAGCGGATATTCGAGGGGTGCGACCTCAGCCTGAGGAGGCTCGGCACCGACTACATCGACCTCTATTACCATCATCATCCCGATCCGGAAGCCCCGGTGGAGGAGGCTCTGGAAGCGCTCATGGAACTGATGGCGTCCGGCAAGGTGATCCACGTTGGCTGCTCCAACTATGGGGCGGCGCTCGTCGAGGAGGCGGTCACGGTCGCCCGCAGGCTGGAGTTCACCGGGTTCGTGGCCGACCAGATCCATTGGAACCTGCTTGCCCGCGACGTGGAGACCGAGACCGTCCCGACCCTGCGCAGACACGGCCTGGGCATCGTGCCCTTCTTCCCTCTGGAATCAGGCCTGCTCACCGGCAAGTACGCGGAGGGGGAGGCGTGGCCCGAAGGCTCCCGGCTGGCCGCTCTGCCCCGTTTTTCCTCCGTCGCCACGAAGGAGAATCTCGCCCGGGTGAGGGAGTTGACCGCATTCGCGGAAGAGCGGGGCCACACCCTGCTCGACCTGGCTTTCGGCTGGTTGCTCTCCCAAGAGGGCGTGGCCTCGGTGATCGCCGGAGCGACCACGCCCGACCAGGTGACGGCCAACGTGCAGGCGGGAACCGCGTGGCGTCTCTCGCGGGAGGAGATGGAGGGCATGCCGGGAGGGTAGGAGCCTCCTTCAGAGCACGGCGCCGGCCTGAGGCGCGATAGCCGTCGCCCTTCTCAACCCTTCTCCTACTTCAGCTTGACCGCCGTACCGTAGGCGAGGATCTCGGATGCCTGAGCCATCACCATGGACGTGGTGAAGCGCACGCAGATGATCGCATCGGCCCCCAGCTCCTGCGCCTGGGCGATCATCCGGTCGATGGCCTGCTCGCGGCTTTCGCCCATGAGCTTGGTGTATTCGGTGATCTCACCGCCGACGATATTCCGCAGGCCGGCCAGGATGTCTTTGCCGACGTGGCGGGCCCGGCTGGTGTTGCCGCGGACGACTCCCAATATCGCCTCTACCTCGCGACCCGGTACCCCCTCAGCCGTGCTGATGATCATCTCTTGACCTCCCTGTACGGATCTCGCTTCCACACGAATATGCGCTCCCTGATCACCGAGACCAGGAGTATCGCCAATCCCACACACGCTGCCCCGATCGCGGCGCGGATCCACCAGGCCGGCTCCGCATCCGAGACCAAGAACACCACCAGTTCGTAGAGGCCGTATCCCACCAGCACCATAGCCCCGATGGAGAGGAGGATCCAGCCGACCCTGCGCTCCATCCGGTTGTAGGTCCGTTCGCGATAGTGATCCCAGGCCTTGTCGGGGAGCTCTCGCAGTGTCATGCCGCCCACGAAGCTCTTCATCTTCCGCATCTCCTCCATTTCCTCGCGGAGCCCGGGGTTGCGCGCGAGTTCCTCCTCGAAGGCGGTGCGCTCCGCGGGCTCCAGTTCGTCATCCAGATAGGCACTCACATAGGGCGTCCAGTCTCTAGTCATCGCCATACCCCCGGGGTTCCTGGCTTGTCAGCATGGGCTCCAGTTGACGGCGCAGCTTCTGCCGCGCCTCGTGAAGACGGCTCATCACGGTGCCGCGGGGGATCTCGAGGACGGTCGAGAGCTCGGCGTAGGTGAGCTGCTGGAACTCCCTTAAGATGAGGATCTCCCGATGGCTGGGGTCGAGCCGTCGCAGCGCCTGCCACACCTGCCGGCGCAACTCTTCGCGCTCGGCGTGCTGTTCCGGCGTCAGCCCGGCATGTTGGAACTCTTCTCGGTCCACCAACGGTACCTCATGCCGCCGAGCGGCACTCGCCATGTGGTTGAGACACAGGTTCTTGAGGATCCTGTGGTACCAGGGGAAGAAGGACCGGGTGGCGTCGAACGTGCGGATGGAGCTGTAGGCTCGGGCGAAGGCTTCCTGCGACAGGTCGAGGGCATCCTGTTGGTTGCCGGTCCACCCTAAGGCGAACGCCGTCGCCTGTCGCATGTAGCGAAGAACGATGGGATCGAAGGATGTCCTGTCGCCCTGCTGGCAACGCACGAGCAGAGCGCGCTCGTTCAGCGTCTCAATCTCTGCCTGCGCCTGCAACATCCGACTCCCCGGTCTTCGTGTGCCTCTTCATAGGGTAGTACAGGATAGAGGGACAGGATATTCACGTC
>JAAYCW010000060.1 GCA_012729575.1 Actinomycetota bacterium | reverse complement strand
AGGTTCACGTGCGTCAAAGGGATTGCGAGGCGACGCCGATCCCAGCCGAGTTCTATGAGGCAGTGGGGAGAGTGACCGGGCCTTAAATGGGGGACATGAATCGCGTAGTCAAGAGCGGCGCCGGAGCTGATCTGGAGGAGGACGATGGAGAAGCGTTATCGTGACCTGACGCAAAAAGAGAAGGCGTCCTACTCTGTGGCTGAGGATGCGAGTGATAAGGCCTGGGTGTACTGCGATGCCTGTCGCAGAGCCGTCGAGCAGGGCGACCTGATCGTTGACGACGTTGAGGGTGCGCTGCAGTGCGCGTACAGCGACTGCGTGCTGGAGGGCAACATCGCGGTGCAGAGGCTGCACGGATGGGAGACGTATCGGGAGGAACTCGGGTACGACGCTGCCGACTGGCCGGAAGAGCCTCAGTCCGGTCGGCGCTACGAACCACGAAGCGCAGATTCGTGAAGCCACGGCCGTAGGCATCGGCCGAGCAGATGCCTACGGCTGCTCCACCTATCACTACGTTCTAGCTTTGGGGGAGTTCTTGGTCCGGTTGAGACGGCTCGGACCGCGAGGACCGGGATGTGACGGCCCCGGACTCCGTGACTAATGAGCCACTAGGACCGGCACTTCGGCTCGTCTCACCACGTATTCCGAGGTCGATCCCAAGAGCAGTCCGGCGATGAGGCCCTGGCCCCTGCGTCCCACCACGATCAGGTCGGCTTCTCGGGACTCGACTACCTCAAGGAGCACGGTCTCGGCTACTCCGCCCGGCACCTCCAGTTCGGCCTCGACACCGACGGCCTGTAGGTCGTCGACTGCCTTCTGAGCGACCTCGGCCGCCTCGTCCCTCAACCTTGCCCATTTATAGCCGTCTGTGTCCGGGCTTCCCAGTTGGTAGGCGCTGACGACAACCACTCGGGCGCCGTCTCGACGCGCTATGTGCGCGGCTAGTTCAAGCGCTCGGTTGGCTCCTTCAGAACCGTCGTAGCCCAAGACGATGGTCTTGACAACCCAATCGTTCATCGCTCTCCCTTTCTCTCGGATGATGTGCACGTTGGCCGCGCTGCACATGGCAACCCAACAATACCTGGATTATGTCTTTCCCGCACGCTCCGTGGTTCACACTATCCTATTAGGCTTCCGTCAGGGGGCCGGCCGGCATCTATCGAACCTTGCGGGCCGGGGGGGTCTTTCTGTATCTTCTGATTATCGGGTTCTTGCCAGGTAGCCTTATGGTGCCGAAGTTCTGCTGAGGTGGCCCGCTCCGCCGGCACCGGCAACGAATGGGCCTGTTCTACGTATGCCGCTACCGAGCTTAGGAGAGTACACATGAAGACGTTCGTGATCGACCTTACCCAATGCGTCGGCTGTTACTGCTGCCAGATCGCCTGCAAAGACGAGCACGTGGCCAATGACTGGACTCCCTACGCGAAACCCCAGCCGGAGACCGGCCAGTTCTGGATGGGCGTCAAAGAGACGGTGAGGGGTACCGTTCCCAGAGTGAAGGTTTCTTATCTGCCCAGCCTGTGCATGCACTGTGAGCAGGCCCCCTGTCAAGAAGCCTGTCCGGTGGAGGGTGCCATATACCGTCGGGACGACGGGTTGGTCATCATCGATCCCGAGGTATGCACCGGCTGCCGGCTCTGCGAAGAGAGTTGCCCCTACGACGTCCTCTTTTTCAACGAGGGTCTCAACATCGCCCAGAAGTGCACCGGTTGCGCCCACCTGTTGGACGACGGCTGGCAGGTGCCGCGGTGTGTGGATGCCTGCCCCACCGACGCCCTACGCTTCGGCGAAGAGGAGGCGCTCTCGGATCTCATTCAAGAGGCAGAAGCCTACCGGCCGGAGTTGGGTCTTAAGACCAGGGTCCACTACCTCAATCTGCCTAAGAAGTTCATCGGCGGCACCCTGTCCGACCCGGTGGCCGACGAGGTGCTGGTCGGGGCGCGTTGCACGCTCACCGACGAAGAGAGCAGCGAGACTCTCACCGCCCAGACCGACGGCTACGGCGATTTCTGGTTCAAGGACTTGGAGGACGACCGCACTTTCACGCTCCGGCTGGAGACGGAGGGCGCGAGCACGATCATCGAGGGCATCAGTACCGCTACCGACGTCAACCTGGGCGATATCGCCCTGCCCGCAGGTTTCAGTGAAAGGAGGCCCTGATGGCTAGGCCGATCAAGTCTCTCAAGACTAAGGACAAGACCACCATCAAAGGGATGGCCCTGGGCGGCCATGGGGCTATGCCTGCCGCCGTCGATTCGATGGACGGCAAGGTGATCCGTATCAGGCCGCTCCATCTCGACGAGAAGTACGACCCCAAGGAGTTCAATCCCTGGAAGCTGGAGGTCAGGGGCAAGACTTTCGACCCGGGCTACAAGGTTGCCCTCGCGCCCTTCAGTCTCGCCTACAAGAAGAGGGTCTACTCTCCCAACCGCATCAAGTACCCGCTCAAGCGGGTCGACTGGGACCCGGATGGAGCTCCGGGATCCATGGGTCCGGGCGGGCGCAACACGCACAACCGGGGCAAAAGCAAGTTCGAGCGTATCTCCTGGGACGAAGCGGCCCGGATCATCGCCGACGAGATCAACCGAGTCAAGAAGGAGTACGGCCCCTACGCCATCCTGGCTCAGGGTGACGGACACGGCGAGTCCAAGATCGTGCATGCCGCCCATGGCATACAGTACGAGTTCCTCAAGCTGACCGGGGGCAGCACCT
>JAAYCW010000059.1 GCA_012729575.1 Actinomycetota bacterium | reverse complement strand
ATGATCTTTCCCATCAGCAGATCCCTCGGTCTCAGGCTGACCAGCAGTACCTCGGCGGTGCGGTTCTCCTTCTCCCTCGAGACGCTCTGCAGCATGAAGCCACTGGTCATTGCCAGTGCGAAGTAGAGCACGAACATCAGCAGATAGGGGAGGACGAAGCCTGTTTCGCGGTCCGCCGAGGCGGCAGACCCGATGGGCTGCAGCGACCGGGACTCAAGTCTCGCAACAGGATTCAGCAGGAGTCCGGCCACCGTGTCGTTGCCCGTGATGCCCGTGTTCAGAATGTAAGTGAGCAAGTCTCTGTGCTCCAGTGAGCGAAGTGGCTGATAACGAGCCTGGACGACCGTCAGACGGCCTGACGTCAGATAGTCTTCGGAAATCAGATAGTAGCGATCGATAATGCCGGAACTTAGCTCAGTCTTAGCCTGAGCTTCATCGTCGTACGAGCGTACCAGATCCGGCGATAGGCCTGCGGGGGAGGTCTTCAGCACCCGCCCTGGGTCGACGTAGCCGATGGGCTGAGACTGCTCGCTGGGATCGGGGACGAATACCCCATCGTCGCCTCCCGCGTCCATGAAGATCTGGGGGACGAAGGCCAGCAGAAGTACGACGGCGGGCAGGATGAAGGTCGTCAGCCAGAAGCTCCGACGCCCCAGTGTGGTCTGGACCTCGTACTTGGCCGTGAGCCACATCTCTCTCACGTCAGAGTCACCCTTTGGCGCGGATAGCGTCGATGAGACTGCGCATAGTCATACGGTTGCCGTAGCGAAGCATGCCGAGGCGAAATACCCGAGGCGCCGCCCAGAGACCGGCTCCGGCACATAGAGCGAGAATCGCCCAGCCTGCAATGAGCTGCCAAAGAGGGATGGCCGTTGCGCTCCAACGGATGGCGATGGTGAGAAGCGATGTCGTCGGGAACAGTGTAAGGGCCACCATAACGGGTCCGTCGGGGCTGCTGCCCAAGAGCGAGGAGAAGAACAGGGGAATGATGAAGATGAAGATGAGAATGCTCACCAACTGCTGGCCCTGTCGCAGGTCGGCCACCGCCACCCCCAAGGTGACCACTAAGGCTACAGCCAAGGTGAAGAGAGGTACAAAATAGACGACCAGAACGAGTATAAGGCTCCAGGGAAGGTTCATTCCCGCGAGGGGTCCGAGGAACCTGGAAGCGATCACCATACCGATTGCCACTACTACCGCCCACAGGGCCACCTGGGAGAGCGCCACGCCGGCCAGCCCCAAAGCCTTGCCGGTGATGAACTCCCGTGGAGAGACGGATGTGGTTATCACCTCAATAGTCCGGTTCTCCTTTTCGTCGGTGACCGCCTGCATCAGGTAGCCGGACGCATTCATCAACGCAAAGGACAAGAAGAGTCCCAGGGCGAAGGGGAGGATGAGGTTCACCAGACCGGGGGAGTCCGTTTCGCGGCTCCCGTCCGCAGTGCGGACCACCAGGTTCGCAGGGCCTTCCAGGACCCGTATAGCTACCTCTGGGGTGAACGTGCGGGCCAGGTTGGCCCGCAGGAAGTCTTCGAAGTCGTCGCGCAGGGTCTCACCTGGGAGGCGGTCCCGATAGAGCAGTTCGATGTCGCCGGAGGTGGCGTAGTCGGGGGCGATGACGTAGAAGGCGCGGATCTCTTGGGTCTCCAGGGCGGACGCAGCCTCGGCGACGGTCGGATAGGACTGGAACCCTGGGTCTTCGGTGTTCGCGGCGACTACACCGCTCTGGTCTACGTAGCCAAGGCTATCGGCATCTCCACCGGTGGAGGAGGTGAGGATGCTCACGGCCATCATGGCCACGATCAGTAGCGGCAGTCCGAAGGTGGCGATCAGAAAACTCCGCCGTCGGACGTTCCGGAGGTACTCCTGGCGGGCTATCAGCACTAACTTGCTCATGCCGTCGCTAACGGTCCCCCAGATCATCGCGGGAGACGTCTTTCGATCTCCGCGGCTTCGAGGGCGCTGGCCGGTCCGGAGTTTGGGCGCGGGGGACGCCCGGCCGCTCACGATCGGCGGTCTGCGGGCGGCCGTTTCCCGTCACCACGCTGACGAAGATGTCATCGAGCGAAGGTTCGGCTCTCTCGAAGCGGTCGACTCGCACTCCGGGACGGGCCGCCAGCGTTCTCAGTACTTCCTGTGGATCGGCGTCGCCCGTCAGAGACAAGCGCCAAGCCCCTTCTTCGCGACGAACCTCCAGGACCTGTGGAAGGTTTGAGAAATCCCCTTCGCCTTCCAGTACCAGGGCGTTCGCGGCAAAATCCCGCTTGATCTCGTTAACCGGCCCGTAGAGGACCGTCCGCCCCCTATCGATGAGGACGATCCGATGGCAAAGAGCTTCAACCTGGTACATCT
>JAAYCW010000005.1 GCA_012729575.1 Actinomycetota bacterium | reverse complement strand
GCTTCCCAGCGGATCTCCGCCACGGTGGAGGATCGGTTGTCGTACAGCACCTGCCAGTTGGCCTGCCGGTCGATGTAGGCGCGTCTTGCGCGCTCGTCTTCAGGTGAGAGATGGCCGCAGCGAAGAGCAGCCATTTGAGCGCCTTCTCGTACGATGTGTCGGCGGACAAGGCGAACGACTGTCAGTTCGCGCGATACATAAAGGACCCGAAAGCCTTGATCACACAGGAAGGCCTGCAACTGCAAAGCCCACATGGTCTTCCCCACCCCCGGACGTGCGCCGACGATCGTGAGGGTTCCCCGTTCGAGCTGCTCGATCGTCTTCCTCAGCGTCGGCCACTCGGGGGGAAGTGGGAGACCTTTGTTCGCTCCGATTCTACGGTTCTCCAAGTCCTCGAAACACACGGCAGTTGCCGCAGGTGATTCCAGTCGATCGGACCCCCTGCCGGTCTTCAGGCTCTGGACTAGCTCCAAGGCCCGAATCTCTGCCTGGTCTATGTCCGCGCTCTGGGCCAGGCCGGCGATCTCCTTAGAGGCCTGCGCGAGCTGCCGACGCCGGTGCTTTTCAGAGATGATCCGCGCGTACTCGGGCCAGTTGGTGACCAAGCCGGGATAGTCATAGAGCGTGTGCAAGTAGAGCCGGCCACCGGGTAGGGATTCAAGTTCCGAAGGAGTCATGGCGTCGGCGAGGGTTATCGGGTCTGCGGTCACGCCCGCCAAGGACAGCTCGCCGATCTTCCGATAGAGCAGTACGTGAGACGGCAGCCAGAAGGCTTCCTGGTCCAACGCATCCAACACGGTCGGGACTATTTTCGGTCCCTTGAGCATCGTGCCGAGCAGAGTCTGCTCAGTGTCCAGATCGTAGAGCTCTACCATTTCTCCACGACCTCCCGGGTGACCGTTCCGGCCCGGATGCCGTCGCGGATCTTCTCGGGCAACCGGCAGTCGATGCCGTCGCCGGCCAGAGCGGCAAGGGCGAGGGCCCTTGCCTGCAAGACCGTCAAGCTCCCCAACTCTTCTCTTCTACCTCTTAAAGAGGGGTCGCTCTGGCGGTACTCTTTCGGTAGGGCAGGGCGGTACTCTTTGGGTGCGGTAGGGCGGTACCGGTCACGTATGGCGCCCGCGCTTTCCGGCGTGTATTTCCCCCAAGCCTCGTAATCCTTCTGAATCCCGACCCGCGCCGAGCGGCTTCCGCGGGGCGGCTCAAGTTGACAAAGGACGCCTTCTTTCAGAAGGTCTGCCAGGGCGTCCGCCAGGCTGCTCTTGGCTCGGCACGTGATTCTCCGCAGTCTGGCCTGAGAAATCCGGGCATCTTTCTTGCCGAAGTCGCCGTATGTAACAAGGACGACCGACAGCAGGATCTCCTTGTGCGTTGCCGGCATGGGGGCAGCGATCACGGCCTCGAGAAGCTCCTTGCTGAATTTGACAAAGGGCTCGGGTTGCGGACTTGCCATGATGCACCCCCTTTCGTGGCATGTTGCGGTTCAAAACAGTGAATTCTTGCCTAGCGGTACAGCCATTCAGTCAGCTGTCTGTCTGCGTAGGGGAACCAGTTCTTCAGTGCGACGGCGGCGGCCGAGTTGCACGGCATCGAGGCCGGATGGGCCTCACCACGTGTACCGCTATCTGGTTGTCAAGGTTCATTAGGACCTGTGGTCCTGGTGGACGAATCGCTAATCCTGGTCTTCAAGCTGTTCCTCGAGCCAGGCGGTCAGACCGTCCAGGGGCACCCTCACCGCCGCGCCTATGTGAATCGACGGCCACACGCCGCTGGCCACGAGTTCGTATCCCTTGGTCTTGCCGATGGCGCACATTTCGCATGCTTCGGGCACCCGGAGCAGCAGACGCTGCGGCATGACGGACCCCGGCCCCCCTGTGACTTTCCCCGGGCCATACTGGCGAGCAGCCACTTGTTGCGGCTCCCCATCAAGGGGCCAGGGAGGGCCGTTGCTTGCGCCCGAAGACTTGGCGCCTCGCATCTCTTTGCTCTTTCCACTGACCACGCAGCCGCCTCCGGGAGTTGACTCTGGCTGGGACTCAAGGTAACGTGCCACCAGTGTAAATCGACATAGTAGAGGTGCGCGTTGTCGAGACATACTGGGAACGCAGAGGAGCAAGCCCTTCGGCAGGTTCGGGCGCTGGCGAGGAAAGCGGGGCGCCAGGTACCTGCCGAGTTATGGGAGTGGTATGTCAGAAAATACGAACCAGACTGGTATGAGGAGGCGGCGGTCGAGGATGCGTGGGCAACAATCCAGGATCTCTTTGAGGATCCGCCCCCTGTGGGACGGCCACAAGCTCCCGGGAGACACCGTGAGCGAAGCATCCATAAGACGATCTCAGTCGCTCCACCCCAGCAGTGGGTGCTTCACTCGCGCCGCTTTATGGAGGAGTACCGGCCCTTGCAGTCTCAGGCGCTGTCGGCACTTGGCCGCGTCACCGCACCAGGCTCGTCGTCTCTTGAGAGCTCTGGTGCTCCCTCCCTGCCGGACTTCATCCCTCTCAATCAGCTGGAGGAGGCCCTGCACGACGCTGCGAGGCAAGAAGCATCCGTGGGCGAGGCCGATGTCTTGTGGTACCCCACCTCCGGCGATCGAATCGGCCGATACACCCTCGGCATTCGCTGGGGTTACTCGCGCAAGGACGTGGGAGAGGATTACTGGGC
>JAAYCW010000058.1 GCA_012729575.1 Actinomycetota bacterium | reverse complement strand
GGCTTCGAGCGTAAAGGCGAGACTGGAGCTCCGGCCCTATGACATCGTAAGGTGGTGCCAGCAACTGGGCCGGTTCGCCGGCCTGGGGCGCGTACCGCCACGCCCGGAAGGGGACCACGGTCTTCAAACGACCCTCCTCGAGTGTCAAGGTAGAGAGCGCACTGTCGGAATAATAACACCGCGTTTTGGAGCCCCGCGGGTCGTGTTTACCAGAGATCCTCCGGTTTGGGGTACTCTTAGAAGCGTGGTCCAAGAGTAGTGATCCACAGATCGCCGGGTCTGCCCGGGTGATCGACGAGGGAGGGCGCACATGGGTCTCATGGATAAGCTCACCGCCGGCATCGAGCGTGTCGCCGAAGAGGCCGACAAGGCCATCGACAAAGGGAAGGCCAAGGTCGGTGAGATGCAGATCGAGATGCAGATGGACGGTCTGGCCAAGAAACTGGGCTACCTCGTCTTCGATTTCTACCGGGGCCGGGAGGTCGACCAGGCTCTTCGGCAGAAACTCCTGGACGATCTGAGCCAACTTGAGGACAGGCTATTCCAAGCAAGGGCTGAAGCCGCGGCTGCATCCGGTCCCGACGCGCCCGGCGGGGCAGATGAACAGGCCGGCGCAGCTTCGGAGTCAGATCGCGTTCCTCCATTTGGAGCCTAGGGATCTGATCACGTGGAGTCCGAATCTTCCAGCCTGAGTTACGCGGAATTGCTGCAGCTTCTGGCCGGCGACCCTGTCCTGCGGGCGCGCCTTGGCGCGGGCGACACCTTTCGGGTGGAGACTCCGTTCGTCTACCCGGGGCGGGGTGGGCCGGTCACCCTGCATCTGGCCCTGGCTCCCGAGGCCGATCGGGGGTCTTCCTCGCCCATAATACGAATCAGTGACGGCGGCGGACTCATCAAGTGTCTGTCCGAGCAGGGCATGGACCTGGAACTGGACATGGTCCTCAGCAAGACCGTCTTTCACGCCGTCAGAGAGATGGAAGATGCGGGAATAATCGGGGGCCAGGTGTATCTGGACTCGCCGGACGAGCAGGTCGGGGCCGGGGTTTGGCGCTTTCTCCAGCTGGTAGCGGAAGTGGTAGGCCTGCGCCACGCCAAGTACAAAGATGCTCTGCTGCAGCTCGAACGGCGGCGAAGCGCGGATTCTGGCCTCGCGGGCTGGCGGCCGACTTAGCCGATCGTCACGTAGGTGTCGAAGGCGGGCGGGTTCTCGAGGTGCTGTTTGACGGCGCACATATCGGCCGCCCGTATCACCGCGTTGCTGTATTTCTCGGGGAAGTCCGCGGGCAATTTGATTTCCAGGGATATCTTGCCGAGACGCCGTGTCTCCGGGTCGGCCTCTTGGTGCACGATGACGCCGGCACCCTCGGTGGAGAGTCCGCGCTGCTGTAGGAAGCTCAGCACGTAGATACCGGCGCAGGTCCCGATGGACGCGACAAAGAGGTCGAAGGGAGCCGGCGCGCTCTCGTCGCCCCCGTTGGCGACGGGTTGATCGGTCTCGATAACGAAACCCTTGTAACGGGCGTGGACCTTCCTGTTGCCGGGAAAGAAGACTTCCATTTCCATGGCCGCTCCTTGCCTAGTGATGATGCGCTAAGGATAGCGCAGAAAGAGGAGCAGACGTTGGGCCCGATATCATGCGCACCAGAAGGGATGCGGAAGGTTGTGACGGGGCGAGGACGGACCGCCTTCTGAGATCAGCGGCCGGTCCGCTCGATCCTCTCTGTCTGGGCTTTATGCACGAGGTACGAGTCCGCTCCGGTCCCAGCGCCTGTGTTCAACTGGCTGATAGCCTCCAGCATCTGCGCAAAACCCTCCTCGATGGCCAGGGAGAGATAGGAAGATTGAGGACGGTCGAGAACCGCCGCCTGCTCAAACCCGCACTCCGGGCACCAAAGACGGACGTACCAGAGCGAACCATCCTGAAGCTCCCAATCTGTCGCCTGCACGAGCGGCGAGGCGCAGGCACGACAGTGGATGATGGGAGCGAAGGCGCGAGGGGCGTCGTTGTTCGTACCGTCTGTCATAGAACCGTTATCGACCGCGACAGGGCCGGAGTTTAGGGAGAGGTCGAAGCGCAGCCTTCCGCAGGTGCGGCCTCTCCTACTACTTGCTTCCGTTCCGGAGTTGCTGTACAGTACGAGTCCTAGACTAGAATTGTGGAGTAAGCTTGACTGAGTGCGGCAGATGTTCTTCGGGAGAGACGAGATTGGCCGTAGTGTTCACCATATCCACTCTTGAGAGAGAAACGGGTGCATCGCGCAGTACGATCCACTTCTATATCCGAGAAGGCCTGCTGCCCAAGCCGCAGAAGACTGCTGCAAGCCGAGCCCTCTATGGCCAGGACCACCTCCGGCTTCTGAGGAAGATCGCCGAACTCAAGGACAGCGGGCTCTCGCTTGCCGATATCAGGGAGGCGCTGGCGGAAGACCTCAAGAGTGCGGAGGAGAACGGTGCGGATCTCGCGGCGGAGGAAAGCGAGCGCATTCGTCGAGCCATTCTCCGACTGGCGACCCAGGAGTTCATGACCAAGGGGTACCAGCAGACCCACGTGGCCGGCATCATCCGTGAACTGGGCATCACCCCTCAGGTCTTCTACAGCCACTTCCCCAGCAAGCGTCGGCTCCTTGCAGAGTCGTTCAAGACATTCATCACGTGGAATCTGGCTCATGTGGAACCCAAGTTGAAGGAATCGCCCGACTCCGGCGAGAGGCTTCTGTGGAGGATACTGGCGGACCTCCGGGCCAACGCCTTCGGGTCGGAGGTCCTGTCGCTCGTGGGGGCCGAGGGAACGGACGATGCGGAATTGGTCAAGGCTGTGCTGCAGGCGTGGGGATCTGTCATCGACCTCATCGTAGACGACTTCGAGGGCACACGGGCTCCGGATGCTCCCCCACCCCAGGTTTCTCTTGAGCTCCTTGCCTATAGCATGATCGGTGCTCTCCACAATTCGACCCTGAGAGTGTCGTGGGATGACACCTACAGCCGAGAGGATATCGTGCGTGCGCATCTCTGGCTCTGGCTGGCGGCAGAAGCCGCGCTGCGAGGCGAGGTCGACATCGATGCCCGCGTCGCTCGCTACGAGGGTCTTATCCGAGAAGTGGCCGCCCGGGGTCCGATCACTCCGCCCGCCGTAGAGGATTGACGGCGAGGGTCGCTGGGTAGTATCAACCCTGCTTGCTGAAGTAGTCCAGGTATCAGTGCACAATTATTAATGGCAACAAGAATTATTGACAAACCACTGGTCGTCAATTACTATGCCGGTCACTGGGCCGGTTTGGGGATAACGATCGTCTCGAGGCTGAGGGAGGCCCGTTAGTGGTTAAGTGGATCCAGCTCTTGGTGACGGGTATCACCATTGGGAGCATCTACTCGCTGATCGCTCTTGGATACGTCACCATCTACCGGACATCCCGGGTCGTGAACCTGGCCCAAGGGGCTTTCGTCATGTTCGGAGCCCTGTTCACCTTCTCTCTCCTCAGGGAACTCAACCTGCCCTACTGGTTATCCGCGATCCTCGGCATAATCGGGGTTGCCCTGGTGGGCGTCGCCATGTACCTGCTGGTGATTCGGCCGCTTATCAAGGTCTCTCTGGTTTCGATCATTCTGGCCACCATCGCCCTCAGCATTCTCTTTGAGAATCTGGCCCTCGTGCGCTGGGGTGGATACGGGAAGACCCTTCCGGCGTTCAGTGGCGACCAGGCTATCTTCGTAGGGGGCGTCGCCGTCTTTCGACAGAGCCTGTGGGTCATCGGCCTCATGATCCTGGTGCTCGTCGGGTTGTACCTCCTGACCAATTACACACGCATCGGCAAACAGATGACGGCCACCGCTAACGATCCGGGTGCCGCCAGCCTCTCGGGAGTCAACACAGGCCGGATGATCATTCTCGCGTTCGTGCTCTCGGCGGTCATCGGGGCTTTGGGCGGCATCGCCATCACTCCCATCAACCAAACCTCCTATCTCTCTGGCGGGATCTACGCGCTGAGCGGCTTCGTGGCCGCCGTCTTGGGCGGGTGGGGGTCGAGCACCGGAGCAGTAGTGGGAGGCCTTGCTTTGGGCGTCATCCAGTCCTTGGTCACGGGCTTCCTCCCTGCGGGCTACCAGGACGCCATAGCCTACGCAGTCCTAATCCTGGTCCTCTACTTCCGGCCGAGCGGGCTGCTTGGAGTTCGTTCCAGCGAGGGTGAGGCATAATGGCTCGTACGAAGACCGCAGTGCCTTTGAGCGAGCGCCTCTCCTGGCTCCGGAGCAGCACGTTCCTACTCAAGGTTCTCCTGGTGGTCATACTGCTCGTTTGGCCGTTGGTGTATCAAAGCGGTTATGCGACGAGGATTATGATCACCGGTGGTCTCTATGCCATAGTGACCATCGCCGTGGTGATCATCCTGGGGCAGGCCGGCCAGCTCTCCTTCGGCCATTCCGCCTTTTACGGCATCGGTGCCTACACGGCGGCCCTTCTAGCGGCGAAGGCCTCGCTGCCGACCCTGGCGGCACTCGTGATTGGAGCGGTCGTCGCGGGTTTGATCGCTCTCATCGTGGGGCGACCGGTGCTCAAGTTGCGTTACTTCTACCTGGCGCTGGCTACAATTGGACTTGGCCAGATCTTCCTGGTTCTGGTGACACAATTGCGCACTATCACCGGAGGCGCTACGGGGCTGGCTCCCGTGCCCGTGCTCAAACTGTTCGGGTTCGCGTTCAACACGAATCTTCGGCAGTACTACCTGGTTTGGATAGTGGCGTTCCTCGTGATCCTCTTTATCGACCGGGCTCTCAAGTATCGAGTGGGCCGGGCCTTCCGGGCCATAGCCACCAGCGAGATCGCGTCCTCGAGTCTGGGCGTGCGCACGGCGAATTGGAAACTCCTTGCCTTCGTCACCAGTGCGGTGATCTGCGGGTTGGCCGGCGGTCTGTTCGCCTTCGTGACCATGGCCGTCGATCCACGCGGTTTCACCTTCGTGACCGCCATCCTGCCTATCGTGATGATGCTGCTGGGCGGGGGGACGGTCTGGGGATCCGTGATCGGGGCCATCGTCATGACTTGGGTGATAAACGGGTTCAGCAGCGTCGATCAGTACCGAGGAGTGATCTACTCGGCCATCATGATCGTGCTTCTGATCTTCCTGCCTGCGGGGCTGGCCCTGCGGCCTGACCAGCGGGCCAGGCTGAAGGCATTCTTCCGGCGGGAGCGGCTGCAGGAGTCCGCAGAATGCCTTGGGGCGGCGGAGGAGGACCAGCAGGTTGGTCAGTGTGAAACATCGGTCGGCCTTCCCCTCGCCGTGTCTCCGGGCGCGGGTGCGCAGGACCAGGCGGTGACAATCGGCGCGCACGACCAGGTCGTCGGGGCGCCCGTCGAGCGCCAGGGAGACCTACCCGCAGCGGTTCCCGGTGCCCCTCTGCTCGAGGTGGAGGATCTCTCGGTCCACTTTGGCGGTCTTAAGGCAGTGGATGAGGTCTCCTTGCAGGTCCGCGCGGGCGAGATCGTGGCTCTGATCGGTCCGAACGGCGCGGGCAAGACGACACTCTTCAACGCGGTCAGCCGGCTACAGCGTCTGACGGGTGGCTCCGTGCGCTTCGCCGGCGAAGACGTGAGCCGCATGAGTGCGGCCAACACCGCCCGTCTCGGCATGGCGCGCACCTTCCAGAACCTGCGCATCTACGTCAACATGTCGGTGCTGGAGAACGTCCTGGTTGGTTGCCATTACCGCGAGCGTTCGGGGTTGTGGTCCGGAGGGCTCGGCCTCCCACGCCAGCGCAGAGAAGAGAAGGCCTCGCGCGAGCGCGCGATGCAGGCGCTGGCCATGGTGGGTCTGGAGGATAGCGCCCATCTGCCGGCGGCCAGCCTGCCCTATGGGTCACAACGTTTGGTGGAGATAGCTCGGGCGCTCGCGTCCAACCCGCGGTTGCTGCTGTTGGATGAACCCGCGGCCGGCATGAACGATGCGGAGCGGGCATATCTGGTCCGGCAGATCCGCAATATCAATGCTTCGGGTACCACCGTCCTGCTTGTCGAGCACGACATCGAGTTGGTGATGGGCATATCGGAGCGCGTCTACGTTCTTGATTATGGGGAGCTCATCGCGGAGGGCCGGCCGGAGGAAGTGCAGAAGAACCAGGCTGTGATCGAAGCATATCTTGGAGTCGAACACGAGCAAGGTAGTGATCTCTGTCAGACTCGCGATCTTGTCTCCGGAGAATGTCCCGAGCCTGAGGACATGCTCGTGGTCGAAGACCTGAGCACGTCGTACGGTACGATCCAAGCTCTGCGCGGGGTCTCATTGACCGTTCCTCAAGGGCAAGTGGTAGCTGTTTTGGGTGCCAACGGCGCGGGTAAAAGCACCCTGCTGCATACGATCTCCGGGTTGCTCCGGGCCAACAGTGGATCGGTTGTCTATAAGGGAATTGATGTCACCAAACTGGCTCCCGACAAGATAGCGGCTCGTGGGGTGTGCCAGGTCCCCGAAGGCCGCCGACTGTTTAGAGACCTATCGGTAGAGGACAATTTGATTGTGGGGAGCTCGGGACGCAAAGACTGGCGGGGCACGCTGAAGGATGACCTCGCATACGTATATGAGCTCTTCCCGGTGCTTGGGGAGCGAAGGAAGCAGCCCGCCGGGACTCTGTCGGGAGGGGAACAGCAGATGCTGGCTATCGGGCGGGCGCTCGTCGGTAGGCCTAAGCTGCTGTTGCTTGACGAGCCATCGATGGGTCTGGCGCCGCTGATGGTCGAGCGCATCTTCGAGTCGCTGGCCAAGCTCAACAAGGAGGGACTCACCATGCTCATGGTCGAACAGAGCGCGGAGATGGCGCTCGCTCTCGCGCATCGAGCGGTGATCCTTCAGAACGGGTCTGTCATCATTTCAGGCCTTGCGGAAGCACTCAGATCGGATGAACGCGTGCGCGCCAGCTACTTGGGGACGTCTTCGGCGCAGACCACGCTTTCAGGTAGGCAAGGGGCAGGGGAAGACAGTTGAGAAGAAGTCAATGCATGTGGAATGCAGAATCAGGGAGGAACAGATGAAGAAGCGCTACCTAGCCATAGGATTCCTTATCTTGGTCCTGGCGGTCGCCATGACGGCGGCAGCCTGCGGCGGGGATGAGGAGACTACAACCACGGCTGCTCCGAGCACCGACACCACGGCTGCTCCGAGCACCGACACTACGGCTGCTCCAGGTACCGAAACCACGGCTGCTCCGAGCACCGACACTACCGCGACCGGTCCGGCCACGGGGGAACCTATCAAGATCGGTTACTCGACGAGCCTTACCGGCTCCAGTGCCGCTCCGGGATCGTCGTTCGGTCAGGGCGTCGCCTGCGAAGTTGAGTACATAAACGCCAACGGCGGCATCAACGGCCGTCCGATAGAGGCGATTCAGTACGACGACGCTTCTGAGGTCCCCAACGCTATCGCCAACATCAACAAGCTGATCCAGGAAGACGAAGTCTTCATGACCATCGGCCCATTCGCTCAGTACATGCAGGAACCGGCCCGGCAGATTGCGGAAGACATGAAGGTACCGATGGCTGGGGGCGGTCCGGCCACTCTCGACCAGTTGGCCGGGACCCAGTATCAGTGGAGCGTCATGGGTTCGGCGGGCCCACCCGTCCATGCTGACGCCGTCATGAAGGTCATCCAGGAGAATGGTTGGAAGAACATCCTCGGTATCGGCGATGTGCTGGCCATCCACCAGGAGACCATGGATCTGTTGGTCGAGGCCGGACCCGAGAACGGGTTCACCTTCACCAAGA
Organism: Actinomycetota bacterium; assembly: GCA_012729575.1. Classification (GTDB taxonomy): domain Bacteria; phylum Actinomycetota; class Thermoleophilia; order RBG-16-64-13; family RBG-16-64-13; genus RBG-16-64-13. Next base: position 3,708 of record JAAYCW010000058.1, on the reverse strand, counting down.
TGCCCGACCAGTTCGGGTTTGATCAGACCGACTTCCAGCCCATTCTCAACCGGATGATGGAGGAAATCAACAAGATCAATCCGGACGCGATCCTTGACTGGGCCAACTTCGGCGGTGCCGGGCCCATCTACAAGGGTCTGCGCGCTCTCGGTGTCACCGTGCCCATCCTCGGTAGCCCGGCGACAGCCCATCCGGCCATCTTCGGTATCGTCGGCCCGGAAGCTGTAGAAGGTCTGATGGTGCTCGATTCGGGCGGCATCGTCAACCCGTTCGCGCTTCCCGATGATTTCCCGCTGAAGGCGGTTCAGGTTGACTTCTTCGAACGCTACCAGGCGAAGTACAACGCCATGCCGGACTTCTTCGCGGCCTTCGGCGCCGACCTCGTCATCTTGGCAGCCGAAGCCATGAAGCAGGCCGGTGGAGCCGACGACAGAGCTGCAGTTGCCGAGGCCCTGATCAATCTACAGGATGTGGTCACCTACGAGGGTATCCAGAGCTTCACTCCGGATGCGACTTCCATGGGTGTCAAGGGCTTCATGGTTCAGTACGAGATCACAGGCGGTCAGTTCGAGTTCATGAAGGTGCTCAACTAGCGCAAGATCAGGACGGGCGCACCCGTCCTCTAGATGCGGACGACATCAGCTGATAGCCGGGGCCGGCGGCGCTGCCGCCGGCCCCGGCGACTTAGCCTGCTTCGCCGGTCCGATCGACGCGCGCGGTCCGGCTGAGATAGCGCAGATTCTCTCGCTCAAGGGGGAACATCGGACGCGCGTTGTGTGAAACCCCAAAGACCTCGCAATGCTGGTGAATGGGGCTGAAAAACTCGGAGTTAGCCATGAATAACGACCATTTGCCACCAGGACTCAGTGCCGAAGAGAAACTGCACACGCGGTTTAACATTTACACTAATCCTCAGCTGCCCTTTGTGAGCCCGGAGGCGGAGACAGGCTATAAGGCCCGGGCGGCCAGGCTTCGGGACGCGATCCTGCTTGAGAGTCCCCCGGACCGAGTCCCCGTAACGACGCTCAATCAGTTCTACCCTGCTTATCACGCGGGCCTCACTCCCTATGAGGCCATGTACGACCTGGAGAGGGCTGCCGAGGCTTGGGTGGGCTACGCGCGTGCTCTCAAACCCGATGCCATGGTGGGGCCGGCCATCGCAGCCGCGGGCGCGGGGCCGATCTTCGACGCGCTCGACTACGGGCTGTTCAGTTGGCCGGGCCATGGGGTCCCCCGGACCGCCAGCTTCCAATACGTGGAGAAGGAGTGGATGCTCGCTGAGGAGTACAATGACCTCATCGAGGATCCGACCGGGTTCATGCTTCGCACTTATATCCCTAGGACCAACGGCGCCCTGGCCGGAATGGCCAAGCTCGATGTGCCTTTTGGGATGTCCCAGCTCTGCGGGGCCGACTTCTGGATGGCGAACTGGGGCGACCCTGATGTCCAAGAGGCCTTCTCCACACTGATGGAGACCGGCAAGCGGGCTGCCGCTTGGGCCGAGGCCGTCATAGGTGTCGACATGCGTTTGGCCGCCGAGGGGTTCCCCGCCCATCCCGGCCTCGTCACCTGGGCGCCCTTTGACTTCCTAGGCGACACTCTGCGCGGCACTCGCGGTATTGTGACCGATCTCTACCGCTATCCCGAGAAGGTGCTTGAGGCCTGCGACCGCTTGCTGCCGTTGCTGCTCAAGTACGTCACCAGAAAGGCCGCACCGTTCCTGCCGCCGACGGTCTTCATCCCTCTGCACAAGGGGGCGGACGGCTTCATGAACGACGAGCAGTTCCGCACCTTCTACTGGCCCACTTTGCGGAAGATGTGCCTGGGCCTCATCGAGGAGGGACTGGTGCCCTACCTGTTCGCCGAGGGTGCCTATAACTCGAGACTGGAGATCATCCGTGATCTACCGCCTGGGCGAGCCGTCTGGCATTTCGACCAGACCGATATGGCCAAGGCCAAAGATCTCTTGGAAGGCGTTTGCTGCATCGCCGGCAACGTCCCGCTCTCCCTGCTGCAGCTCGGGACTGTCGATCAGGTGACGGACTACTGCCGCGCGCTGATCGAGCGCGTTAAGGGTCGGGGCGGCTTCATCCTCGATGTGGGGGCGGGAGCGGATGAAGCGAAGGAAGAGAATTTCGCCGCCATGATCCGAGCGGCCCAGCAGTACGGAGTCTACTAGGCTCTATTGAAGAGTTGGAGGTATAGCCATGACAGGCAAACCGGCATTTGCCAAGAACATCGAGCAGATCGGTTACAGCGATCTTGAGGGCAAACCTTGGTTCCAGATGGCCATGCAGGAGGTAGAAGGCCGCTACTATCTGTATGGTGCCCATTTCAGACATTCTGGGTGGGCCATCGTCGACGTGACCGACCCCGCAAAGCCCGAGTACGTTAAGTTCGTCCCGGGACCGGAGCTAGCCGGGCAAGGGGCGCCGAAGATCCAGGTGGCCGGGGGCCTGATGATTACGGCGCTTGGTGGCACGTTGCCCAAGCTGCATGGCACCGAGTGGGGCGACCCCTACGAGCAAGGTGTGATCATCTGGGACGTCAAAGATCCGGTGAACCCCAAGAAGCTCTCTCAGTGGGATACCGGGGGAGGCGAAGGGGGCGTCCATCGCTTCTACTACGACGGCGGCCGTTACGTTCACCTGAGCGCCTCCTGTAAGGGCTTCCGCAACTACATCTACCGCATTCTGGACATTATCGACCCCAGCAACCCGGTGGAGGTGGGGCGTTGGTGGATGCCCGATCAATGGCTGGCCGGATCCATCCAGTGCGACCCCGGCCCTGATGTCGATCCCGAGATGGCCATGCTGGATAGTGCGGTCATGCACGGCCCCCCCTATCTCAAGGGTGACTTAGCCTATGTGAGCTGGGGCGGCGCCGGCATGGTGATCCTCGACATCTCCGACATCACGCTGCCGAGACTGGTGGGCCAACTCAAGCATCATCCGCCCTTCGCAGGCAAGCTGAGCGGAGCCCGGTGCCACACGGTGCTCCCCCTGTCTCAGCGCGACTACGCGGTCATGACCAGCGAAGGCGAGCGCTACTGTGTCTTCAACGAGGAGATCACCAGGCACAGCGGCGCGCAGCCTCTCAACTTTCTCGGGATGGTGGACATCTCGGATCCCACCGATCCCACTCTGGTCTCCGTGTTCCCCTATCCTGAGATCCCCGAGGGCTGGCCCTACAAGAACTTCAATGAGATTCCGGGTGTAGGCGTGGGCCCCTTTGGACCGCACAACATCCACGAGCCGCACAATCACCCGGCTCTGGAGGACAGGAACGACCGCGTCTATTGCTGCTATTTCCACGCCGGCCTGCGCATCTACGACATCAGCGACCCGTTCGTGCCACGTGAGATCGCCCACTTCATCCCCCCCGATCCGGACAAGTGGCTCTTCAACAACAAGACCGGTGATCTTTGGCCCGGTCCTCGGATCGCTACCACGGAGGACATAATCGTCGACAAGCGCGGCAACATCTTCATCGATACCTTCCACGACGGGCTGTATTGCCTGCGCTGCACGGTGTAGAGAAAACGATGCTTAGCTTCGTGCCGACACGATAGAGATATTCAGAAAGGAACCCCCATGCACGAACTAGTCCAAGCCATGGCCGACATGAAGGAAGAGGAAGCTCTTAAGATAGTAGAGGAGCTCCTTGCCCAAGGGGAAGACCCCAAGAAGATCCTGGACCTCTCCTCAG
>JAAYCW010000057.1 GCA_012729575.1 Actinomycetota bacterium | reverse complement strand
GCGGACTGCGACGTTATCTGGTTGGATGTGTGGGAGAGAAACCACCGAGCGATCGCCTTCTATGAGAAATGGGGCTTCGCAACGGCCGGCAGCGAGGCGCTAGGATGGACAACGATGGCCAGAAGCGCGTGCCATCCCGTGGCTTGTCAACCCGACGTGGATGAAACGCCGCCCCCGGCCCATACGGAGTCCTGACGGGTGAACGTCTACTACAGCCCCGACTACGTCGGCTCCGCCTATTCTTTCGAGACGACCCGCAAGGCGGCGTGGATCGCCGACTCGCTGACCGTCGATCCCATCCCGGGGATCGACCTGGTCGAGCCGGATCCACTTACCCCGACACAACTCGTCCGGGTTCACGACGAGCTCTATGTCCAGGCCGTACAGACCGGGGTTCCCCGGCATCTGGCTGAGTCGCAGGGCTTCAGCTGGGACCCAGGACTCTGGCGCATGGTGCTCTCGTCTAACGGAGGCGTGGTCGCCGCAGCGCTCGATGCCCTCAAGACGGGCTTGGCCGGGTCTCTCTCCAGCGGTCTGCATCATGCCCGGCGCGGTTCCGGAGCCGGATTCTGCACTTTCAACGGGCTGGTCCTAGCCGCCCTGGAAGCCCTCGACGCGGGAGCTCGTTCGGTACTTATTCTCGATCTGGACGCCCATTGTGGGGGTGGAACCGCGTCTCTCATCGCCGCGAATCCCCGCATCTGGCAGGTGGACGTGGCGGTCAACAGCTTCGATATCTACCGTGCACCGCCGGGGGTCGATTCCTCCAAACAGCGCATCCGGTTGCGAGTGGCTGAGGACAGTGGCCGCTATCTGTCCGAGATCGCGACCAGCCTGAGACTGGTCGAAGAGCAGGTACCCCGCTTCGACCTCTGCCTCTACAACGCAGGCATGGACCCCTTCGAGGGATGCCCCACCGGCGGCATGCGGGGGATCACCCGCGAACTCCTGGCCGAACGGGAGCGTCGGGTGTTCGACTGGTCCAGGGAGCACGCAGCAGCATTGGCCTTCGTGCCGGCCGGCGGCTATGTAGGCCCTGAGCTGTTTAGAGAGGGCTTGGTCGACCTCCACCGTCTCACTCTTGGCGCTGCCGCGGAGAGCACTAAATCCTCCTCACACAACTGTCGATACGAGTAGCGAGCTCCTGGCCCCGACGGCCTTCCGAACCAAGGAGGCGGGAGAGCGAGGTGGCTGCGGCGAGAGGTGAAATGACCGGCAAATGTGTTTGGACCGCAACGATATGGAAACTCAAGACCTTCTAGGACTCCTTTTCGATACCGTGGAAGATGGGTTCTTGTGCGTGGACCTCGACGGCACCATCCTCATGGCCAACAGATGGATGGAAGACCGCTACCCCTCGGGGATACCACTGGTCGGCAAGAAATGCTACGAGATCCTACGTGATCGACGTGCTCCCTGTGCCGGGTGTCCCTGCCAGACCGGTCAGGAGTTCGACGCCGAAGCCGTATCCGTTTTCCGGCGCAGATCCAATGAGGGGCGTACCGAGTGGCTCGAAGCCAGGATCTACCCTCTCAAGGCGGCGGACGGACGCCTGGTCGGGGCTATGCAGCACATCAAGGACATAACCGAGCAGAGACGGACTGAGGAACAGCTGAACGACGAACTCCAGCAGCGGCGCATCCTGGTCAGGCAATCTCGGGACGGCATCGTCGTCATGGACAGAGATGGAGGAGTGGTAGAGGCCAACGAGGAGTACTCCCGCATGTTGGGTTACTCCTTGGAGGAGGTCTACGATCTCCACATATGGGATTGGAACATTGATTATCCCAAGGAAGAGCTACTCAGGTTGATTGACGAGGTGGACGCCTCGGGAGACCACTTTCAAACGCGTCACCGCCGCAAAGACGGCTCTCTCATCGATGTGGAGATAAGCAGCAACGGGGCCCTTGTCGGCGGCCAAAAGCTGGTCTTTTGTGTGTGTCGCGACATCAGCGAGAAGAAGGCGATGGAGGAGCGGATTCAGGAGTTGGCCATACGCGACCCGCTGACCGACGCGTATAACCGTCGCCACATCTTCGCCCGCATCGAGGAGATGATCTCCGAATACGAACGTACGGAGGCTGAGTTCTGCGTGTCGATCCTCGATCTCGATCACTTCAAGAGGATCAATGACACCTTCGGTCATATCGCGGGAGACCATGTCCTCAAGCACTTCGCCCAGATACTCAAATCGTCGATGAGAAGGTGCGATCTACTGGGCAGGTACGGCGGAGAGGAGTTCATTATCGTGTCCCGGAATACGGGCATACCGGAGACCGCGGCCATGATCAAGCGGATGATGGATTTGGTGCGTCGCCAGTTCATGGTCTTCGACGGGCGGAACATCAATCTGACCTTCAGCTGCGGGATTGCCGGCAGCTCAGAGCTGGTGATGAACGAACTGTCTGTGGAGGCGCTCCTGCACGTAGCCGACGACCGCCTCTACTGCGCAAAAGAGACAGGCCGAGACCGGTTCGTCTGCCCAGACTGCGTCTCCCATCCGTGCCGCAATTGATGGATAATAGCTGAGGCAGGACCACGACCGCACCGGCAAGAAGATGTCTCTCGCAGGAAAGGAAGGAAGGCCATGCCCGAATTCGCATCTCCCTTCTCAGGACTCGCGAACGATAGGAAACTCACCGACGAGGAACTCATCCGCGCCATCAGATTCATGGTCGCGGCAGAGTACGAGGCCATCCAGCTCTACATGCAGCTCGCCGAATCGACGGACAACACGCTTGCCATCGACGTCCTCAAGGACATAGCCGATGAAGAGCGTGTGCACGCGGGTGAATTCCTCCGCCTGCTCTACGAACTCGCCCCGGATGAAGAGAAATTCTATGCCGAGGGCATCGAAGAGGTCGAGGAAGAGATCATGAAGGCTAAGAAGCCCAAGAAGGGCAAGTAAGAGAAACCCCCGGGGCGCGCAGGGGCCGGGAACCGGCCCCTGCGCGCCCCTGCCGTCGCGTTACAGGTCGCCCTCCCGATCGATCATCTCACCGGTCTCGGTAGCTCTTCTCCTACGGCGCAGCAGGGAGACAACATCACGCAGTTCGGGCATGCGCAGAGCCCACACTGCAAGCATATACGCTGCTCCACCCGCCAGATAAGCCAGACCCACCGACACGATCTGAGCCCAGAGACTCCGGCCCAGGGCCGCGTCCAGCCCGTACCACACACCGTACGCCACAGCCGCCAGCGGAACCAAAGCGATGATGGCCCGGCCCGCCGACCAGGCCACGCGCCGTGCATCCACCCCTCCGATGCGGGGACCCAACAGCGCCATGAGCCCGAAAAAATTGATCACGCTCACCACGGAGGTGGCCAGAGTGATGCCACCGACCCCCATGGGCTTGTACAGCAGCAGCATGAGAAACGCGTTGACAGCTAGATTGACGGCTCCCATGATTAGTGGCACCCAGGCCTTCTGGATACTGTAGAAAGCCCTATTGAGCAGAGTGTTCACGCTCACAAAGGCCATCCCTACGCTGAAGAAGAGCAGCGCCGATCCCGTCCCGGAGATGGCCGCCTCGTCACCCACGACCGCTCCGTGCTCGTAGATGAGCCGGATCGTGGGGACAGAGAGGACGGAGAAGAACGCCGCGAACGGCAGAGTCACGAAGAAGATCTGGCGGATACCCAGGGACAGGTCTTCGCGAAACTCGGCCATACGCTTGGCCGCCCCGTGGCGGGACAGGGCGGGGAACAGCACCGTCCCGATGGCGATGGCGAACATCCCCTGCGGCAACTGGAAGAGCCGGAAAGCCTTGTCGATGTAGGCCGGAGCCGCCTCGCCGATCAGCGCCGCGACCACGGTCCCGATGAAAGAGTTGAAGTTGACTATCCCCAGGCTGAGGATGACCGGTCCCAGTAAGATACCGACCCGTCGCACCTCCGCGCTGCGCAAGGCAAGGCGCCAGGCGGACGGGCCGGCAGGGGTGGCGGTCGCAGTCGCTGCGCCGTCTGGCGGCCCGACCCAGCCGTCACCCCCGCGCTTCCAACGCCGCTTCCAAACAGATGGCACTTGGATGAGGAGTTCGGCAACCGTCCCCAGCATCACCCCCCAAGCCAGAGCCTGGATGCCGTACTTGTCTGAGAACACCACCACCACTCCGATGATGATCACGTTCCAAACGATGGGAGCCACGGCGGGCATGGTGAAGTGATCGTAAGAGTTGAGGATCCCCATGAAGATGCCGGCGATGCCCATCACCATCACGGTGGGGAACATCACCCGCATGAGCGAGATGGTCAGCTCCACCGTATCCGGGTACTTGCTGCTCCATCCTGGAGCCACCACCTTGACGACCTCCGGGGCAAAGATCATCCCAAGAACGGTGACCACTCCCAACACGCCGGTGGCGAGCACGGTCACGGTGAAGGCCGTCTGCCAGGCCTCCCGGCGCCGTTCCTTCTCCAGTAGACCTGAAAAGACGGGGATGAATGCGGCCGAAAGAGCAGTATCGGCAAGCAGGGTGCGGATCAGATTGGGTACCTTCATGGCGACCGTGAAGCCGCCCATCTCAGCGTCCATCCCGAGATACCCCACCATGACTATCTCCCGGACCAGTCCTAGGATCCGGGAACCGGCGGTCGCCAACATGAGGAAGCCGGCCGCCATCGCGAGGCGTCTCTTTGTGTCATTGCCCATATGCGAGGGTTATGCTAGACTGCTCCGACTTTGAAGGGAAGATGGGAGGAATGAAGATTGGCTAATACCAAGCAGCAGCGCAAGCGGGTCCGCGTCGCCCAGCGGCAGAGGCTGGAGAACCTGCGGTACAAGTCGTCCATCAAGACGTACTTCCGGCGTCTCAGGGAATCCGTCACCACCGGCGACTCCGATAGCGCTGCTCAAACAGCCAAGAAGCTGACCTCCACCATCGACAAGGCCGCCGCACGCAACGCCATCCACAAGAACAACGCGGCCCATAAGAAGTCGAAGGTGGCACGGTTGCTGTCCGGGCTCTAGACTCCTCCCCCTGACGACACCCACCGCCTCAGCGGCGCTCTCCGTCCGTCGATAACGGGCGCTCACCTCACGCACTCAGAAGCCGGCCGAGGCACAGCTCCAACTCCATCTCGGTGGGTAGAGTGCCCATCCCCTTCATGCGCGCATCGGTCTCGGCCAGGATGGCCAATCTGCGGGAGATCCCGTCCGTGCCTAACAGGGACGATTGTTCCATCAGCTTCTGCACGGGGAACCTCTTCATCTTAAGTTCCGCCTGGATCGCGTCCAGTCCCATCCCCTCGTCCCTCAGCGCCGCCACCCGGCTCAGATTCTGAAACTGCCGGAGTATGCGGTAGAACAGCACCTCGGTCCTCTCCCCGGCGGCAAGCAGTTCCTCGGCGGCCGAGAAGGCGGCTGAGCCACGTCCCAGCGCAAGCGAATCCAGGAGATCGAAGATGCCGGCCTCCACCGTCGGGGTGGTCAGCACGCGGATATCTTCCATGGTGATCCGGCGACCGTCGGCGTAGAGCTGGAGCTTCTCGAGCTCCCTAAGCAGGACGTGCTGGTTGCTGCCGCAGCGCTGCACCATGAATCGAGCCTCCTGGATACCGAGATCCATTCCCAGCCGGCTCGCCGCTTCCTGGACCAACCACTGGGGCAGCTTGCCTTCCTTAGGCGCCGTGTATTCGAGGACATCACCGTGCCCCTTCATGGCAGCACGCAGCACGTCGCCTGCGGGGAGCTTCTCCGCCACCAGTGTCAGACAGGCATCCGGCGCAGGAGACGTCAGATACTTGGCGATGATGTCCTTCTCGGCCTTCGTCCAGGCCTGCGCCTGGTAGACCAACACCAGCCTTAGACTCCCCAGGAACGCCATGGTGTTGGCTGCGTTCACCACCTCACCGGCCCCGTCGACCGTAGCGTCGAACTCGTCGATGTTGAGGTCGCTGCCAGACTCCTCCACTATGCGGGCCTTCAGGCGCTTGAGGGCGAGCTCCACCTTGGGTAGATCGTCGCCCACAATCAGATAGGCTGCCTTCAAGGGCCGGCGGGCCGTGTTACTCACCGGATCGGTTTCCTTCAAGGATCGGTGTCCTCTCCGTGGTGATGACCATGGTGTCCTCGTCAATCGTACAGGATACCCAGCCCACCGTGTCCGTGCGGAGGACGACGCCAATGTCCTTCTCCAAGGCCGACAGCGTGCCCGCATGGGGATGTCCGAAGGTGTTGCCCTCTCCCACAGACACCACCGCCACTTGTGCCTGCAATCCCGCGAGCAACCTCTCCGAGACCGCACCCTTGCTCCCGTGATGAGGCACGATCAGCACCTCCGCCGTCGGCAGTCCGTATCGCTGCAGAGTCTCGGCCTCGGCGTCGCCCGGGAGCAATACGTCGATCTCACCCACGCTGAGTAGGGCCACCAGCGAAGACCCGTTGAGATCGTCCCCCGAGGGTTCTTCGCCTCTCTGGGCCCAGGGATCGCCTCCGTCCGTCAGAACCAGAGGCCGCGCGGGCGCGTAGAACCGCACCCCGATGCCGTCCACCGTGACCGAGTAGCCGGTCTCAGCAAAGGCGTACCGGCAGTCCTTCTCCGCCAGCTCCCGCCGGAACTTCAGATAGTCGGCGGCCTCTCCATGTTCCTGCTCTGGAAGCACCCCGGCAGTCGCCACATCTGCAGCCTGAACCACCTCCATTTGGTCGATAAGAGCCTTCACTTCCACGTCGTCGAGCGCCTCCAGGAGTCCCGCGAAGTGGTCCGCATGAGGGTGCGAGATGACCACCAGGTCGAGCTTCCGCACGCCTAATCCCCGAAGCTGGCCCGCAAGCCCGCAGCCGGCGGGTCCGCCGTCGAAGAGGAGGGCACGATGCTCCGGGGTCCGCACCAGGACAGCGTTGCCCTGGCCGATATCCAGCACCCGCACCTCCACTCGGTCGGGCCATCCCCGGCCGGTCACGAAGGCCTCCAGCGACCCCCAACCCCGGGTGACGGCCGGTTGGAGCAGGGCTCCGGCAAGTAATCCGGCGGCCATGATTGCTATCCCGAGCGACACCCCCAACCTTCGGTTCCGGGGGCGATGGGCCCGGACCCATCCCAGAGAACGCTTGAAGGCCGGCAACGGCGCACCCAGTGGGACCGGGGTCGCGCGTCCCATCACGGCCAAAGCGACCGGAAGCACCAGCGAGGCGGTGAACAGGGCGGCCATAACCGTGCCCAGGTCGGCGGCAGTCAGAACAGGTGCGACTGCCATCAGGCGGGAGACCTGCACCGTCCATACCATGGGAAGAGAGGCCAGTGTATCGAGAGCGACGCTCAGGCCACTCCACACGAAGCCCAGGAACACGCTGGCCAGGCCCAAGCCGGTGATCGCCGGCAGGGTGGAAACGACCAGTAGATTGGCTAGTGGAGACACGAGCGAGGCCTGCGAGAACACGGCCAACGACACCGGAGCCGTGCCGGCACTGGCGGCCATGGACACGGCCATGTTGGCGCGAACGGCCTCAGGCAGACGTACCAGGACTCGCTCCAACGGCCGTATCAGCGTGAGCATGCCGACGAAGGCGGCAAAAGACAGTTGGAAACCGACGTCGAAGACTCCGTACGGATTTAGAGCGAGGACTACCACCGCGGCGAGGCCGAGGATCTGCCACTGGTCCCGTCCCCTGCCCACCCAGCGTCCGGTCAGCACCACACAGATCATGACAGCCGCCCTGACTATCGGAGGCGATGACCCCACGAACGGGATCATCAGCAGCGCCGCGATCATCGCGAGGACGAATCCGACCCAGCGGGCAGCGCCGGCCAGCCGTGCCAGCCCGATCACGATCCCTGCCAAGCTGGCAACGTGCAGGCCGCTG
>JAAYCW010000056.1 GCA_012729575.1 Actinomycetota bacterium | reverse complement strand
GGCCAGGCTCTTTTCCAGCGTGTGGAAATGCCGGCGGACGAAGCTCTCGAAGTCTTCACCGGGACCGCCGGTGGCCATGGTCGTGCCCCTCTGCTTATCCCCATAGTTGTCCATGCGCCTCGCAGAATCATCGCACTCTTGTCCCGCTTCTTTCCACGCCCCTCTTCTATTCATTAGACGTCTGGGACCTGGCGCTTGGTCTACACGACATACGGTTACTCCCTCGGCCAGATTGTTTGGCCGGTGTTGTCGATGTAGCGGTACTTATCCGGCGGATACCACATACCCCAGTCGGAGATCTCATCGTACCAGGGTGCCACCCGAGCCAGGCCTCCGGAGAAGGGATCACCCCAGTAGTACTGGGGCTGCACCACCATCTTGCCGGTCTTGTCGATATAGCCGTCACGGCCGGGATTGGCCACGTCATCGACGATGTCCATCGACACCACGGCCATGCCTTCGGAGAAAGCCCGGGCGAAGTCGAACTGCGGCTCGATGACCCAAGCGCCGGTCTTGTCGATGTAGCCGTACTTCAGGAGCGTGTAGGTCTCCTTGGTATTGACCCCGAGGGCCGCCAAGCCTTCGGAGAATTGCAGATCGAATCCATGGAGTTCCTCGAGGGAGTCCAGTTTGAACATCCAGGTGCCGTTCTTGTCGATGCACCCGCTCTCGTAACCGTCCCGACCGTTCTCCGCACTGACGAAGGCCAACTCCTCGGAGAACGTGCACGCTAAATCAAACCGTGGCTCGATCACCCAGGCCCCGGTCTCGTCGATGTAGCCCCAGCGCAGAATGTCGTGTTCGTCGGGCACCCGGACGGCCGCAAGCTCCTCCGCGAACGAGCAGGCCAAGTCGAACCGCGGTTTGATGACAAAGACCCCGGTCTCATCGATGTAGCCGTAGCGGCGCATGCCTTGGGCATCATCCGTCGCGACACAGGCGAGACCCTCGGAGAACGGCCTCGCATCGGTGAACCGCGGCTCTATCTCCCAGTCACCGGTCCTGTCGATATAGCCGTATAGAGAAGTGCCGTCCGGCTGACGCTTGTCGACAAGGGCTAGACCCTCGGTGAAGGCCTCCGGCGCCTCGGCAAACCGCGGCTCGATGACCCAGGCGCCGGTCTTGTCGATATAGCCCCAACTGCACGAGAAGGGACTGTCGCCCGTCGCCGCCCGAGCCAACCCCTCGGAGAAGGTCAAGGCATGCTGGAACTGCGGTTCGATGACCATGGTGCCTCTGACGTCGATGTAGCCTGTCTTACCGTCTACCCCTACCGGATGGAGGCCTTCGTCCACCAAACTGAGGGTCCTCTCGGCGGTGGCCGTTTGGGCGCTCTGCGCGGCGGCAAGGAGGTCGATCGGGATAGTCTGCGTGACAGGTGCCGGATTGCTCGGCTCACACGCCGTAGCCCCCAGCATGACCAGGCCCAGGAGCAGGGTCAGCGACAGTGCGCTCGTGATCCTCGCCCGCGGATTCGCTACGCGCCTCATCGCTGCTCCCCCTTCGCGGCTCTCCGGCCCTCCGTGGTGCCGATTCGTTGGACGGACTGTCTTCGTAGGGCGTTTCCCCGGACAGGACGGGACGCGCCTCTTCAGCTCACACACGTATCGGACCGAGTTGGGGCGTATCTCCGTCCCTGTGGTTGCATTCGCGCGTATAGTCTGCCTAACGGTTATCAGAACGTCGAAGGAATGTGAATCATGGACACATGGAGGTTCTACGACATCACGCACCGCGAACATGTGGTATGCAATCCCACAAGCGAGGAGAAACTGGCGCGTCTCGTGGAGCTTCTGCGCCTTCCGACCAACGCGCAGGTGGTCGACATCGCGTGTGGCAAAGGCGAGTTCCTGATTCGCTTGGCGGAAGCCTATGGCGCTCGTGGCATGGGCATCGACCTTTCTCGTTTCTACATTGCCGATGCAGAGAAGAGGCTCAAGGCACGGGTATCGAATGGCGGCATCACTTTCACCCAGATGGACGGTGCGGATTTCAAGCCAGATGAACCGCACAGCTTGGATCTGGCGTCGTGTATCGGCGCCAGTTGGATCTTCGGGGGGCACGACAATACTCTCGACACGTTGATCAGCATGGTGAAGCCCGGCGGCTGGGTGATCGTGGGAGAGCCATTCTGGCTCCAGGGGCCGTCAGGGGAGTACCTTGAGGCATCCGGGTGCGCGCGAGACGACTTCGGAAGCCACTTCTCGAATGCAGAAGCCGGAGAGCAGCAAGGATTGGATCTCCTTCACACCATCGTGAGCAACAGAGACGACTGGGACAAATATGAGGGCCTCCAATGGTTCGCGACCGCCGAGTACGCTCGTGCCCATCCGGATGATCCGGACCTGGTGGAGCTGGTCGAGCGGGTGAGCAAGGCGAGGACGGCATACCTGCGCTGGGGGCGTGACACCCTTGGTTGGGCGATCTACATGTTCAGATCGCGCTCTGCGGCCTAACGAGCACATGCATCCGATGTCCGGCGCCAGGGCGAGTACCTGCGCTTTGTTGAAAACGGTCACCATGTTAATCAAGTTGGAACCAACCAAGCGGACAATGCGTCAGACGGTTGAGATGAGGCAGGCTGCTGAGGAGACCTCATGAGATACAGAGTCCCAACCCCGGCCACGGTCCTTGCGTGGGTGCTCGTCGCCGGGATGAGTCTCGCTCTTTGGGGCTGCGGCCCATCGCCCATCTCCACGACTTCTGCGCCTAGCGGGGCATCCGGAACAAACGTATCGACGACGGCCGTCGGGAGCACCTTTCCTTCCACCTCTCCCACACAGCCGATCACCTCCCGCTGGCCTCCTGGCGTCGAGACTGTGGTGCTGAGTGCAGAAACGGGACTCTACGTCGGTGATGCGCAAGGCGTCAGGTGGGCGCAGCGGAACAAAGCCGCAGACCAGCCGTCGACCACCGTCACCGTCCGCGGCCCGCAGATCGTCTCCGGGCTGGATGGAATGGCACTGAGCAGCAACAAGGAGTTCCTCGCATACGTTGAGGACGGCAAGGAGATTGTCGTTCGCTTCATCGCGGACGGAAGTATCATCCGACGAGCGACCGTGCCGACTGAGGGGCACACCACGCTGAGATCTGTCTCCCCTGACGGGGTTCTGGCCGCGCTGGTGACGGTTGATCCCGACCTTCAAGCTGAGAACCTGGGGGACAAGGTGCCGTGGACGGTGACAGTCGTCGACTTGAGTTCTGGCACCTCGACGGTCGAGGACACGCTGGCCGTTCTCGTACGCGAGCGGATAGAGAGAGGCGAAAGCTGCGGACTGGTGTGCTTGAGCTGGCTGCCGGAGTACAAGCTGCTGGTCGGCGTGAGCGGAGACCCGTATGAAACCTACCTCTACGATCCGATAGCTGATCGCCTGGCGCTTGTCCCGGAACTTGAGTACATCTGGAGCTCCACCCCCGGTGGTCTGGTGCTCGGGGCGGGAGCGGCGGAACCCGGTGAGGCGGTGGTCTGGAACGGCAGGGATGGATCCTTGGAGCCGGTGATCCTCGACTCCGAATGGCCGCATGCCGGGCAGGGGAGCCTCAACGCTGACGGCACGGCGCTCGTGCTTATGGTGGCGAAGTCCGCCGAGTGGGCCGAGTACGGCTGGCAGGTATTCCGCCAGACGGGCTCCGAGTGGCGGCCGGCCGGTCCTGTCGCCGAGGTAGACTGGATGCATCAGCCGCCGAGTCTGCTCAGCGGCGACGGCAGCAGGGCTTGGACTGTCGTGTACCAGAGTACGGCTGATAACGAAACGGTGCTGCTCTCCCACGACTTCACCAGCGGGGCCTGGGAGGAGTGGTTCGGGTCGGAGGATATGCAGGCAGACTGGGGCCCCTTCTACTTCGCCGGCATCGCGCTCACGGATTGACGATCAGGGGTTTGGCCAAAGGACTCTGAGCGGAAGGTCGGTTCCCAGAATGGCACTACTGCGGTGAGGGGACGCTCTTTCTCTTGCGCCTCGCGCGAGCCGATTCCCAAATCCTACGCAGGCAACCGGGCGAGGAAGAAGCCCCCCGGCGATCGGCCGGGGGGCTTCAGGTATCTACGGCACGATGGGCGGCAGCTTGGTCCAGCGCATCACTCAGCCGGCGCAGTGGCTAAGGCCTGCTCAAACGCTGCCGGATCCGTGTACACGGTCGCGCTTGGATAGGCCACTCTTAAGTCAAGAAATCCGAGGTTCTCGGGTGTGCCGGGCAACTTCTCGTAGATGTCGAAGCGGAGCGTGCGGTTCTCACCCTCGTTCATGATCCGCCACTCGATCGGTTGGCCGGTCTCAGCATCCACCAAATAGACGTTCTCGCTTCGCTCGCCGTCTTCAGCAGGGCGTTTCTCCACGATTCGCACTGCATCCCGGCCATTGACCTGCTCTTGGCCGTCCTCTTGCGCCAAGCCAGAGGTGAGCAGTTCACGGATCATCTCCTCATACGACTCGCCTGGGACCTTCGGCTCAGTAAGGTTGGCAAGGGTCTTATCCTGCATCTCCAAGATGCTGTTGGTCGGAGCGTCGTATACCTGATGCAGGCCGGAAGCCTCGATGGCCACTTCTTGTAGCCCGCCACTGCTGGTCTCCGTCATCCCCCGGTACTTCCAGGGCTCGTCGCTGTAGGACCAGTTTTCCTGCACGAAGGTGCTCGCATCGGAATCAACACCGGTGATTCTGATATGCAGCACCTCCCCCTGCGCCGGTGTGACCGCCGCCAGCGCTTTATCGATGGTCATGGGGCCGATGGTCATGGGGCCGTCGCCCCCGAACACCCCGCTCAGGCCCACTACGGCCAAGGCGATCACCGCGAGTGCGCCTACAGTGCCGATACGCAGCGCAAGTGATCGCGATCGCCGTGACCTGGTCTGTCTGTCTCTTGTGATCTCGCTCATCAGATACTCCTTCTGCTGGTGCAGGAGGGCAGCTGGGAAAGCCCGTTGCTCCGGAGGCTGATGGTCGTGCATGAATGACCTCCTGCTCATCTACGTTTCCAGGACACCGGGCGCCGGCTGCCCGGAAGGGTCGAGAAGTCCGCGGAGTCGCCTCTTTGCGCGCGAGAGACGGGACGCGACCGTGCCTACAGGTAGACACAGCGCGTCAGCAGCTTCTTCATAGGTGAGCTCCATCCAGACGCAGAGGACGACGAGGTCCTGCTCACGTTTGGGAAGACGATCAAGGATGCCAAGCAATTCGTGCATCCGCTCCTCCTCGGCCAACCTCTCCACCACATTCTCATGCGGGCTCCACGACTCCGAGGGAACGGGCATGCGTTCGAGAGCCGCCCTGTGTCTGCGGTCTGCGCGCTTGCGATTGCGCAGTACG
Source organism: Actinomycetota bacterium (assembly GCA_012729575.1). Taxonomy (GTDB): domain Bacteria; phylum Actinomycetota; class Thermoleophilia; order RBG-16-64-13; family RBG-16-64-13; genus RBG-16-64-13. The sequence goes on along the minus strand of JAAYCW010000056.1, from coordinate 334 downwards.
TTGGTGGCAACGCCAAGCAGCAACGGGAGGGCGGATTCGCGCTCCAGCGAGATGTCGCTCCGCCTGCGCCACAACTCCAAGAAGACGATGGAGGTGAGATCCTGGGCGGTCGCCCAGTTGCCGCAGCGTCGGAAGAGGTAGTTGTACACCGAGGTGGCGTGCCGTTCGAAGAGTTCGCCGAACGCGGCCGCCTGCCCCTCGAGGGCTCGTTCCCATAGTCTGCGGTCTGAATAGGTGCTCACGTAGAGGTAGTGTCCGTTCCCAGAGAAATACTTCCCAGCCGGACGGAGTGAGCGACATTTCCTTGTCGTCCCCTTGTTCGGCATGGGAAGGC
>JAAYCW010000206.1 GCA_012729575.1 Actinomycetota bacterium | reverse complement strand
TACGTGCTCGGAACAACGGACGGGGTGCCCAAGACCCCCGAATGGGCGGAGGTGGAGAGCGGCGTCCCGGCCCGAGAGATCCGGGCCCTGGCCCGGGAGTGGGCGGGCAAGAAGGTCATGCTGGCCGCCGGCGGGCAAGGGGGCTGGGGCGGCGCCTGCCGTTCAGCCACCGGCGGCGAGTGGGCCCGCACCATGATCGCTCTCGTCGCTATGCAGGGTCTGGGTAAACCCGGACGCAACCTGTGGTCGACCACCCACGGAGTGCCCTGCGACACCACCCTCTGGTTCCCCGGCTACTCGGAGGGTGGCATCTCCAACGACCCCAGCACCGCAAGCGGCTTTCGGCTTGCGAGCCGCCTGTGGCCCGATGGCCCCCCGCCCGGAAATCCCCAGCATTCCACCGAGGGCCAGACCGTCTCTCGGCTGCGCATCCCCGAAGCCATGATGCACGAGCCTCACCAGTGGCGGGGCAAGGGCTTCTGTGGATCATCCATTGAGTCTCAGTTCCAGAAGTACGAGTACCCGGCCCCCGGCTATAACCCGGTGGGCATGTACTTCAAGTACGGGGGCTCGTTTATCGGCACCATGACCGAGACCAACCGCTACGTGAAGGCCTACCGTGAGGGCCAGATCCAGTGCGTCGTGAACCAGTCTATCTGGTTCGAAGGGGAGGCCCGCTTCGCCGATATCATCCTTCCGGCCTGCACCAACTTCGAACGGTGGGATATCGGGGAGTGGGCCAGCGCCTCCGGGGCAGGAGCCCACGGAGTCCATCAGTCCAACCACCGGCTGATCGTGCTTGAGAACAAGTGCATCGAGCCGCTGGGTGAGTCCAAGTCCGATTACGAGATCTTCTCGCTCCTGGCCGAACGCCTGGGGCTGGGGCGCAACTATACTGAGGGTTGCAGCGACTACGACTGGGTGAAACGCATGTTCGAGGCCAGCGATCTACCCACCCGCATCAGTTGGGAGGAGTTCGAGAAGAAGGGCTACTACCTGGTGCCCGCTCCGACGGAGCGGAAATCCACCCCGGCCCTGCGGTGGTTCGCCGAGGACCGGCAACGCGACACGCCTGATATCGGCCCCAAGGTATGGGACACCGTGGATCGCAAAGGCCTGCAGACCACCTCGGGCAAGATCGAGTTCGTCTCCAGCAGCCTGACCCGCTTCTACAAGAGCGGCGTCACCGATCCGGAGCGACCGATCATGGGCCCTCAATACATCCCCAGTTGGGAAGGGCATCGTACCGAAGAGCTGCTGGACAAATATCCTCTTCAGCTGGTCAGCCCCCACCCGCGCTTCTCCATGCACACCATGGGTGATTCAAAAGACTCCTGGTCCAACGACGTCAAGGATCACCGGGTGCTCAAGGGCGGTCACTACTACTGGATCATGCGTCTGAATTCCAAAGACGCCCAAGAGAGGGGCGTAAGAGACGGTGATCTCCTGCGGGCCTTCAACGACCGCGGCGAGGTGATTCTGGCCGCCCAGGTGACCGAACGGCTGGCACCGGGAACCGTCCATTGCTATGAATCCTGCTCGGACTACCTGCCCGCCGGTGAGCCCGGATACTCCGCCGACACGGCCGGATGCATCAACATCCTTACCCCCAAACGTTTCCTCACGCCCACCTCCACCGGCATGGCCCCCAACTCGTGCCTCATCCAGGTGGAGAAGTGGGAGGGTCCGCTCGCCGAAAGGAGTGTTTCCTAGATGAAGAAGTGGAACCTCGTCATCGACGTGGCCCTCTGCCACGACTGCAACGACTGCTTCCTTGCGGACAAGGACGAGTTCGTCGGCAACGACTTCCCTCCCTACTCGGCGGCCCAGCCCTGGTCGGGCCACCGCTGGATGAACATCTTGCGCAAAGAGAGGGGACAGTACCCCATCGTTCAGGTGGCCTATCTGCCCGTGCCCTGCATGCACTGCGACGAGGCGCCCTGCCTGACGGCGGACGGGGCCGTCTATAAGCGGGAAGACGGTCTGGTCATCATCGACCCAGAAAAGGCCCAGGGCCGCACCGAGATCGTGGACACCTGTCCCTACGGGGCCATCTACCTAAACGAAGAGTTGCAGCTTCCCCAGAAGTGCACCGGCTGTGTGCATCTCTTGGAAGAGGGCTGGACCGAGACGCGTTGCTCCCAGATCTGCCCCACCGGGGCCATCACCTTGGTCTGGGCCTCAGATGAGGAGATGGCCGCCCGTGTCGAGACTGAAGGTCTGGAAGCCTACCGGGCCGAGCTGGGGACCCGGCCCCGCGTCTACTACAAGAACCTTCACCGCTGGACCAAGGTCTTCGTGGCCGGGAGCGTGGCCTACGCCGACACCGACGAGTGCGCGGAAGGAGCCACGGTGACGGTCAGCCGAGACGGCGCCTCGGCCGGTGCGGTGGTGGTCCAAGGTGCGGTCAACAACTATGGGGAGTTCCTGGTCGATGAGTTGGAGCCGGGTGGCGAATACGAGGTCACCATCGAGGCGCCCGGCTACCAGGCCCACTCGGCCGCAGTGTGTCTTGAGGAAAGTGTCACCATGGGGCTGGTAATGCTTATAAGGGGCTGATCCCCGCTGCACTTCACTGACTTCCAGGGTGTGGTATGGCC
>JAAYCW010000205.1 GCA_012729575.1 Actinomycetota bacterium | reverse complement strand
CGAAGCTCCCCATACGAGAGCAGCCACCACCCCATGGTGTCCCGCCACCCTATGTTTTCGCGGGCTTCCGGCAGACGATCTGAGCCATGGCCCTCAAGGGGGCTTCCAGGACACCTTCGAAGTAGTGGACGGTTTGCCAGTCTTCGAACCATCCGGCCAGTTCTCCTGGCTGCAGTAGATACTCTGGATTATGAGGGCGACCGTACTTGGGCTGCTCGTTGGTGAAGGTCTCGTAGATGAGGATCCCGCCCTCACGAACCGCGTTCCGCAAACGAGGGATAAGCGGCCTATGGAGATACCGAAACACCAAGATCGCCCGGTAGTGGTCTTCTTCAAGCGGGTTGGCGCCGGTTTCAAGGTCGACCTCCCAGAAGCGCGCCGTCAGCCCCCGCTCGGCCGCAGACCTACGGGCCGTCCGCAGCGCTTCCAGCGACCGATCGGCAAGGATCACCGGCAAACCCAAGCCGGCCAGGTAGAGCCCGTTCTCGCCCCGCCCGCATGCCAGATCAAGAATGGGTCCTTCCAGGGCCTCGTCTTCGAGAAGATAGCTGTATTCGCTGAGTAGGGGGTTGGGGGCCATTGGATGCCTACCGGGCTCGACCGTCAGTTTCAGACATATCGCTTTGGGCAATAATACTGCCGATTGTCTCCCTATATGTTAGGAAGGATGAAATGGCTGAGAAACTGGAAGTCTACAAGTGCGAGATCTGCGGGAACATCGTCGAGGTGCTGCACGGCGGCGTAGGCGAGCTGGTCTGCTGTAACGAGCCTATGGTACTGATGCATGAGAACACAGTGGACGCAGCCAAGGAGAAGCATGTGCCGGTGATCGAAGAGATCGAGGGCGGCTACAAGGTCATGGTGGGAAGCGTGGCCCACCCCATGGAGGAGAAGCACTACATCGAGTGGATCGAGCTGATCGCCGACGGCAAGGCCTACCGTCAGTTTCTGGAGCCCGGCCAAGCGCCGGAGGCGGTCTTCAAGGTCGATGCCAACGAGGTGACGGCCCGCGAGTACTGCAACCTCCACGGCATGTGGAAAGCCTGATTCGCTTCGGCTCGGGCAAGCGCTTGACAGTACGATAAACAGACGGCATTCTCTACGCAGCCGACAGGGCGCGTCTGAACGAAGCGCCCTGTCGAGCAGCATACTGGTCTCTCGAAGTCCCGAACCATCGTTTTTTCCTGAGGAGTCAACATGACCGTGGAGTACAGTGCCCTGCTGAAGAGCAAGATGAGCGACGATTGCTACGGAAAGCTCGTAGCGCTCGATAATCCCAAAGTCATGGAATTCGTCGGCTTCTTCGCCGAGCATTGTGATCCGGCTTCAATCTACGTGTGCAACGATAGCGAGCAGGATATCCAGTACGTGCGCGACCAGGCTTTGACCAAGAGCGAAGAGCACACAATGGCCCTTCCCAAACAGACTATCCACTGGGACGGGTATGGGGATCAGGGGCGCGACAAGGCCAACACCAGGTTCATGGTCTACAAAGAGAACCTGGAGAGCATGAAAGGCCTCAATATCGTCGAGTACGATGAGGGGCACGCCGAGATCATGGCCATCTCCGAAGGCATCATGCGGGGCAAGGACGCTGTGGTGCAGTTCTTCTCAGAAGGTCCAACGGAGAGCCCCTTCACCATACCGTGCATCCAGTTCACCGACAGCTGGTATGTGGCCCACTCCGAGTTCATCCTGTATCGCTCGGCCTACGCGCACTTCCTCAATCTGAGAGGCGCGGAGAAGGACGAGTTCTTCCGGTTCATACATTCGGCCGGCGAATTGGACGAACACGGATGCACCGTCAACCTCGACAAACGTCGCATCTACATGGATACGCAGAACAACATCGTCTACTCGATGAACGACCAGTATGCCGGCAACTCTATTGGCCTCAAGAAGCATTCCATGCGTTTGGCCATAAACAAGGCAGGCAAGGAAGGCTGGCTCTGCGAGCACATGTTCGTCATGGCGGCTATGGATAGCGGGAAACAACGCAAGACCTACTTCTGCGGGGCCTACCCTTCCGCCTGTGGCAAGACATCCACCGCGATGATCCCGGGTGAGAAGATCGTGGG
>JAAYCW010000204.1 GCA_012729575.1 Actinomycetota bacterium | reverse complement strand
GGGCCAACGCTATCGCCTTGGTGGACGATCTGTTCCGAGAGGAACAGCAGGCGCTGGCCGATCAGTTCTCACAACCCCTGGCGGAGAGGATCTCCGAGTATCTCCAATCGCTCTTCGGCCCTGGCGCCAAAGCGACTGTCGCGTTTCGAGACAACTGCTTCCAGAGCATCGAACTCGTCCGCCAGGCCGATGAAGGAGCGATTGAGTTTTCCGCGCTGAGTGGTGGAACACGCGAGCAGGTGGCTGCGGCAGTACGTCTCGCCATGGCGGAACTCCTGGCGGCCGACCACGATGGCTCTCTACCGATCGTGTTCGATGACTCCTTCGCCTATTCAGACCCAGACCGAGTCCAAACGCTGCAGCGAATGCTGGACCTGGCAAGCAGGCGGGGACTCCAGATAATCGTCCTGACGTGCAATCCGGCGGACTACACGGCCCTTGGGGCTCACCAGACTGTGCTGCGGGCCGACCATGTGGCGGAACACTAGGGGCTACGAGAACGCACCTCTGTTAGGTAGGCACGAGAATGAAGGCAATTGATCACCCGTTCACCACGATCATCAACAAGCTGACGCTTTGGCCTCGGCGTAGGCAGGTTCCATGACTCAGGGCACCTCGGTTCCCTTCAGCGAGTTTGTTCAGTACGCAGGCGACGACGCGACCCGGTGGTCGCAGTTGGCTGGAGGGACTCTCGTTCATCGGATACTTGGGGATGGCCTCATAGAGGACGTCGTGTTGTTCGAGGGGCAACGGAGGATCGTCGCTGTCTTCGACTCGGACGATGGTCAGCGGCGGAAGAAACTCAGCGTTCAGGCTCTGCTTGATTTGCAGCGCGTGATCGAGGTCAGGGTCCCTGGGGATTCGGCAGAGTTGGTCGAGTTGAAACAGCGGTTTGACCAGCGTGCGCATAAGATGGTGAGGCTCAAGGAACTCGCGGCCAAGTTCAAGCTACCGTCTTGCTCGGTCAGGCCCTCTGCCAAGCTACTCGAGACCCTCGACCTGATGGACGCCGGTAAGCCTCTTCCGACTGGGTGCGTAACCTGGCTGCGGGGCAATCAGGACAGAGCCCTAGTCAAGCTTCTAGCGGACTACCGATACCGTGAATACCGCGCCACTCGGGATCCGTGGACTCTTGCTGAGGCGTCGGCGTTGTACCGAGATGCAGGTCTAGCCGGACACTCCATCAAGGTTACAGACGGTTTCACGCCGGCTGGTGCAGCCGCGGCCGCGTCGGCGGCTGTATTGAACAGCAGAGCGGCGGCTCTCGCGGACGCTGACAGAGTTGATGAGAGCTACCAATGCGCCCATCAGGCACTGGTATTAGACCCTGAAAGCGCGTATGTCTCCAATCTTCTCGGTCGTCTGGAATACATACGTGGACATGCTGAGCTTGGAGATGCCTACTTCGCTAGGGCCGAGGCGGCAGAGAATGGCTCGGTGCGTGTTGATGCTCAGCGCAAACGAGCCTTGGAGGCGGCGAAGGGCGAGATCAAGAGGGATCTTGCGCGATTTCTTCTGGAGAAGGACCCAAAGCGCTACGCGTGGGCGAAGAGGCATCTGCAGCAGGCGCCCGGCTCTCCGTAGGACGGGAGGAACTCCGGTGCATGACTACAACGCCAACCAGCCACCAAAAGCCGCCGTACTGCATAAACCAGGAGGTAGGACATGACCGAGCCGACCGCAGACGAATCAACCCTGAAGACCGAAGTCCAACGCCAACTCGACGAGGCGAAGGAGTTCGCCAAGACCCTCAGCCCCGAGGAAGCGCGGAGCGGTGACTGGTTCCTCAAGCTTCTGAGCCAAGTGACCAAGGCCTATGACCGGAACGCCAGGGCCACCTACTTCCAGAAGAAGTATCCAGGACTCCCTGCCGACGACATTGCCGACACCCTGGTTTCCGTAGCTACGCGTTACGCCGCCATCACCGGCGCGGTCACGGGGGCCGCGGCAACCGTCGGGGTCGTGAGTGCCCTCCCAAGCGGTGGGGCGACGTTGGCGGTATTCCTGGGTAGTCTTGGCGCCGAGATGTTGACCCTCTCGGCCATCCAGATGCGTCTTGTGCTGGACATGTCGGTTGTCTATGACCTGCAACTCGATCCCGAGGATCCGGAAGACGTGCTGATGATCTTCGGCTATGCGGTCGGAATCAAGCCGGCGGACGTGGTGGGAGCCGGGGTGTCAAGGGCGGCAGGGGTCGTGACCAAGAGTTCCATCAAGAAGCATCTGAGTAAGCAGACCCTACAGGGGGTTCAGAAGTTCGGCCAGCGGATTGGTGTGAAGATTCTTCAGAGAACCGTGATCAAGTACGCCGTTCCCCTGGTATCAGCCGCGGCGGGCAGCGGCTTCAACTACGTGACTACCAAGTCACTTGGGGAGATCGCCAAGAGGCACATGAAGAACCGCGGCAAGGTTACCGATGAGCTGCGGGCTGCCGTGTCGAAAAGCAGAGCCTACGAGCTGGCGGTCCCGGCCGCGGCCATGTTCATGGCCCGCTCTGACGGTTGCGTCGACGCCAAAGAGAAGGAGCTTTACAAGGCCATGCTCTCCCGGATGTCGTTCGACGACCATTCGCCAGATGACTTCGACCGGCTCGTGCGAGACAAGGACAGCATCTTGGACGCGATCTCGAAGATCGAAGACCACGACATGCTCGAGGCCTTGGTCGAGATCGTGACTCTCATGGCCATCTACGACGGCGCGATCGTCCCGGAGGAGCACGAATGGCTGCTCTGCGTCGCTGAGGCGGCGCACGTGCCGATCGACCTGACCGAGGTCGAACGTCGCGCCCGCGAATACGAGACGGTGATCAAAGAGACCCTTGCCGGCAAGGCGCAGGACCTGGCCGGTGATGCTGCCGGTGTGGCAAAGGATAAGCTCAGGAACGTGTTCGGACGAAGCGAGCGCTGGCGGACTCAGGAATGATTGGAGACGCATACGGGTGCTCGTCCTCTCCAACACCCTGGGGAAAGAGGGAGGTCTGTTGGACGTCGAAACCTTGATCGAGCGCTTCATGAACATCAGGACCCATCCTCGCGCCCGGCACAAGCCTCTGTTGCTGTTGCTCGCGCTCTCGCGTGTCCAGCACGGCGAAAGCCAGTTCATCTCGTACGCTGCTCTCGAACCCGTGTTGCGGAGACTGCTAATCGAATACGGCGATCTGACATCCACGGCGCATCCCGAGTATCCGTTCTGGTGGCTGCAAACCGACGGTATCTGGCAGGTCGAGGGCGCAGAAGACGTGCCGCGCCGAGCAAGAGACAACGCTCCCACCGCGGCCGGGCTTCGCCGGAGCAAGGCAAGGGCGGGTTTCGCCGACGACGTGCAGCGCTCTCTCGAGCAAGACGAGGACCTGCTGATGGACGTGGCCCGTGGACTACTGGACGAATTCATTCCCCAGGCCTATCACCATGCTCTTATTGCGGACCTGGACCTCAGGATTGCGTAGGTGTTATCAGCAGTCTCCACCGGATGTGGAGCGGTCGGGTTGTGGAACCCCTCGCTGCAGTTGAGCACGGTAAGTCGGGCATCGTATCCGGCGGCCGCTCGACCAGCGACAATGCTGCGATGGCCTGTACGATCGTCGACACGCAGATGGGAGGAAGCCGAACGCGCAGGGAATTCTCGGCCGCCGATGACGCTAACGATGTCTCAAGCGGCTGAGATGCTCGGCATTCCTCGTGCAGCCATGCAGAAGAGGTTCGCGCGCAAAGAGTTCAAGAGCGTGCACAGGCTGGGCAAGAAGCCGTTTCTGCTCGTGCTGCGCAGCGAGGTAGAGGAACGCGCCGATGAGGCCTACCGGGTGGCACATCCCTCCAAACCGATCGAATGCGACGAAAAGGAGTAGTCAGATATGTACTACCATCGTGCCCTCGACGACGAGTTCTTCAACCTGCTGAAGGAGGGTGGTCCGCTCAGGCCGCTCGTCGATCTCACCCGCGAGAAGTGGCAAGGCCGGGATGTGTATCTGGACCTGCAGTTTCGCGGAGACACCATCAGCTTCTACGCCGGGCTGACCACGTTGCTGCAGATCCGGAGGGACAAAAAGGGCAACCTTCGGCCTAGGGCCGCTGCCGCGTATTGCCTGCGAGAGCATGGCGTGCGCGCCCTCTACCGTCCCGGAGAGTTCTCTGACCTCGTCTGCCATGCCGGGCAGTACTTGGAGCGGGTTGAGGTCAGGAAGCGGTATCTCAGTGGCGAGGGCCTCTGTCAGAACTGGCTTTCCTATCGCTATGGGCAGCGAAGGCGCACCGGGTGCGGTGAACCCGTGGCCATCGACCGCGAGGTAGTCGTGGGGTATACGGACACCGCGGAGCAGGACCTGTTGTGGGACAAACCGATCAGGAAAGAAGCTCTAGGGCTTCTAGAGCAAATCAGCAAGGCCAATCCCGAACTCTACGGACGCAATCTTCACAAGCACCCCCTGGGGGATGAGCTCGACCTTCTGATGTGGGAGCCCCCCGGCACCTTCCTGCTTGCTGAAGTCAAGGGCCGCAAGAATGCACATGGCATCTACATGGCACCGATTCAGGTGACGGCATACACCATGGTGTGGAAGCGTTTCGCGGAGCCGAAATCGCTTGCCGACCTCGAGAGGTTGGTCGACCAGAAGCGCGAACTTGGGCTGATCGCTATGGACGACGACGAATGGCAGTCTTTTGAAGCCTCACTGTGTAGTCCGGAGTTCGTACCGGCCCTCGTGGTAGAGAGGCCCAATCGGGCGAGCTCCTGCTGGAAACGCCTGGGCGAGGTCATCAAGCACACATCTGATCACTGGCCGGCGGGCTGGGGCACACCGTTCGTGGACTCCCTTAGAGTCTACGCGGCTTGTGACTCCGAGGATGGGTGGACCGATGTGACCGACGACTTCCGCGAATGGGGTTGAGCTTGAGAATCACCATCCATCGAGGTGCGCACGAGATCGGCGGCTCCTGTGTCGAGTTGGTCTCGGCCGGAGGCAGCCGGATCCTCCTCGATCTGGGGATGCCTCTAGCCCGTCCTGACGGTTCGGAGTGGCCCAAGGGAACGGCCCTTCGGCCGAGCAACGAGCTCCGGGCGGAAGGGCTGCTGCCCGACATCCGCGGCTTGTACGCCGGCGACCACCCGTCGGTCGAAGGTCTGGTGCTTTCCCACTCCCATATCGATCACTACGGCCTCGCTCACCACATCCACCCGGAGGTGCCGGCGTTCGGTAGCCCCGGAACGCTCGCTGTCCTCCGTGCGTCGCAACTGTTCTTGCCGGGCACGGCCAT
>JAAYCW010000055.1 GCA_012729575.1 Actinomycetota bacterium | reverse complement strand
TGTGCGTGTGCTGGGACAAGTGCGTGAACCGCTCGCGGCAGCCGGAGCTGGTGGCCCAGAAGGTGGGCGCCAAGGAGAACCTGCTCTTCCAGATGATCCACATGTTCCACGTGGCCGGCCGCTGCACCTCGTGCGGCGCCTGCGACAGGGCCTGTCCGGTGGAGATACCGCTCCACCTCTTGCACCGCAAGATGAACAAGGAGATCTACGACATGTTCGGTTTCGAGCCGGGTACCAAACTCGACGAGAAGCCGGTGTTCCAGTTGTTCGACCTCAACGACCAGTTCGGTGACTGAAAGGAGGGACGATGGCGATCAAGTTCCTGAAACAAGACCAGCTGCCGGCCTTCCTGGGCTACCTTGCCGAGAAGGCGCGCGTGGTGGCCCCTGTCAAGACCGACGGAGTGGTTCAGTTCGAGCCTTGGACGGCGGGTAAGGATGTCGAACTCGACGTACTTCTCGCAAAGCAGTCGCCAAAGGAGTGGGTATTCCCTCAGACCGAGACGTATCTCAAGTTCCAGTACAGCACCGTTGTGCCGGAACAGAGCGACGAGGGCGAGGACGCCGCCGAGGGTGCCGTGCCGCATGAGATGATTGAGGTGGAGTCTCTGAACGAGGCGCCGACCCAAGTGATCTTCGGTCTGCGGCCGTGTGATGCCCGTGGCTTTGTGCAGATGGACCAGGTGTTCGGCGGTTACGGCGGCTTCTACTTCGATCCGCTTTACAACGCGCGCCGGGCGGCGACCACGTTGCTCGCGGTGACCTGCCGCGATCCTAGGTCGACCTGCTTCTGTGCGGCCCTTGACGGCGGCCCGGCCGGCACCGAGGGCGTGGACGCGCTCTTTACCCAGGTTGACGGTGGCTTCACCGCGGAGCCGCTCACCGAGAAGGGCGAGACGGCGCTGGGATTCTCCGGCTTTGCCGATGCCACGGATGCGCAGACCTCCCAGGCGGATTCGGTGAAGTCGGAGGCGGTCACCAAGGTCGACGCTCCCTTCACCCTCGAAGGCATCCGCGACAACCTGCACGACAACATCGAAGACAAGGGCTGGCACGATCTGTGCATGCGCTGCATCTCATGCGGTACCTGCACCTACGTGTGCCCGAGCTGCTACTGCTTCTCGATCAACGACGAGCTGGTGGAAGCGAAGGGCGAGCGCTACCGCGTCTGGGACAATTGCTTCAACCCTCTCTACACCGAGGAGACGTCGGGTCACAACCCGAGGGCGCAGAAGTCCAACCGGTTCCGCAACCGCTTCAGCCACAAGTTCTGGTACTACCCCGACAAGTACGACAGTCTGCTGTGCTCGGGCTGTGGCCGCTGCATCATGCACTGCCCGACCCGCATCGACATCCGCGAGGTGCTGCAGGTGATGGGCTCGCCGCGCGCGGCGGCGAGCGGCGAGCCTACCGAGGCCGAAGGGAAGGAGGCGTAATGGCTGATAGCGGCAAGACCTGCCTCACCCTGGACGACGTGGTCGCGGGCGCAAGCACCGCTCGGGCAGGCAAGAAGGCCGGCAACTCCTATCTCCCCGAGGTGGCGACGGTCATCGAGATCATCGAAGAGACCCCCACCATCAAGACCTTCCGTCTCCGTTTCGACGATCCCGAGGTGCAGAAGAACTTCAGCTTCATGCCCGGCCAGGTGGGCCAGCTGGGCATCTTCGGCGTGGGCGAGTCGACCTTCGCCATCAGCTCCAAGCCGAGTGAGAAGGAGTACATCCAGTTCTCGGTCATGAAGGCCGGTGAGGTCACCAAAGCGCTTCACAACCTCTCCGTGGGGGACAAGGTGGGCGTTCGCGGTCCTATGGGCAACGGCTTTCCTGTGGATGAGTGGAAGGGCAAGCACATCCTCTACGTCCTAGGCGGCATTGGAAGCGCCGCCCTCAAGGCCACCATCGAGTACACCCTGGAGCATCGTGCCGACTACACCGGCATCTCCATTCTCTACGGGGCGACGCACCCCACCAACTTCACCTATTGGTATGACGTGGAGGAGTGGCAGAAGCGCGACGACATCGAGCTGGTGCTCACTATCGACCGGGAGTGTGACGGCTGGCAGTGCGACGTGGGCATGGTGCCGACGGTCCTTGAGCGGATGGCTCCGAAGCCTGAGAACACCATCGCCATCACCTGCGGCCCGCCCATTATGATCAAGTTCGCGCTTATCAGCTTCGAGAACCTGGGATTTACCCCCGAGCAGACGTACACGACCCTTGAGAAGCGCATGAAGTGCGGCATTGGCATCTGCGGCCGCTGCAACGTGGGACCGAAGTACGTGTGTGTGGATGGGCCGGTGTTCTCGTTGGCGGAGCTCAAGGAGCTGCCGGACGAGTTGTAGAAGCTTTGGGGCAAGAATGATCGTTTCCTTAGGGGGCGCCGAAAGGCGCCCCCTTTGCTCACCTTGAGGCCACGGGAGGTGTCGGATGACGTGATGAGAGCATCTGAGCTGCCTATACTAGTAGACTACTCTGAAGCGGAATCTCGGTCCCGTGCCGGCCGCCCCGCTCCGTCGTCCGTTGTCGTAAAAATAGCGCTGCTATCCGCGCCTCCGGAAAGTGTACAGAATGCCCTTTGACATCTCCCAGGTAGAGACCTATCAATGGGTGCTCTCCATCGTCAGCGGCATGGTGATCGGCATGTCCAAGGCCGGGCTCACGGGTCTGACGCTGATGTTCATTCCGCTTATGGCGCTCTCCTTCGGGGGAAAAGCCTCAACCGGCATCCTTCTCCCCATGCTGTGCGTGGGCGACATCTTCGCCGTCGCGTGGTACCGCAGGCATGCGGAATGGCGATACCTGCTCAAGCTCCTTCCCAGCGCGGTGGTCGGCATCGGCGTGGGTGTGGCAGTGGGCGGAGGCTTGTCCGATGACTCGTTCCGGCTATTGCTGGGCGGCATCATCATGGTGCTGCTGGGGATGATGATCTGGCAGGACGTCTACAAGAAGGAGACCCACTACCCGCAGGCCTGGTGGTTCGCAGTCTTGGCCGGGCTGGCAGCGGGCTTCACTACCATGATCGGCAACGCCGCGGGGGCGATAACGTCCATCTACCTCCTCTCCATGCGTCTGCCCAAGAACGCCTTCATCGGGACGGCGGCCTGGTTCTTCCTCGTCGTCAACCTACTGAAAGTCCCTCCGCAGGTGATCTTCTGGGAGAACATCAGCGCTAGTACGCTGATGTTCGATGCCATCATGATTCCCGCGATCGCAGTCGGGACCGCCATCGGTATCATCGCGGCCGGCAGGATCCCCGAGAAGGCGTATCGTGTCTTCGTCATGGTCATGACCGGGGTAGCGGGATTGCTGCTGCTCGTGCTGTGAGGCTGGAGTGCTTCGGCTTGACTCGCTGCAGAACGATGCTGCAGGGAGCGAGTAGCGGGTGCGCCGGCGGTAGAAGCGGGTCTTGGCCTGCAGGGAGGCAATCGTATCCACCGGGATTGCATATCATCACGGTGCCCTACCAGAGGCTGGAGGAAGTGGTCACCGCTGAACGATACGGAGCACGTACCAGTGGGGTTGCGTACTGATGCCGCGGGTAAGCAGAGGAACGAGGAGTTACGGGTACACCTCGAGGCCTTGACGGTGGACATCGAGCTTCCCATCAGGATCTTAGACGCGGGCGGCTACACAGTGGAGGCCAGGGCTTCGATGTAGTCGTGGGCGGTGCAGACGACTCCCAGCATGGGGAGGGTGTTCTTCACGCAGTAGTCGTGCGCCTCGGCGCTCGAACCGTGGCAGCAGTCGGCCAAGGTCCAGACGGCGTAGCCTCTGTTGCAGGCGTCGCGGGCGGTGCTCTCCACGACCCAGTTCGTAGCCAGGCCGGCCAGCACCACGGTGGTGATCCCGCGATTGCGAAGGATGAGGTCGAGCTCGTTGTAGATGAACGCGCTCGTGGAGAAGTTGGCGATCTCGATCTCATCTTCCATAGGCGCGAGCTCGTCGATGACCTGGGCACCCCACGTACCTCTGATGAACGCGTTCGACTGTACGAGACCTGCGGCAAGCGGCGCCGGGATTCTGGGAACCTCCGGGTAGCCCTTTCTGTGGCTCGCATTCACATAGGCCACCAGGACCCCTCTGTCCCGGCTGGCCTGGAGGGCGTCGCGCAGTCGGTGGATCGTCCCCGACGCGGCGATGATTCCGGGGAGCGGAGTGGACACGAGGCCACCCGGCTTGACCAGCTCGTTCTGCCAGTGCAGGATGAGAAGTGCACTTGTCCTAGGGTCGATGCCGTCCAACAATTGGGTGCTCCTACGTCTATTGTATAGATCCATACTACTACACGGCCGTGTCGCAAACGTGACGAGGCCGGCCGTGAGGAATGCCGGTGGCAGCGATCGCGAATCCCCTCGGAGACCCCCGCCCTCGTTCTCGAAGACGAACGCCACGTCGCTCCGAACATACTGGCCGTGGCGGTGATGGACCGGCAGTTCTATGGATTGACGTCTCACGGCCTGGGTCATGACCGACCGGGTAGTCTACAATCTCAGTCCCAACGACAAGGTGAAGCGCAACCGTGTCGCGCATTCTTGGATGCGCGACACGAGCGTAGCGAAGCTCCAGGGAGGAGAAAGGCACGTGGGACGCCGCGTAGGGACCGTGGTGAGAGGGATCCGCATCCCGATAGTACGCAGAGGAGATGCCATAGACGAAATGGTCGTGCAGGGCGTTATGGAGGCCGCTGAGGAGGAGGGCTTCCTCATCCGTGACCGGGACGTGGTTGGGATCACTGAGTCGGTCGTAGCAAGAGCGCAGGGCAACTATGCGACGGTTGACGCCATAGCCGCCGACGTGAAGGGCAGGTTCGGCAGCGGCACTCTGGGCGTCGTCTTCCCCATATTGAGCCGGAATCGATATGCGATCCTGCTCAAAGGCATCGCACGTGGTGCCGAACACCTGGTGCTGCAGCTCAGCTATCCATCTGATGAGGTTGGCAACCAACTCTTCGACCCGGATCTTCTCGATGCATACGGCATCGATCCTTGGGCCGACCGGCTGTCGGAAGACCAGTTCAGGCAGTCTTTCGGCGACACCGTCCATCCGTTCACGGGCATTGACTACGTGGCCTACTACCGTTCGTTGGTGGAGGTGGAGGGAGCCGGCTGCACCATCCTCTTCTCCAACCACCCCGAGACTATTTTGGAGCACACCAAGAGCGTTCTCACCTGCGACATCCATACCCGGGTGCGGACGAGGCAACGCCTGCTGGCCGCCGGCGCGGAGACCGTCTACGGATTGGACGACATTCTGTCGTCTTCCGTAGACGGTAGTGGCTACCACCCTGAATACGGCCTGCTAGGGTCGAACAAGGCCACCGAGGAGACCGTGAAGTTATTCCCCCGCGACTGCCAGCAGGTGGTCGATCGGGTGCAGCAGCTCTTCGGGGAGAAGACCGGGAAGACGGTTGAAGCCATGATCTACGGCGACGGCGCCTTCAAGGACCCGGTGGGGAAGATCTGGGAACTGGCTGATCCGGTGGTCTGCCCTGCGTGCACCTGTGGTCTGGTCGGCACTCCCAACGAAGTCAAGATCAAGTACCTGGCCGACAATCAGTTCGCCGGACTCGCGGGTCGGGAGCTGCAGGAAGCCATCACGGGGCAAATCCGAACCAAGAAGGCCTGTCTTACCGGGGCCATGGAAGCGCAAGGCACCACGCCCCGGTGGCTGACGGACCTCATCGGTTCGCTGTGCGACCTCACGTCCGGCAGCGGCGACAAAGGTACCCCGGTGGTCCACATCCAGGGGTATTTTGACAGCTTCGCCGAGGAGTGACACGAGCGGGCGATGAGTAGCGCTGTCAACCTGTCAGAGGAGAAGAAGGTTCGTAGGTCAACAATGGAGGCCCTGATGGAGAGCACTCAGCAATATGACTTCCTGCTGGATCTGGTGACGAAGAGGCGCACCGTTCGGCAGTTCAAGTCCGACCCCGTACCGGATGAGTACGTCATGAAGATTATCGAGGTGGCGCGCTGGGCCCCTTCGGGTTTTCACACTCAACCCTGGGAATTCGTGGTCATCAGAGACCCGAACGTCAAGGCCAAGATCGTGGCCGCCCTCGATGAGTACGGTCCGGCCATCAAGGATCCTGCGAAGAATGATACTCCGCGGGCCGGCTTCCGCGACGCGCCGGTCTTCATCCTTGCCCTGTGCGACTGGCGGGCCAGAGTGGGTCTGCCGTACGCCCCGCGCACCATAGAAGAGGCCGCTCCCTTGTATCAGTCCAGCATGGCCAATGCCTTCATGCTGATGCACCTGGCGGCTGCCTCCCTGGGGCTGGCCTCCCAGTGGTACACCTCCGCCTCGCGTCCCGACGCCGAGCGCGCCATCAGGAAGATCGTGGGCATCCCGGAGACTCTCACTATATACGACATGATGGTGGTCGGCTATCCGGCGGCTACGCCCGGCTCCAAGATCGTCCGCGATCTCTCCGACATGGTGCACCACGACGCGTGCGGCGAGCAGGATTTTCGCACCGACGAGCAGGTCGAGGAGTACGCGCGCGTCACCAAGGCTTGGTGTATGGGAGAGCACTGAAAAACGGTGTCGGCGACCGAGGGGCTGCTCCCGTGCTCCAAGGTCCATCCAAGATATGACTGTAGCCGGCATGCCCGTGTGCGACCGTCGATACGACCGAGACGCGGGCTCCGGGTCGGGGGACTCTCACCCGCGCTCTGGGTGGTCCTAAAGAGCGAGGGAGGGAGCAGCATTGAGTACCCCACGAAGGAGCTGCAGGGGTTGGTGGGCGACCATTCTGGGCGCTGCAATATCGGGGATGGCGATCGCAGCCTGTGCGCTGTCACAGTCTGGAGCGGCAATGGCGGAGGCGCCTAAGGCCACCAGCGCCACTGTGGTGACCATCCCCATTGTGACCAGCATTGCCGGAGATGAGGCGCAAGAGGCAAAGGACCTCTGGGATGCCACTCGTAGGTCGTCAGTGGAGGAGGCGGCGCGCGAGCTCGATTTCAAGGTCTTCTGGCTGGGGGAAAGCTTCGGCGGTTATCCCCTGACCGAGATCCGAGTGAGAAACAACAGTCTCTATCTGTACTACAGGTTCGATCCCTCCTCGGCCGAAGCGGACGCTGCAAATTGGGAGGGGTTCTTGATCAGAGAGTTCTCTACGGCGGCCAATGCGACTCACATCGGCGACCTCCGAGCGGCGTATCCAGTCATCGGCCACAGCGCCCCTCACTCATCGGGCTACGAGGTAAGGAGAGGTGCGGGGCAGAACCGTTCCTTGATTATGACGCAACGTAAGGGCACTACGTTGATGATGACGATGTTCGTCGGTCCTGATCCCGCTGCTCTTGCACGCGCCGCCGACGCTCTCAGGGAGGCGGTCCGATGACGCCCCTTATCAAGCGTGTGACAATGGCGGCGGTTTTGGCGATAACAGCACTTCCGGCGGTCCTCTTCGCGGGAGTGGCTCAAGCTGATCCCTCCTACAGTGCGGCGTCATGGATTGCCTCACTGAGCTACGACGGCAGGGACAACAACGACCGGGGAGAGGGCTGTTTTCCTGTCCGCGGTAGTTCCGGCCGTCTTATCAACAGCTACCCGGTCTATTGCGCTTACAACGGGTACGGTACGATAGATGTCGAAGACGCCAGCGAGACCTATGTTCCGTACTACATCGGTGGCAGTGCGTCCGGACGTTCTTGCGAGGGCAACTGGATCAGTTCCTCGCACCCCAGTAACCAACGACCTGCGCTCTACTGGAGACAGCGTGATCTCTCGACCTCCGCATGTCCGAGTTGCGGTCGGTACCACGGCGGCTGGCACACCTATGAGTATTGGCTCTACTACGCGGTGAACCCCACCGACTACTGGTTGTATCCGCAACACGAACAGGACTGGGAGAAGTACTACATCTACTTCTGGTGCGATCAGCCGGTTGTGGTGCGGCTGAGCAATCATCACGCGTTTCTGAGTTTCGACTGGGCTCAGTTCGAATTGGACGGTCTGATCGAGGGCTGCACTCACTTGAAGCTAAGTGTTGAGGGGGAGGGCGGCAAATGTGGCTCGCACGCCTTCGTCTATGACAAGAACAACCAGGATGGGGTCCGGATCAGATACGACGGATACATCACCGCGAGAAATGGCACATTGGTCTATGGCGATGGCACCATCCAGCCATGGACCGTATTCTCTAACGATCCCTACGCCCGTGGAGTGACCTCCTACAGTCTTGCTCCGCAGACCTACTACAAGGGAGACCCTGAGATGACCGGTAGCGCAGAATATTCGAGCGGCATGCCGGCACCCTGGAGGCGTACTGACTGGGACTCCCCGCCCGGCCCGTACTGCCTTTGGGGCTTGTAGGTCCCACAGGAAGGGAGGCGCATGTGAGACGGACGCGCACGAGGAAACTGAGCCGCGCCCTTGCTCCCGCTGTCGTGGCTCAACTGCTCGTCCTAGCCGTCTCCGGGTGTGGACTACCGGCGACAGAGTGTTGCTCAACCTCGACCGCGATCGTTACCACCAGCGAAGTTGGGTCTACGGTGAGCGAGGTGACCTCCACAGTGACCACCGGCTCGACTCCGGTCTACCCGACGGCGAACGTTTTCCTCGGGGAACTCCGGGAGATCGCAGCTAACTCCGCCTTCACCGTCTACTACCTGGGGGCTGAGTGTCACGGGGCGCCCATCGTACGCGTCTCCGCAAATAGGGAGAGTGAGCACCTCAGGGTGAGCATCGGGTACCGTGAGCCCCGACAGGGCGACGTGCTGATTCTGAACCTCTGGGAGTACGACTCCGAGGAGATACCGGAGCACGAGAAGCCGTACGCCGACTGGGATTTGGTGAGTGGAGTAGATCTGGACGGCCGCACCGACAGGATCTACCGGGGCCCAAGCGCTGCGGATATCCTCTACTTCGTGACCCAGAGAGAGTCGACCGAAGTAGTGTTCATGGGATTTACAGACACGGCGGGCTACATGAGCGAGGAGCGACTTGCCGAGATAGCCGGGCTCCTTATCCCCGTGCTTTGACGTTCTCCGTCGGCATGGGCTGCCTGCGGAGCGGGCCGTGGGCTACTTGATCTCGTCCTCCGCTGGCCCGCCGTCCATGCGGGGCCGGATGACCTTTCCCTCTTTCTCTGGCGCGAGAACGAGCGCCTTGCGCGCCGTGATGATCTCCTCGGTCAGTACGGCATAGGTGAATCTCTCGCGTCCCATGAGCTCGCGCCACGCGATCTGGATGCCGTCGCCCTTCAGTCTCTGTTCGCGCACACAGCGCAGACACCTGCGTCTCTATCCACCGTCGCCACCTGCCCTCCACGAACCAGGACTCGAATGGGTGAGCCTCCGGCATTGCCAGCGTAGCAGCAAATAGATCGACACACGACCCGAGGATACGGTCGCTGGGGCGCGGCTCTTGCGAACGCGCCAAACATGAGCTAGCTTCGTGTAACCGCTACTAACGTGGACGACCTTGGGGGAGCAACATGGCTGAACCTGGTTGCGGAAGCTGTCCTTTTCGCTCTAAGTACGATCAGAATCCCCGTTCCTTCCTGGGGAGGTTCTGGCGCTGGCATATCAACTTCTGTCCTGGGTGGAAGGGGTACTTCACTTCTCTGCCCGAGGAAGAGAAGAACGCGCTCGCCGAACAGTACGGATTCAAGAAATATCGGTAGCGAACACTGCCGGCACGTGCAGGAAGTTGCCTGTCGGCCGTGCCGGTTCCGGCGTTTGGCCGATGCCTGCTCGTAGATATGCGGAACGTGGGTTCTTGTCTGGATGTGACACGCCCTTCTGCAGCCTGCTCCCCCAAGAAGATCGATTGTCCTCCAGTGAGACCCGACGGCGCTGTGACGGAGTAGTACATAGTAAGACGGACTAGTACATAGTAATAGAGATTCACAATCTAAATACTTGACAAGCGTTGGATTGTCACCTAGGATGGACTTGGGTCCTGAGATTGATCCGACCCACTAGGGTGGGTGCGCCGAAGGCGCCGCGTCCGCGTTACTCAGTGTTCGAACGATCTGTAGTCCGCAAGCGGCAGGAAACGGTCCGCGTGTCTACTCCGGAGGAATGCATGAACACCATAATCGTCAACAAGGAGCTCTGCACCGGATGCAAGAGGTGCTTCCAGGCCTGCTTCATCGATATCATCAAGTGGGACGGGACCACGAAGAAGCCCGTCGTCGCGTATCCCGAAGAGTGTGTGCAGTGCATGTTCTGCGAGCTCAACTGTCCAGAGGGTGCTATCAAAGTGCATCCGAAGTATGAGTCGTACCTGTTCCCACGCGAGAATTTGGTCTGACGAGGAGGGAGAGATCATGACCGAACGCATGACCACGGACGTCCTTGTCGTCGGGGGCAGCATCGCGGGTCTGGCAACCGCCATCACGGCTAAGGAGCAAGACCCGGGGCTGGAAGTCACCATCGTGGAGAAGTACACCAGCGGATATGCGGGCAAGGCCAATCGAGGCGCGGGTATCATGTTGATGCTCGGCGACCATTCGCCCGAGGAGTTCGCGCAGTTCTACCTGGAGCATATCGGCCTGTACCTGAACAACCAGACCACCCTCCTTAAGTACGCGTGTATGTTAAACGAGGGAGTCGAGGCCATCGATAGGTGGTCGGGCAGGGTCGATAAGGATGCGTCTGGGAAGTTCCGGACGCTCAAGTGGTCCTCTAAGATCGTGGGCGAAGATCAGGCCGGCAAACCCATATTCGACCAGAATGTTCCATACCCGTGGACGCTCGCCGCCATCGATCTCGATTACGTGCGCGAAGTGCGCAAGTACGCGCGCAAGCTTGGCGTGAAGTTCGTCGACCGGGTAGGGATGGTCGATCTGCTCACCGATGCCGGCAAGATCGCCGGCATGGTGGGCTATGACATCGATAGCGGCGAGCAGCGTGTATTCGGCGCCAAGTCGGTAGTACTCGCCTGCGGTAACCAATGCTGGCGTGTGATGCCCATGTGGTCGGCTGCCCGGGGCGAAGGTGTGGCCGCCGCCTTCCGGGTGGGTGCCAAGTTCGCCAACTGCGAGTTCGGATCCTTCTACAACTGGACCAATCTCGACCACTTCGAGTCGGACATGGGTGTGGAATACGCACTCTACAACGACAAGGGCGAGAACGTCGGCCTGCCGCTTATCAAAGAGGTGCATCCGGACATCAGCGCAGATGTCTTAGCCGAATGGTACAAGCAGACCCTCGCGGGCAACGGCCCCATGCACTACCGGCAGAGCGAGAACCCGTTGATGCCTAGCCTCACTTCGGTCCTGGGGAGTCAGGCGGTACACAACCGGCCCTACGCCGACCGCTTCTGGGGGTATCTGTTCTTCAACGCCTTTTCGCAGCAGACCAACGACCACGTGGTGCCCGGCTTGGTGGGGGAGTTCGGCGGATTGTGGGTGGACGAGAACATGGCTACCACCATTCCCGGGCTCTTCTCCGCGGGTGACCTCTGTGTCCAGGGCTCCCGGGCGTGGGGCGCCACGGCGCAGCCGGGGCGCCACCGCGGTTCCGGCATCGGATTTGCGACCTTCTCTGGTCGCGTGGCCGGCCCGTCCGCCGCGGCGTATGCCGCCGGGGCGGAGGCCTCGTCCCTCTCTGATGAGCAGATCGCAGCCATCGACAGGCGTGTGACCGCTCCGCTCAGGGGCAAGGGCACCATGAAACCCCTGGAGATGGTGGCCGAGATTCAGAAGGTCATGCAGCCTCTGGGCAACAGTCTCTACCGTCATGAAGAACGCATGAAGAAGGCTCTGGCCCGCGTCGAGGAACTCAAGGCGATGTTGCCCGAGCTCAAGGCCGACGATCCTCACCAGATGTTCGGAGTGAACGAATGTGAGGCTACGCTGCTCTGCGCGGAGATGTTCTTCAAGACTTCGCTCGAGCGCAAGGAGTCCCTAGGCTGGTTCCTGCGGGAGGACTACCCCGAGCCGAGCAAAGACGGGCTGCAGTGGATCACCGTCGAGAACAAGGACGGCGAGGTATCCGTCGGCAAGGAACGGGTGCCGCTGGAGACCTACCCCTACCAACCGTGACAACCGTGATTGCCGACTACGCGTTCCATGGAGGATAAGACCATGTCGCACAGCCCAGAGAACAAGCCAGAACTGCGGCCTCTGCGCTCGGATGAAGAGGCTTTGCCCTATTCCAAGTACTACTATCGGCCGGTAGCCCCGCCGAATCCCAAGCTCATCGAGATCCTCAACCGGGGCCCCATGGACCCAGCGAAGGCGCTTCTTCCTGAGAACATCAACGATCTTCTCGACCCCGGGCACCACGAGGTCGAGACCGGCTACTGCATCCTCGACAACGGCGCCGGGTATGTGGCCGTGAACAACGTGTTCCCCGGATGCACGGTGGATATGATGAGATGGTGGTTCGCCTGGCACGCAGCCGGACCCGGGTTGCGATACAAGATCTGGTTCCCGCCGGGACACGTCACCATAGCGGTCTCTGACCAGGCGTATGCCAAGCTGCACGACCCCGACATACCCCTTGAGCAGAAGTCGCAGAACATTGATCACTTCGTCCGCGAAGACGTCGGCGGTGGGGCGGAGGACATTATCATCAGCTTTCTCGATCCGCAGCAGATGGGCTTCGACATGAGCCGTTTCCACGAGCCCAACGTGCTCGCCGTGTTCGGCGGATATGGAGTCTCGGAGTCGGTCGAGCACCGGGGCATGAAGGCTCCGGCCATCATGTGTCATTTCTGCCGGGCCATGGAGGGTGGCGTGGAGTTCCGTACCCGCTTCTGGATGGGTTATCGCATCAACAAAGGCATGGCTATGTGCACGCTTCCTCCGGGGGTCCGCATACCTGTCGAGGCGCCCATGGGCCTCGCCTACCACAACGTGATGGAGTACTCGAACCTTGCGTCCTTCTTGCCGGAGATCTACGCGGAGATGGGCCCGGCTATATAGGCTGCACAGACGGAGCTGTTTCTCGGCCGATGCGACCTCTTACGATATCTCAGCTTGAACGCGAGACCGGCGTAGGGCGCAGCGCGATCTACTACTACATCAGCGAGGGATTGCTGCCGCCGGCGCAGAAGGCTAGTGCTACTCGAGCCGTATACAACCAATCACATGTTGATCTCATCCGGGAGATCGGGAGACTGAAGGGTGAGGGGCTGGGCCTCAAGGACATCCGGGACCTCCTGAGAGAGCGTGTCACAGTGGCCACCGAATCAGACGTTGATCTGGTGGCCCGGCAGAGTGAAGCGACTAACACGGCCATCGTGCAGGCTGCGGCCCGGTCCTTCGCTCAACGTGGGTATGAGAAGACGCGCATCAGCGACATCTGTAAGGAAGTCGGGATCACTGCTCAGCTGTTGTACTCTCACTTTCGGAGTAAGAGGCATCTCTTTGTTGCCTGCTACGAGGTCTACTTCGAATGGATGCATTCCAAAGTGGTTCCGCCGATAGAGGCGACGGCAGACTCGGCTGCACGCATGGCCTGGCGCAACTGGGCGTCCTACGGTATCCGTGCTCTCAGCCCGGATCTGCAGGCGACGGCACGGGTGGAGGCGATTCAAGACGAGGGCGAGCTCCGCGCCTTGGTACGGGGAGTCTACGAGCGGATTCTCGAAGGCACAAAGCAGGAGCTGACGGCAGACCGGAGAGCAGGTCCCAACTTTGACCTTTTCGACGACGAGTTGACGGCGTACGCATTCCTGGGTGCGCTGGAGAATATGCAGATGCGGGAGTCCTGGGACGACCGTTACACGAAGCGCGACGTCATCCGCAACCTTGTGGCCATGTTCCTGGCCGTGCGTGCTGCCTACTCCGGCCGGGTGGATTTGACAACGGACTGGGAAGCAGTGGCCGCTCTGGTTGATCTGCTGGCCACGAAGCACCCAGGGTACGAAGAGGTGGTTGGTCAAGGGTCACCGTGACAGCAGCCAAGATCCGTTAGATCAAACAGGTCAAACGCAGCGGACCTCGGGCACCATGATGGGCCCGAGGTCCGCTGCGTTTTCTGAGGCATGCGCGCATGCGCGATGTTACGGAGCCCGCAGCCCTGGGGCTCGGGCTCCGCTCGCACCTCTACTACAGTGTGTTGCCCAGCTTCCAGCCGGCCTTCGTCGCGTCGGGCATGACCGCGGGGCTATCGCAGTCACCGATGGTGTAGATTTCAGCCACCTTGCCTTCTGCCTTCTCGGCCAGATCCTTGTTGGGCGAGAAGGGCAGTACCGGAACGACGGTATCGGCTTTCAGCAGACGGGTCTCACCTTCCTTGGTCTTGATGGTCAGACCCTCCTTGGTTATCTTTTCCAGTTTGACTCCGGTTAACCGCGGGATGCCCTTCTTGTCAAACCAGTAGAAGAGACGCGTCTTGCGTTCGGGTACCAACCACGCCCCCATTTCATCGTCCTCCGTGACGATGGTCACGTCGCGACCCCGCTTGATCAGATACTCGCCCAACTGACAGCCCTGGATCTCTCCGCCGATGATGACCACCTTCTTGCCCAAGGGCATCCAGAGCTTGGTCAGTTTGCGAAGCGTTTGTGGCCCCACCAGGGAGATGAAGAACTTGAGCATCTTATAGAGTTCGTCGGTCTTGACGACGTTCTTGAGCTCGTACCCGGGCACGTTGGGCTTGGTGGGTATGCCGCCGGTGGCTACGACCAGCGCGTCGGGATTCTCCTCCGCCAGAGCCGCATCGTCGAAGCGCTTGCGCAACTTGATCTTGACCCCGTTCTTCCTGACCTGAGTGCGGAAGAAGTCCAGGAACTTCGGGAGCTCCTCGATCTCAAAACCCTTGACCATAGCGGCGAGTGCCACTGCGCCGCCGAGGTATCCGCCGTCCTCGTACAGAGTGACGTCGTGCCCGCGAGCAGCGGCTACGCGCGCGGTCTGCATGCCGGCCGGACCGCCGCCCACCACGACCACCTTCTTCTTGTTGGCGGCCGGAGGCTCCATCTCGTACGATTCAGAGCCGAAGCAAGCGTTGATGCGGCAGTAGCGTACTTCGTTGTAGTTCGTGTTGCAGGTGCCGCAGTGCGTGCAGGGTTGGATGTCTTCCAGCCGGCCTTCGCGGACCTTGTTGGCCCAGTTGCTGTCGGCGAAGAAGCGGCGGTTGATGCCGATCAGATCGGCTTTGCCCGAGCGGAGGATCTCTTCGCCGGAATCCTGGTCGATAAGACCCACCGTCATGACAGGGATGTTGACCACGGACTTGATGATCGGGGCCAAGGGGACCTGGGCAAGCGCCCCGTTGTGGCTCCAATCCAGTTCCTTCGGGAACTCGCTGAGCGGGATGTGCGGCTCAGGGTAGAACATGTTCTCCTGGTTGTACGAGCCCTGGTGCATACCGGCCCAGTGGGAACGCACGTGGAGCGAATCCACGCCTATCGACTCGTAGATCTTGGCGATCTGCTTGGCCTCTTCGATGCTCAAGGCTTCATCGCCGGGCAGCCCTACTTCGATGGCGTTCATGAGGATCTGCACCGGGAAGTCCTGGCCGCAGCGCTTCTTGATCTCCTTGATGACGTCCACGATGAACCGGGTGCGGTTCTCCATGTTCTGGGGGCCGTACTTGTCGTCGCGTTTGTTCCAGAACCGGGATAGGAAACTATGGAAGAGGTGGTCTGCGGCCGCGTTGATCTCGATGCCGTCCCAGCCCGCCTTCTGCAGACGGACGGTGCCGGAGGCGAAGCGGTCGACCAGTTCCTCGATCTCATCAATGGTCAGAATATGCGGCGGAGTCTCCTCGTGAACGTCAAATGGTGAGGGATAGGTCACCGCGGAAGAGGCACAAGGTTCGGCGATGAGAGCATAGATGCCGCCCCAAGGACCCCTGTGATAGAGCTGAGTGAAGATGGGGACTCCGTACTTGTGGACCTCAGCCGACAGCTCAGCAAGGTTGGGGATGTACTTGTCGTCGTCTATCCGGAAACGGCGGTCGCCCTCTTCCAGAAGCGGCCACTCCATGGCCGGAGTCTCTGTGATGATCAGGCCTGCGCCGCCCTTCGCCACTGCTCCGTAGAAAGCCTTGGCGAGAGTGCCGACGCGCTTCTCACCCGACTCAAAGAAGTAAGTCTGGGCCGCCGTTTTTACTATACGGTTCTTCAGTTGCACCTTGCCGATGTTTGTCGGTGAAAACAGGTGTTCATAACGGGTCGCCACTCTGGAGCCTCCCTCTGCGGTGATCATTCCTTCTTCGCGGACCCGATAGCCGCGTTCTTTCTAGAAAGTATACGGGTAACTAGTCATATTGACAGCGGAGAACAGGCTCGAAGGGCGAGCCTGTTCTCCGCGCCGCTGTTAGTGACCGAGCCCTATCTCACCCAGGTTCACATCTGTGCTGGTATCGAGGGAGTCGTAGTTCACGGAAGCGAATCCGTCTGCCTCGATGGTGAGTGAGTAGGTGCCTTCTTCCAGGTCTTCGAACCAGAAGTCGC
>JAAYCW010000203.1 GCA_012729575.1 Actinomycetota bacterium | reverse complement strand
TCTGTCTGCTTCTGCTGCATCTCCGGGGTGAATCCGCCGCCCTGGATCATGAACCCGGGTATGACCCGATGGAAGATGGTGCCGTCGAAGAAACCTGCATCGACATATTTCAGGAAGTTCTCAGTGCTGACGGGAGCCTTCACCTCGTCGAGTTCCAAAGTGATATCTCCGTGAGAGGTGTCGAGCAGCACCCGGGAGTTTGTCTTCTCTCTCATCTCCAGCCTTTCTTACCGCGCCCAAAGCCCTCTTCGTGCCTTGATCGCATTGCCTGACCTCCCCATGTTCTCATCCCCGCGGGTATCTGGGGGAAGGTGACAGCCTGCAGTTGGACAACGACCGAATTCTGATGCACGTTCCGCGCGGTACTACCAGGGGAGGGAATAGCCGCGCGATCATTTGGGTAGTGGTAACTACCAAGCAATCCCACTATTATTATGGATTGCTCCTATCCACCTACGACGGAATAGAAAGGAGTGTTATGGCCGAAGCTAAGGACGGCTGCGTGAAGCCGGCAGGAGGCGTGCTCGGTGTTCCTCCGAGCAAAGGAACGACAACATCGAGTTCGGCCCCCGAGGCTGAGGAGGTGGCGCAGAAAGTGTTAGCACGTGTAGGTCATCCGGCACCGGACTTTGAGGTCAACGCCTATCAGGACGGAGGCTTCAAGAACGTCAAGCTCTCCGACTACAAGGGCAAGTGGGTAGTGCTCTGCTTCTACCCGGGAGACTTCACCTTCGTCTGACCGACCGAATTGTCGGCGGTCGCCGTCAAGTATCCTGAACTGAAGGCCATGGACGTGGAAGTCCTTTCCATGAGCGTTGATTCTCGCTTCTCCCACAAGATCTGGCAGGAGGAGGAGCTTTCCAAGATGGTCGAAGGAGGAGTGCCGTTCCCCATGCTCACCGATCCAGGGGGCAGTGTTGGTGAGGTCTATGGTGTGTACGACGAAGCATCGGGCACGGACATCCGGGGTCGCTTCATCATAGATCCTGAAGGGACGATCCGGGCGATGGAAGTGCTCACTTCGGAAGTGGGCCGTAATGTCTCGGAGCTGGTCCGGCAGGTGAAGGCCTTCCAGCATGTGGTAGCCACCGGAGAGGTCACTCCGTCCGGTTGGCAGCCCGGCAAGGCGACCCTCAGCCCGTCCCCTGACCTGGTGGGTAAGGTCTGGACGATCTGGAAGCCGGAGCAGGCCTTCGATTGATCGATCACGATGCACAGCGTGCCGACGAGTAGTACGCGCACCTGCAGAAGCTGAGGCGAAGGCTCCGGACACTCCGGGGCCTTCGCTCCATTCTAGGATGCGTAGAGGGAGGAGCCCATGCCGGACGAGCCGAGATTCGAGGAGGAGTCACTTTCCGACCACGCGGCGGAGAATCGCCGAAGCTGGAATACGGACAGTGATACCTACCAAGCAGACCATGGACCGCAGCTGGCCGCCTCAGGGGGTATGGCCTGGGGAGTCTGGCAGATCCCCGAAGCCAACCTGGCTGTCTTTGGCGACGTCGAGGGTCGCGACATCTTGGAGCTTGGCTGCGGCGCAGCGCAGTGGTCCATCGCTCTCGCTAAGGCCGGCGCTCACCCGATCGGGCTCGATCTCTCTGAGAGGCAACTGGAGCACGCTCGCCGGCTTATGCAGGAGGCCGGAGTGGACTTCCCCCTCATTCACGCGAGTGGGGAAGCGGTGCCTCTGCCGGACGAAAGTCTCGACATCGTGTTCTGTGACTACGGGGCCATGACTTTCGCCGACCCATATGTGACCGTTGCCGAAGCGGCTCGTCTGCTGCGTCCAGGCGGCCTTCTGGCCTTCTGTGGGGCCACTCCCATCATCCAGATGTGCTATCCGGATGACAGTGATCACCCCGAGGATCGTCTGCTTGGGGACTACTTCGGCATGTGGTCCCTGCCCTATGACGGCTACGTGGACTTCATGCTGCCCTACGGCGCATGGATCCGTCTCTTTCGGAGCCACGGGTTCGTCATCGAGGACCTCATCGAACTGCGGCCGGGTCCCGAAGCCACCAGCAGCTTCCGCGATGAGTCGGACAGAGAGTGGTATCGGCGCTGGCCGGGTGAGCAGATATGGAAGGTACGCAAACAGTCAGGGGCTGACGAGACGCAGGTCTGAGTTCCGGTACCGCCGGGGAATCGATTAGTCCTTGGGCAGCTTGCGCAGCCAATCCCAGCCGGCCGCTATCCCCGTGATGGCCAGACCTGCGAGGATCAGTATGATGCCGCGCTTTGAACCAGTCTTACCCATTCCGTCTCCTTCTCGGGGGCCGCTCTCAGAAGTCCTTGTGTGCATTGTCGCACTCGGGCGGTCTCTTGGTCAGACCGCAGGAGCAAAGCACCTTAGTGGAACCGACATTCACCCCGAACTCGAGGGGCTGGATACCGGTGCCTTCGTGCGATCCGTCACAGAACGGTACGTTCTTGGTCTCGCCGCACCGGCACCACAGGTACGTGCCTGCGTCGAGCCTCTTGGTCAGAGGCGTGTGTATATCACCGACGTTGTTGAACCTCATGGGTCACTCTCCTCTCTCCCGGCAGCTTTCAAGCCATGTCCTCCATCGTCCCAAGTGTGTCGGGGACGGCCCCTACAAGGTTGGACTCACTGAGGTATTCCCAGGCGGGCCGGCGTTCTAGTCGTTCAGGGCGCAGGTCACGCCGTCGGCGCTCATGGAGGCGACACAGCGGTTGCATTGATCGCAGTCAGAAGCGGCGATCTCGCCACTCTCCAGGCGGTTGACGAACTTCGGATCGCGTATGGTCGGCCGCCCAAGCTGGACGAACGCGAATCCCTCGGCGATCAATCTCTCCATCTCAGTGATCGATCGCACCCCGCCGACGTAGCCCACAGGGATTCGTACTTTATCGCGGATCTGCCGGGCACCCTCGACCAGGAATAGTGGCTCAAAAGGATAGCGTTGCACCATGATCCAGCCAAAGAGAGAAAGGCCGAGCTTGTAGAAGAAGCCGTTCTGGGCCTGGACCATCTCCTTGACGGGTCTACGCCCGCGGAGCATGTAGAACGGTGTGCTTGCCGTGAAGCCACAGGACGGCACCAGAGCACTTGCCCCCGCCGCCTCGAAGGTCTGGGCAATCTGGACTGCTTCGTCGAGCTCCAGACCACCGCGCATCCCATCCCGCTGGTTCATCTTCACCAGAATCGGATAATCAGCTCCCACCGCGGCACGCACGCGCCGGACGACCTCCGCAGGGAAGCGCACGCGGTTCTCAAGTGGGCCGCCGTAGTGGTCTTTTCGCCGGTTGGTCCAGGGAGAGATGAATTGGCTCAGCAGGTAGCCATGACCGGCGTGGATCTCCACAGCATCGAACCCGGCCTGGCGGGCCAGCGTCGCTGCGTGGACGAAGTCGTTGGTCTTCTCTTCAATGTCGTCCTCGGTCATCTCGCGGCAGTAGGAGAGACGGAACAGACAGAATTTTGGAGAGGCACCCAGCGGTCGCATACCTATGACGGATGGACTTGCGAAGAACCCGCAGTGTCCCAACTGGATGGAGGCGGCTGCGCCTGCATCGTGAACCGCGCTCGTGAACCTCGAAAGCCCCGACAGGATCTTCGGCCGCATCCATAATTCATGGCTGAAGGCCCGCCCGTCCTCGCTGACCGAGCAGTAGGACAGCGTAGTCATGCCGACTCCCCCGGCGGCCACTTGTCGGTGGTGCTCGATCAGGTCTTCTGTGACCATCCCGCCCTGGCTCATGCCTTCGAAGCATCCTGCCCTGACCACGCGGTTGCGTAGCTCAAGGCCCTCAAGGACGAAGGAAGAGAAGACTGGTGAGTGTTTTGGGACTGTGGTCATAGAGGTCGTCCTCATGATACTCGTCTCAGTGAACCCAAGACCAGCACCGTTACCCGGTTCGGGGACGGCGCGATGTTGGCCTCCGACTGTCGTGACGGGCCAAGGCAGCGTCGTGCTCAGCCACACCGGCTCCGTTGGGATGAGTGAGACCTCGGATGCCGTCGACTCAACAACAGCACGTACAGTTTCACGCTCCGCTGTCGTCGTCTGTAGTAGACTCGGCGGGACGAATCCTCCAAAGAGCTCGCAGTGCCATGGCGCAGGTGGGATCCTAACACCGGTGCAAGGCGTCGGCCGACGGAACTGGTCACAACGCGGACCGGGAGGGCATTCATGGATAGGGCGCAGCCGC
Organism: Actinomycetota bacterium; assembly: GCA_012729575.1. Classification (GTDB taxonomy): domain Bacteria; phylum Actinomycetota; class Thermoleophilia; order RBG-16-64-13; family RBG-16-64-13; genus RBG-16-64-13. Next base: position 7,857 of record JAAYCW010000203.1, on the reverse strand, counting down.
CGTTCCAGACATGGCTGGACGAGATCAAGAGCAGTCCGGACTGCTCCCGAATCGGCATGCTGTTGATGCACAACGGTATCGTGCGAGGCACTGCCCGGGATGGCTCAGTAGTTCAAGGGATGGACCTGTCTTATGATCGCAACCGTCTTGAGCAGGTCGTCGCGGGCGCGTGTTCCATGCCGGGTGTGATCGCAGTGCGCGTGTGGATCAACGAGGGCAGGCTGGCTGTCGGTGACGACATCATGTACGTGCTCGTGGCCGGAGATATTCGCGATCACGTGTTTAACGGCTTGAAAGAACTGGTGCGGCGCATCAAGACCGAGGTCGTCTCGGAGTGGGAGATCCGCTGAACGCAGGTGTGTTGTCCTAGGTTCCCTCCGAACGGCTCGCTCTTCTAGAGCAGCGCCAAGACGTTGTCGAGGTCGGCGATGAGGTCGGCGGCATCCTCGAGTCCCACCGAGAACCGGAATACCCCCTCACCGGCGAATGCACGGTACGACTGCTCCTGCTCGGCAGTGAGATGGAAGGAGGAGCGCAGCAGATCATCTGTCGACAGGTAGCACACTAGGCTACGGTTGTGTCCCAGCGACACGGCGTAATGGATGATCTCAAGGCCGTCCGATAGCAGTTGCGCCGCGCGCAGATTGTCTTTGGTCTGAAACGTCAGCATGCCGGAGAAGTTCTCCATCTGCCGCTTGGCCAGGTCGTGTTGGGGATGGGAGGGTAGCCCTGGATACATGACTCGCGTGATCTTCGGGTGTTCTTCCAGATGCTCCGCGATCGCGAGCGCCGTCTCTTGATGCGCGGCCATTCTGATGGGCAGAGTGGTGATCCCACGCATGATGAGCCAGGCGTTGAACGGGCTGATGATACCTCCTGTATGGATCGCCATGGTACGAAGCCTCTTGAGATCCTCGCTGCGGCCCAGCAAGGCACCGCCGATCGCGTCACCGTGTCCACAGATGTATTTGGTGAGGGATTGGATGACATAATCGGCGCCCAACTCGATCGGTCGCAACCCTATGGGGGTGGCGAAGGTCGAGTCCACGGATACCAGGACCCCGGCCTCGTGGGCGATCGAGACGGCGGCTTCCACGTCGGTGAGTCGCAGTAAAGGATTCACCGGGGTCTCCAGGTAAACCAGACGGGTATTGGGTTGAATGGCCGCACGGATCTTCTCGGGATCCGAGGTGTCGACGCGAGTGACAGAGATGCCCAGTGCGGGCAGCTTCTGGTTGGCGAACTCGGAGGCGGCTGCGTAGGTCACATCGCTCATGACCATGTGATCGCCGGCTTTCAGCATGGTGAGAAACAAGGCCGAGATGGCAGCTACGCCGCTGCCGAACGCGATGCAGTCTTCAGCGCTCTCGAGCGTGGCGAGTTTGCTCTCGAGCTGCCGGATGGTTGGGTTCCCCCACCGCGTGTAGACGAAAGGGGTCTCATCGTTGATCTCGTCGGCCGAAAAGGCCACACTCGGATCGATCACGAACGTTGTCGACATGACGATGTCGGGGGCCGAAGCGCCCGTCAGCCCATTGGCAGGCGTGCCCGCGTGGACGGCTGCGGTTCTGATGCCCACGGGACGGGTCTCGTCCGCGTGATGCGAGTCGTTCGAAGAGCGCGGTTTTTTCAAGTCATCTCCCAATGTTCCGTTCACGTTCTGCCCATTTTGCCACACACAGCTGTTCCTACGTGCTCAGCCGGCTTCGAGTTGTCCTGCGAACGCGGATGAAACCGGCCGAATCTGGGTACAAAAGGGCGTCGCCTGGCCACATGCGGCCGGCCCGATAAGGACCGCGGGGTTGCCCAGTACCTGGTGATAGTATGTTGACAAGGGAACGCATGTGAGGAGGCTTCCGTGGTCTTTACCTCGCGACATCGAGGTGGCCGAGTCCGGCCCCGGTATCTGTCGAAGACGATCGTTTCAGATTGTATCCATCGGACATTCCCCGGAGGGCTCAGATCGCTGCTGCTCCTGGCTGTTCTCTCGACGGTCACTTTCCTAGGACTTCTTCCATCTGGTGCGGCGCTGGCCGAGCAACCTTTCCGAGTAGGATCGCATATCGAGGACCGGGTTGGAGCTCTTGAGGGGCGCCAGGGGGAAGTGCAGACGGCCTTGGATACGCTTCGGTCGGATTCGGACGGCCAGGCCCAGCTCTGGGTTGTCTATGTGGACACGTTCTCAGGCCTTGGAGCCCAGGAGTGGGCTGATCAGACAGCCATACAGAGCGATCTCGGCCTGAATGATGTGCTGTTGGCCGTTGCTACGGAGGATCGAGCCTATGCGTATTCGGTGGATGAGGACTTCCCCCTCTCCGACGGAGAGCTCAACAAGATTATGTCTGCCGATGTGGAACCGGCCCTGTCGGACAACGACTGGGCAGGGGCAGCACTCGGCGCCGCAGGCGGAATGAAGGAGGCACTGGTGGGTGATGATGGCGGATTTCCGTGGAGCTTGGTCATCGGGTTGATCGTGTTGGCTGCGATCGTATTGTTCGTGTGGTCGCGGGTCCGGCGCTCCAGGCGGGCCGGGGCCAAAGAGGCGACGGGCGGGGAAGCTGAGGCGGTCGCGGTCATGCCGTTGGCCGAACTGCGGCGTCAGGTCGGCGCTGAGTTGGTTGAGACCGATGACGCGGTCAAGACCAGCGTAGAAGAGTTGGGGTTCGCCGTTGCGGAGTTCGGGGAAGCAGAGGCGGCGCCGTTTCAGGAGGCCGTTGAAACGGCACAGGTGGAGCTCAGCGAGGCCTTCAAACTCTATCAGCAGTTCGACGAGCGGGCGGATGAGCAGACGCAGCGTCAGATACTAGGGGCGGTGCTGCAAAGACTGGCCTCCGCCAACGAGAGGCTGGACGCGCAGGTCGAGCGGTTCGACAAACTGCGCGACCTCGAGAAGCAGGCCCCGGAAGTGCTGGCAAAGGTGGAACGGGAACTGACGGCGCTGGACGCGCGCGTGCCCGAAGTGCGGAGGGAGCTTTCCAGTCTCGCGGCGGTCTATTCGCCGGTGGCCTTGGCGTCGGTGTCGTCGAATCCCGATGAAGCCGCATCGCGGATAGAGTTCACCAGGGAACAGGTTGCGGCCGGTTTGGAGGATGTCGCCGCGAAGCGGTCCGGGGAGGCAGCCGTTGCCGCTCTGGCGGCTCAGGAGGCCGCCGGCCAGGCAAGGGCCTTGCTTGATTCAGTGGGCCGGCTGGGCAACGATCTCAATCAAGCGCAGGGACGCATCGACGCAGCTGTGGCGGAGACACGGCGTGATATCGCAGAGGCCGAAGCTGCCGGTGTGAGTGGGCGCCTCGCGCCGTTGGTGGCCAGGGCCTCCGCGGCGGTGGCCGCAGCGACCGGTGCGGCCGGCCCGGAGGGCGGCCGCGACCCGTTGGCGGCGTTACGGCATCTGGAGGACGCGGATGACGCTTTGGAGGCGGCGTTACAGGAGGTGCGGGAAGAAGCGGCGCAGCGGGCCAAGGCCGCGGCGGCCCTCGACCGGGCACTGGTGGGCGCGCGCGCCCAGATCGCTGCTGCATCAGACTTCATAACGACCCATCGGGGGGCGGTGAGTAGCGGACCACGTGCCCGTCTGGCCGAGGCCCAGAGTCATCTCGATCAAGCCGTAGCCCTGGGAGCATCAGACCCGGTCAGTGCTGCACGATACGCGGCCGGTGCGCACGATCTGGCGGCGCGCGCCCTCAATGAAGCGGAAGCCGAGACACGGAGTGCCGTCAGCATGCCCGGCATGCCCGGCATGGGCTCCACGCTCGCCGGCGCCATTCTGGGCGGGATCCTCGCCGGCGGATTGGGAGGAGGGAGGCCGGGCGGCAGCATATTTGGTGGGGGCTCTTTTGGAGGACGCCCGGGGAGCGGTGGGTTTGCCCCCCCGTCTTTTGGGGGTAGTGGGACTCGTATGCGCCGCGGTGGAGGCGGACGCTTCTAGAAGATGCAACCAGATGCATCCCATCTGGTGTGGACAAAGGCACATGGGAATGGGAAGGAGCTTCGTATGGCACAGCAGTCCATCATAGGGCGGATAGCGCAAATGGCGCGCGCCAACATCAACGCTCTCCTCGACGCCGCGGAAGATCCCGAGAAGATGCTGGATCAGATGATCCGGGATTACATCGGCAATATCTCCGAAGCAGAAGAAGCGGTGGCTCAGACCATCGGGAATCTGCGGGTGATGGAGGAGGATTCCCGGGAGGCCCAGAAGGCCGCCGCCGATTGGGGAGGCAAAGCCGCTGCCGCGGCAGCCAAGGCGAAGGAGCTCCGGGCGGGCAACCCGACCGAAGCCGATCGCTTCGAGAATCTGGCTCGTGTTGCCCTGAAGCGTCAAATCACTTTTGAGGAGCAGGTCGAGGATCTGGCGACTCCCATCGCCCAGCAGACGGAAGTGGTGACGAAGCTGAAGAGTGGACTCTCCGGCATGCACGGCAAGCTTGCTGAGTTGAGGACCAAGAGGGATGAACTGGTCGGACGCGCCAAGGTGACTGAAGCCCAGATGAAGGTCCAGGATGCGCTCAAGAGCATCAACGTCACCGACCCGACCAGCGAGCTCAACCGCTTCGAGGAGAAGATTCGCCGCGAGGAGGCCAAAGTGGCCGGCATGGCGGAAGTGGCGGCCTCTTCGCTCGACGCGCAGTTCGAGAGCTTGGATGACATCGCCGACGATCTCGAGGTAGAGAGGCGTCTTGCGGAGCTGAATGCGGCTGAGTGAAATCCCATTTGCTGGGCTTGGGAGCGCGGTGACGAGGGTATTGTGGGGCGCCGGCGCACAGCGCCGGCGCCCCACAACGTCTTGCGCGTGGGCTGTGGCTATCATGTGCGGGACCGGTCGCCGGCGTGCAGGGGAGGCGGACGACTGAGGCAGCTACACGGAGCTAAGGACGGATCACTATGACGATGACTACCGGCAAGCGCGCGCTGATGGAGTTGTTGCACCGCGAAGGTGTGGAATACGTGTTCGGCATCCCCGGAGCTACGGAGATTCATTTCATGGACGCCCTTGAGGGGGTTTCTGAGATCAAGTACGTCCTTGGTCTACAGGAGATCGTCTGCGCCGGTATGGCGGAAGGGTACGCGAGGGCCGGCGGCAGGCCCGGCTTCCTCAATCTGCACACAGCCCCCGGTCTGGCAGCCGCCACCCCCATGCTCTACAACGCCAAGGCTGGGGGAGTCCCTCTGGTCGTCACCGTCGGCCAGAACCATACGCGCCTGCTCCAACGTGATCCTCATCTGACCGGCGACATCGTGGGGATAGGGAAGGTCCATACGAAGTGGAGCACTGAGCTGGTGCACGCCGAGGACATCCCCACAGTCATCCAGCGGGCCTTCAAGATGGCGTTGCAGCCCCCCAGCGGGCCGGTGCTCGTATCGATTCCTCAGAACGTGCTGACACAGGAGTTCGACTTCACTTACAGACCCAACACCACTGTTTATCCACGCCTACGGGCCGACTCTTCGGCGCTGGACCGAGCGGTGCAGATCCTGGTCGACGCCGAGCGTCCTATGCTGCTGGTGGAGAGCGGAGTGGCGCGTTGCGAGGCTCTTGACGAGGTGGTCAGGTTCGCGGAGTTGACGGGAGCGCGTGTGTACCAGAACTGGATGGCCGACGTCAACTTTCCTGTGAACCACCCACAGTATCTCGGGGATTTCGATCCCAACGTACCGATAGCGGCTGAGATCCTCGACGGGGTCGATGTTCTTGTAGCCGTAGGCTGTTCTCTATTCGCGGAGGGGTTTTTCAACCCGGAGTTGCCGTCGCTCACAGGGACCAAGATCATCCACATCGACGACGATCCTTGGGAGATAGGGAAGAACATCCCGACGGACTGCGGGATCCAGGGTGATATCAAGGTGGTGCTGACCGAGGTGAACGGAGCTCTGGAGGAGGCTCTTCCGCCCAAGGCGGTGGAGCGCGCGCGTCAGAGGGCTGCGGACGTGGCCGATGAGAAGGTCGCCCTGGACAATGCGCTTCGGGCACGCTGGGCCGGGGAGCGAGATGCTGCCCCTATCTCGCCCTCTCGCTTGATGTCTGAGATAGCGGGAGTTGTGACTGCCGACGTCATCGTTGTCGACGACTGCTGGTCTTCCTCCAGTGCACTGCGGCATCTCCTTGCCCCCTCTCGGCCTAGAAGCTACTTCAGGGCGCGGAAGGGCGGGAGTATCGGCTGGGGTCTTCCGGGCGCCCTGGGGGTGAAACTCGGTCTTCCGGAGAGGGAGGTCATCGCGGTGGCGGGCGACGGCAGCGCCGCCTGGTCGATGCAGAGCTTTTGGACGGCTGCGCGGTACGCGATTCCAGTCACCTTTGTCATCACGAACAATGCCACATACGGACAGGTGAAGCTGGTCCGTAAGCTGGTCCTGGGGGACTACCCTCTCGATGAGAAACACGAGGGCATGGAGCTGGACCGCCCGGTGATGGACTTCTGCCTGCTGGCGAGATCACTGGGAGTGGAGGCGGAGCGCGTGGAGCGCGCCGACCAACTGGAGCCCGCACTGCGACGATCCATGGGTTCGGGGAGCCCGCGGCTGGTGGAGGTCATGGTCGGCCGGTAGCCCACTGGTCCGGTGACCCCGGCCGACGTATCCTGCCGGGTCATCGAGGATTCAAAGCAGCGACCGACATATGGTGGAGCGGATGAGCAAGCCGTCGTTGGACAAGGAGAGTCTACGCCTCAGGCTGAAGGCTGTGTGCCCCTCCGAGGCTGATGTGCCCTTATCGGCCGTCGTTGGTGCTCTGGTCGACGATGCGACCGTTCCGGTGGCCTGGCCGCCTGAGCGAGACTCGACCGGTATCGCGATCGAGCGGACCGGTGGCGGGGTTCCTGCGGCGGTCCTGATCGGCTTGGTAGCTCGCCCGGAGGGTCCCACCATCATCCTGACGGAACGGACGGCGCACCTGGCAAATCACGCCGCCCAAGTCAGTCTGCCGGGCGGCAGGGTGGAAGCAGCGGATGCCGGGCCGGCTGCGGCCGCGCTTCGCGAGGCTCTCGAAGAGGTTGGACTCAATTCGGCGAAGGTGGAACTCCTTGGATGCCTCCCTCCTCTTCTCACTACCAGTGGTTTCTGCGTTTACCCGTTCGTAGGGTGGATCGATCCGCCGGTCGAGTTGCTGCCGGATCCGTATGAAGTGGCCGAGATCTTTGAAATGCCGCTCCAGTTCGTGCTCGAGCGGGCCAACCATCACCGTGACAGTCTCGTGGCCCGTGGGGTGCGTCATGAGTTCTATGTGCTGCCGTATCTGGGCCACCGGGTGTGGGGCGCGACGGCGGATATCCTTGTCAGTCTGGCGGACGCGTTGGCGCCCTGAGCGGAACGCCGTCTGAGTCAAAGGATACGGATCAAGAGCGGCTCTTGCCTCGGATGAGTCTGAGGATTCCGAGCAGGGCAAGGGCTCCGATGACGGCTACTCCGAAGCTCCTCCAGTCCCAGCCGGTGACTCCCTCCTGTCCGAAGAGGTTCATTATGAAGCCGCCCAGAAATGCTCCAACGATGCCGACTATGACGCTATAGACGATGCCGCCTCGGTCACGGAGGAGAAACCCGGCGGCCAAACCGGCCAGGCCGCCAAACACGATCCACGATAAGAGACCCATGACTCACCATCTCCAATATCACCTTCTGGTTGTGACAGTTCACCCGTTCACTAGTAACGAAACCCAACGGGAGGTCTTCAGTCCATCGGTACACCGCGTGGGGAAGACTCTACGAGCCCGGATTCATGTCCACGAGCAGCCGGTCATTGTGGATCTTGACCGGATAGATGCGCAAGGGGCGGGGCTCCTTGAGGCTGGTCGCCGCCTTGAGGGCGATTCCGGAGAACCGGGTCCACTGTTCAACGTGACCGTCGCGGAGATCGAACCGCGACCC
>JAAYCW010000202.1 GCA_012729575.1 Actinomycetota bacterium | reverse complement strand
TGCGCCGGAGAGGATTCGAACCTCCGACCTTTGGTTTCGTAGACCAACGCTCTATCCAACTGAGCTACCGGCGCATGCTGGCGGAGAAGGAGGGATTCGAACCCTCGGAAGGAGCATTCACTCCTTCACTCGCTTAGCAGGCGAGCGCCTTCAGCCAACTCGGCCACTTCTCCGAACGGCGGCGAGGCCCCGCCGCCTCAGCGAGCGAATATTCTAGCAGAGGCGGCTGCAGGAGTCACTCGACCGCTTGAAGAAGCCGGTCACCGGGTAGATCAGAGTGTCGCGTACGATCAAGGGTCAGCGCCATAAAGGAGATACTCATGAAACTCAGCGCCCGCAACGTGCTCAAGGGTACGGTGAAGTCTGTCAACCATGGTGCGGTCAATTCGGAAGTGGTGTTGGAGCTGCCGGGAGGCACGGAGTTGGTCTCGATCATCACTAAACACTCGGCCGAACAGCTCCAGCTCAGAGTCGGGTCGGAGGCATATGCCGTGATCAAGGCGAGCAACGTCATGGTCGGTATCGACTGACGAGAACAAGGTCGGTTGTAGGCGTGTTCTTAGAGGGTGGGTAGGACTCCGGACCTTCTGGGCAAGCTGGTAGAATTCTTCATACTCATGTCACGTGCGGCGCGGGTCGTTTGCCCGTGCGACGGTGCTCGCTTCTGGAAGGGGCGAGACCGTCTACGCGATGCCGAGAGCGAACACGTGGTACGAACCTGGAAGGATACCTGTAATGAAACCTAGCCTCCGACCCCAGAACCAATGCTTCTCTTCCGGCCCTTGTGCGAAGCGGCCCGCTTGGAGCCCGGCAGTTCTGGAGAGTGCTCTCGTTGGTCGTTCGCACCGTTCCAAGAGCGGCCGGGCCCGCATCCAGGAAGTGATCGATCGGTCTCGCAGCCTCTTGGGCGTGCCGGCCGACTACCACTTGGGCGTCGTCCCCGCCTCCGACACGGGGGCCATGGAGATGGCGATGTGGTCGCTCCTCGGAGCACGTGGAGTTGACGCGCTGGCCTGGGAGAGCTTCGGCCAAGGCTGGGTCACCGACATCACCAAGCAACTCAAGCTCCCCGACGTGCGGGTGTTCGCGGCCGACTATGGCAAGATCCCCGATCTCTCACAGGTGGACTGGACCCGGGATGTGGTCTTCACCTGGAACGGCACCACTTCCGGGGTACGGGTCCCGGGTGCGGGCTGGATCGCCGACGAGCGGGAGGGTCTGGCTATCTGTGATGCGACCTCTGCGGTCTTCGCCATGGAAGTGCCGATCACCAAGCTCGATGTTGTGACCTACTCCTGGCAGAAGGTGTTGGGGGGAGAGGCTCAGCACGGAGTGCTCATCCTGAGTCCCCGGGCGGTTGAGCGGCTGGAGGGCTACCGGCCGGCTTGGCCACTTCCGAAGATCTTCCGCATGACCAAGAGCGGCAAATTCAGCGAGGCCATCTTCAGGGCCGACACCATCAACACGCCGTCGATGTTGGTGGTAGAGGATGCGCTGGACGGCCTCAAGTGGGCGGAGGGGCTTGGTGGCCTGCCGGAGTTGGTCCGGAGGAGCGAGGCCAATCTTGCTGCAGTGGCTGCCTGGGTGGAGCGCACTCCCTGGGTGGACTTCCTGGCCGAAGACCCGGCCACCCGTTCCTGCACGTCCATCTGCCTCAAGATCGTCGATCCGTGGTTCGTCGCGCTGCCGGGCGAGGAACAGGCTCTGGCCTCCAAGAAGATCGCCTCCTTGCTCGAGGAGGAGGGCGCGGCCTATGACATCGCGCCCTACCGCGAAGCACCTCCCGGCATACGGCTCTGGGGCGGTGCGACCGTGGAGCGTTCGGATCTGGAAGCCCTATTCCCCTGGCTCGATTGGGCCTACGCGGAGGTCAAGAACAACTGATCGGGCGGGCAGCGGGTCGCACGGTCTTTCTGGGCACCGCTCGCCTGAGCGCGCCGCTGCAGTGCGCCGCTCGCCTCAGCAGACTTCGACGGGCGGTTGCTTACGTTCCCATCGGCGCCGGATGGCCTTCTCGATCTCCACGATCACGTGGATCACAACCGCCACGCCGACCACCCACGCCCAGGCGGACAGGTCCAATGGGGCGCTACCGAACAGCCGGTTCATGCCCGGGAGGTAGGTGTAGAGCATCTGCAGGGCTGTCATCACGGTTACGCCGCCGAAGAAGAAAGGATTTGTCCGGAGACTCATCCTCCAGGAAGGCAGGGTGAGCGACCGGCAGTTGAACAGGTAGAACATCTCCCCGAAGACGAAGACATTGACCGCCACCGTCCGGGCTACGTCGAGAGAGTAGCCGGCCCGTTCGAAGTACTCGTAGAGCCCGAATGCGCCTACCAAGAGGAGGACCCCGACGATCAGAATGCGGCCGATGAGCGCTCCGCTGAGAATGGGCGCCTTTGGATCGCGCGGACGCCGCTCCATGATGCCGGTCTCCTTGGGTTCGAACGCCAACATCAGGCCCAGCAGGACGGCCGTGGTCATGTTGACCCACAGAATCTGTACAGGGAGGATGGGGAGGGCTGCTCCGGCGAAGACGGCCGTCAGGATCACCAGCCCCTCGCCCAGGTTGGTGGGGAGGGTCCAGGCGATGAACTTGGTCAAGTTGTCGAAGACTCCTCGTCCCTCCTCTACCGCCGCCTTGATGGAGGCGAAATTGTCATCGGTGAGTATCATATCGGCCGCTTCTTTGGCCACTTCCGTCCCCGTGATGCCCATAGCCACTCCGATATCGGCCTGTCGCAGCGCCGGGGCATCATTGACACCGTCTCCGGTCATGGCGACCACATGGCCCTGACTCTGCAGGGCATCGACCAGACGGATTTTCTGTTCTGGGGTCACGCGGGCGAACACGTAGGTATCTTCGGCGGTCCGGGGAAGGTCGGCGTCGTCGATGTTCTCCAACTCCGTGCCGGTGATGGCGTGGACCTCTTCTTCGAGGGCACACCCCGGTCCGCGCAGGTTGAGCTGCTCGGCGATGGCGACGGCGGTCATGGCGTGATCGCCGGTGATCATCTTCACACGTATTCCGGCCCTGTGGCAGACTTCGACCGCTTGGAGAGCCTCCTGGCGGGGAGGATCGATCATTCCCTGCAGACCCAGGAACAACAACCCGTCATCCACATGCTCATGGGTGATCTCTTCGGCGTCTTCGGGCATGTCCTTCTGAGCGAAGGCCAGCACTCTCAGACCTTCAGACGCCATGTCCCAGGCAGCTCGCTCGATCCTTGCGGAGTCGACCGGCACGCGGTTGCCGCTGCCATCCAGCTCATAGGAGCAGCGGCTTGAGACCTTCTCCACCGCTCCCTTGACATAGGCCACCCGGTCCTCTTTGCCGTCCTCTCGACACAGGTGCAGGGTGGCCATGTACTGGTGCTCGGATTCAAAAGGCACGGTATCCAAACGCGGGTACAGGTGATCCATCTCCTCGCGGTTGATGCCGCCTTTGATGGCCGACACGATGAGCGCTCCCTCAGTGGGATCCCCGCTGATACGCCATTGCTCGTCCTCCTGGTAGAGAGAACTGTCGTTGCAGAGCACTCCGGCGCGCAGTGTGGCCACGAGGGCGGCGTCCGGTTCGTCGCCGACGATTTCGCCTTCAGGCGAATACCCGCCTCCGGTCACTTCGTAGGACTGGTTCCTCGTGGCGACGCGCTGCACGGTCATCTGGTTCTCTGTAAGGGTGCCGGTCTTATCCGAGCAAATGACGGTCGTGCTTCCCAGGGTCTCTACCGCCGGAAGCTTGCGGATGATGGCACGGCGGCGCGCCATCCTTGACACCCCGATTGCGAGGGTGATGGTAACCGCGGCCGGTAAGCCTTCAGGGATGGCGCCCACGGCCAGAGCGACGGCCGCGAGGAACATCTCCACCGCCGGCTGTCCGCGTACAATGCCGACTACCGCGGTGATGACGGCCAGACCTAGGATGACGAACAGCAGGAGCTTGCTCAGATGGGCGATCTTGCGGGTGAGGGGGGTCTTGAGGTCCTGAGCTCCGGCGATGAGGTCGGAGATACGTCCCACCTCTGTGTCGTCCCCTGTCATCACCACTACGCCGGTCCCCTGGCCGGCGGCCACTAGAGTGGAAGCATAGGCCATGTTGACCCGGTCGGCGAGAGCGGTCTCTTCGTCCTGGGGGTTTGTCCATTTCTCCACCGGGACCGACTCGCCGGTGAGAGTCGACTCGTCGATACGAAGGTCGCGGGTGTAGGTGAGACGCATGTCGGCGGGGATCTTATCGCCTGCCTGCAGCACGATCACGTCACCCGGCACGAGTTGGGAGGCCGGCATTCGTGTCCGCCGACCATCGCGCACCACGGTAGCTTCGGAGGTCATGGTGCGGGCGAGGGCCTCGATGGCCTTGACCGCCTTTGATTCCTGCAGGTAGCCGATGATGGCGTTTATCACCACCACTCCGAAGATCACGCCGGCATCGACCCATTCCTGCAGGAAGGCCGTGACCGCCCCCGCGATGATGAGGATGATGACCAACGGCTGATTGAACTGGGC
>JAAYCW010000004.1 GCA_012729575.1 Actinomycetota bacterium | reverse complement strand
GTCCGTCCCGCTTCTTCCAGATCTCAAGAAGTACCGAGACCGTTTCTTCCACAGCCCGTCTATCGGACCTTTTGAAGTCGAACATCCCCGGCTCCCACCCCGGCTCGATCACGTGGCTGTAGTCCAATCCGGCCATCGCCTGGATGATGGCGGTGTTGACGTAGGGCAGCGCGGTCTCCACAGCGTAGCCACCTTCGAGTACGCAGAGATCGGGCCGCAGGACCTCGTTGAGGTGGGCGTATCCTTGGGCGGAGAAGCACATCTTGGCCAGCGGATCGGTGAAATGGTTGTCCTGGCCTGCCGAGTTCAGAACCAGTTCCGGCTGGAAATCAGCCAGCACAGGCAGAACCAGCTCCTCGAGGACGAGCTGAAAACCTTCGTCGGGCGTGCCGGGCGGCAGAGGGATGTTGAGTGTGCGACCGAAGGCGTTGGGACCTCCTAGTTCATCGACGAAACCAGACCCCGGATAGAGCGTGCGACCGTCCTGATGGAAAGAGATGAAGAGCACGTCGGGGTCGTTCCAGAAGACATCCTGAGTGCCATCGCCGTGGTGCACATCGGTATCGACGATGGCGATGCGTCTTCGGCCGTGCACAGTGCGTAGGTACTCCACCAGCACCGCCATGTTATTGATGTTGCAGAACCCGCGGTTCCCATGGACGACGCGCATGGCGTGATGACCGGGAGGCCGCACCAGCGCGAAGCCGTTGGCGATATCCCCGCGCACGAGAGCGTCGGCCAACACCAGCGCCCCGCCCGCAGCTACGCGATGTGGTTCGGTGGCTTGGGCTTCTATGGAGGGGATGCAGAAGTGGGCGCGGGCGATATCGTGGTAATCGGCCAGACGAGACCTGTACTCGGTGAGCTCGGGTCGATCCAGCAGCCCTTCTTCGAAGATCTGATCGCGGGTGTAGAGGAGACGCTCCTCCCGCTCGGGATGCGTCGGCGAGATGGCCCAATCGAAGGCCGGGAAGAAGACCAACCCTGTGGGACCGGCGCCCCTGACGCGCGCCGGGTCGGAGCCCGCGCTGCGGCCGTCACGCGCTCCCCGGGCGCTCACGTCACACTCCAGTCATCCAGCAGACCGGCCGGTATCTCCGCGGTCACGTTCAGCAGCCGCCCGATCGTGAAGCGTCCGCGCACCATGTTGAACACTTCGCTGTGGGTCACCTCCGCCTGGTCGGCATAGCCGCCGATACCCGCCTCTCGAGCCTTCAGTGCCAGCAGTCGCAATGCCATCTCCTCAGCTTCGGCCGGACTGAGCCTCGATCCATCCAGCGGACCGTTCCTTCCATCCTCCTCCGTCACCCAGGTCCCTTGGCTGGTATCGGCTCGGAACTCGACACTAAGGGTGGGTCGCGACAGAGCGGCTCCCAGTGCGTTGGCCACCGCGGCGTGTGCCGGAACGACACAGCGGACTCCGAGCAGCGCAGCCACCGGCGGCGCCAACCAGGGAGCGCCCCCTCCCACGCCCACCAGTATCTGAGGGCGTCTCCGCTGTTCCTGCACTACTTCCCAGATGCGATAGACCGGTTCATCCCTCCACTGCGCGAACATGGTCTCAACCTCTTGTGCGACGGTCGAAGCCACCAGATCTACCACCTTCCTCGCAGCATCCTCAATGCCGATGCCCAAGCCGTCCGCCACCGCCGTCATGGCTTCCTCGGCAGCCACCCCATCCCCCAGGTCGGTGGCTCCCAGAGTCCGCAGAGCATCCGTCGGCGTGGGCACCTTCCCACCCAGACAGGCCGGAGGGCCCATGCGGTCCGGCCCCACGGATACAGCCCCATCGACCACCCGCACGGCGCTATCACCGCCCACCGGGACCGACTTGACCGCGAAAGCCCGCACGTGAGTGAGAAGCTGCCTGACCCGGCAACCCTTGGACGACAGCAACGGCCGGCCGTCGAGAACCAGAGCCAGGTCGGTGGTGGTCCCCCCGATATCGAGGACCACGAAGGAGTCGCCCGGGGGACCGAGGGCCAGTGCCCCCATGGTGCTGGCGGCGGGACCCGAGAAGATGGTCTCCACCGGTGCGCGCAACGAGTAGTCCAGGGGTAGAGTGCCGCCATCAGCCTTGAGGACGAACACCGGAGCCTGCAGCCCGCGGTCTTCGAGGGCGCGCCGCATGTCGGCAGCGAATTCCTCATACCGATCCCGGGTGGCCAGGGTCAGCAAGGTGGTGGCCGCCCGACGGGGAAAGTTGAGGCGTCCGGAGACCTCATGCCCGCACTGCACGCTCAGTTCCGGGCAGGTGTCACGGAGGACCGCCTGCGCCGCAAGCTCATGCGCCGGGTTGCGCTGGCAGAACTTGCCCACCACCGCCGCTTTGGAGTAGCCGGCGGTTCGCAGCGACGTCGCCACCGCCCGCAGCTCCGCCTCGTCGATGGGGGCGATCTCCCGTCCCCGGTAGTCGATGGCTCCTGCCACCACCTGAGTGGGAGGAAGTCCATAGCCGAAGGGATCGGCTCCCGGACCGGGGATCAGTATCAGCCCCACGCGTTCGGCTTTGCCCTCGGCCAGCAAGTTGGTGATCACTGTGGTGCTGAGCACCACTCGCTCCACCTTAGCCTGCCGGGTGCGCTCCAGCACGCCGTCGAGCGCCGCAAGGACGGAGCCCGCAAGGTCGTGGGGCACCGTGGGAACTGCAGCCTCAGCCGCGATGCTCCGCCCATCGGTGAGCACAGCATCGGTGGTGGTCCCGCCCACGTCGATCCCTATGAGCATGC
>JAAYCW010000054.1 GCA_012729575.1 Actinomycetota bacterium | reverse complement strand
TCTGCAGCGACCCGGAGACAGCCGTCCATGAGTACGTTGGCCACTCCGCGACCGACCCAAGGAGAGTCGGTGTAGAAGCGGGCGATCTCCATGGGTGATGAGGCGCCCAGGAAGGGGGGAGAGTAGCCGAAACGCAACTTGGCGTATGCGGCCGCTTCGCCATCCACTTCCGCGATAAGGAACTTCGCCTGGGGATCCGCCAGATCATTGGACTTGCCGTCGGGAGTGAAGGCCAGGGTAAGGAAGTGGGTCTGCGCACTACTCTGATCGGGTCCGAAGGTGTCCCGCAGAGTCCGAGCGCCCAGGTCCGCGAGCAGTTCAGCGTCGGCCGATGTGGCAACACGGATCTGTACCGATGATGTAGTCATCACCCGGGGCTCGTTTCAAAGAGTGCCGGCGTAGAGCCCGCCATCCATCAATATGTTCTGCCCGGTGACGTACCCGGCGTGCGCGCTGCAAAGGAAGGCGCACATGCGGCCGAACTCGGACACGTCGCCAAAGCGCTTGGCAGGCACGGAAGCCTCCCATTGCGCCGCTATCTCGTCCTCAGAGTCTCCCGTTCGTTTCGCGGACGCGGCGAAGCCCGCCCGCAGACGGTCTGTGTCGAAGTAGCCGGGGAGCAGATTATTGATGGTGACGTTTCTGTGCGCTACGGACCGGGCCACGCCTGCCACAAACGCGGTCAGACCGGCTCGAGCGCCACTCGACAGGTCCAGCCCGGTGAGCGGCATCTTGACGCCGATGGAGGTAATGTTGATGATACGACCGAATCCGTTGGCGGCCATCGGGTCGATGACCTTCTGGATGAGCTCGATGGGGGTCACCATGTTCATAGTCACCCCGGCGAGGAGGGCCGGTCGATCCAGAGCCCGGAAATCGCGGAACGGCGGGCCGCTGTTGTTGTTGACGAGGATATCCGGCTCCGGACAAGCGGCCAAGAGGGCGGCTTGACCCTCGGGCGTAGAGATGTCGGCGGCGACAGGTGTGACCTCCACGCCTGATGCATCCCGGATATGCTCGGCAGTCTCGCGTAACACGTCCGGATCGCGACCGTTGATGACCAGCGACACACCTGCCTCGGCTAGAGCCAGGGCACAAGCCTTGCCCAGTCCTCGGCTCGACGCGCAGACTACGGCCCTTCTACCACTGATGCCAAGGTCCATGGGCATGCTCTTTCGGAGTGACGGGTCGGTGATTTGCGGATCAGGCGTCGCCACCTTCGGGGTGATGGGCTTTGCGGATCCCCGAAAGCTCCATGACGGTCTCGACATCCTCGTACTTGTTCAGGGCATAGATGTGGAGACCGTCGATGTTGGCCTCGATGAACTTGTAGATCTGATTGACGGTGTACTCGATCCCCGCCTGCCTGAAAGCCTCCGGGTCTTCGCCGTACTTGCCGATGATGACCGCCAGATCGGCCGGTATAGAGCAGCCGTTGCTCAGAGTCATACGGATGATGGCATCCTTGCTCAAGACCGGCATCACGCCGAGGATCACCGGTATGGTGATGCCGGCCTTCCGTATGCGGTCCACGAACACCTTGAAGGCCTCCACGTCATGGCACAGCTGTGACATCAGGAATTCGGCGCCGTTGTCCTGCTTGCTGCGCAGGTGGGCGATATCGGACGAGAAGGACGGCGCCAGGATGTGCTTCTCCGGATAACAGGCGGCCGAGATGCAGAAATCGGGGAATCGGTTCTTGATGTACTTGATCAGTCCATCCGCGTTGGCAAAGTCGCCGTGCGTCCCCTCCCAGCCGGCCGGCAGGTCGCCCCGCATGGCGAGGATGTTCTCGATGCCGAACGATTGGTAGTGTTCGAGCTCGCTGTCGATCTTCTCCCGGGTATTGCCGATGCAGGTGAAATGGGTCATGACCTCCGTAGCGCCATCCGCCTTTATGAGCTCACAGACTTCCACGTTGCGGCCGGCATTGCCACCGCCGGCACCATAGGTGCAGCTGATGAAATCGGGCGCGAACTTGTAGTAGTGGGGGAGGGCTTCCTTCAGGTTGTCCATGCCGGCGTCGGTCTTGGGTGGGAAGACCTCGAATGAGAAGCTCATTCTGGAAGCGAGCACCTCGGTGATCTTCATCGGTTTACGTCTCCTCGCTGGTGATGATATGGCGTAGCTGATTCACACTATGAGTTTGCCGTGCATCATGCCATCGACCGGCGACTTCGTCGAGTGCGACCGTTATATGGCGTTGGCTCGGCCGACACTAGTGGGCTACCTGCTGCGGATCGTGCAGGGTGAGGAAGGGTTCCAGGTCGTCAAGGAGAGCCTGGGTCGCCGTCTCGATCCGCGACGTCAGTATCTCCGGTTCGGCTAGAGCAAAAGCATCGGCGACGCCACTCTTGATGATCGCGTCGACGCTGGTGGCGGGCTCGACAAGACGGTACTTCGACCAGCCGTGGTCCCTCAGTAGCTCCCAGCAACGTCGCTGCAACGTGCGATTCCGCGCGGCGAGCCATACCTCGAATGCAAACGACTCGTAATCGAACACGACGGCAAGTTTCAGGCCGCGAGACTTGAGTGAGGGCGGGAACAGCGCGAAATAGGTCATGTCGAAGTAGCCCTGATACAGGCCGGAGACAGTCCACTGGCCCTGGGTTCGCGTGTAGTGGACACGAAGCTGTGACATGTAGCCGACGATGGCGCCATATGCCCGCTGAAGTGAACCCTCGCTCAGCTGTCTCTGCAGTTCTGTCAGGTCATCACCTAGTGACATCCTGATACCTCCCTCGGATGGGCACACCAGATCGCGCCCGTGCGGCTCCAGGTCGGACCTTCGGCTCCCATTCCCAGACTCTGCCATCTTCAGGATGGTCGATCTGCGCGGCCTGTTCAAAGTCGAGCTTCTCGAGCACACGGGTTGATGCGCTGCGCTGGGGGAGGGTCTGGCTCCTGTCATAGGGCGAGAACGGCTTGCGCTAGAATACATCCCCTGATGACGACGTTCGACCACATCCGTAATTTCTCCATAATCGCCCACATCGACCATGGGAAGTCGACCCTGGCCGACCGCGTCTTGCAGATGACCAACACGGTGGCCGAGCGCGATATGCGCGAGCAGATACTCGACCGCATGGACCTGGAGCGCGAGCGGGGCATCACCATCAAGGCCCAGGCCGTGCGTATCTACTACCATGCGGAGGATGGGCAGGCATATCAGTTCAACCTCATCGACACGCCGGGGCACGTGGACTTCACCTACGAGGTCTCGCGGAGCCTGGCCGCCTGCGAGGGAGCCATCCTGGTGGTCGACGCCACCCAAGGGGTGGAGGCGCAGACTCTTGCCAATACCCTCCTTGCCCTTGAAAACGACGTGGAGCTGGTCCCGGTGCTCAACAAGATCGACCTGCCCGGCGCCGAGCCCGAGAAGCGGGCCGAAGAGATCGTCTCGGTCATCGGGTGTTCTCGCTCGGACATCCTAGAGATCTCGGCCAAGACCGGCGAAGGCGTGGCCGCAGTGCTCGAAGCGGTGGTGCACACCGTTCCACCTCCCCAAGGTGACCCGGACGGGGCGCCTCGGGCCCTCATCTTCGACTCCGTCTACGACCAGTACCGGGGAGTGGTGGCCTTCGTGCGCATGCGTGATGGGAGCTTCCGCAAGGGCGACCCCATCTTCGCCATGGCCACCGGTCGGCGGAGCGAGATAGAAGAGGTGGGCATCTTCAGCCCCGACATGCTCAAGACCGACGTGCTCCGCGCCGGCGAGGTGGGTTACATCATCCTGGGGATCAAGGAGGTGGCCGACCTTCGGGTGGGGGATACTCTCACGAGTGCCGTTCGGCGGGCCTCCGAGCCTCTTCCCGGCTATCGTGATATCACGCCCATGGTGTTCTGCGGCCTCTTCCCCATCGAGGGGGAGGATTATCCGGAGCTTCGCGACGCTCTGGAGAAGCTCAAGCTCAACGACGCCTCGCTTCATTACGAACCGGAGACTTCCCAGGCTTTGGGGTTCGGATTCCGCTGCGGTTTCTTAGGGCTCCTCCATATGGAGATCGTGCGCGAACGCCTGGAACGGGAGTTCGGTTTGGATCTGCTGGCGACCACGCCCAACGTGCATTACGAGGTGCAGTTGGTCACCGGTGAGGTGCTCGGCATCAGCAACCCGGTGGACTTCCCGGATGCCGGTTCCATCGAAGAGGTGCGCGAGCCTTACATAGCAGCGACCATCCTGGTGCCGGCCGAATACGTCGGCCCGGTCATGGAGCTGTGCAACGACAAGCGCGGGCGCTTCGAACACATGGAGTATCTGACCTCCGACCGGGTGCGACTGGACTACGCCTTGCCCCTGGCCGAGATCGTCCTCGATTTCTACGACCTGCTCAAAACCCGGAGCCGGGGGTATGCCAGCCTAGACTACGAGCTGAAAGACTACGAGCCGGGTGACCTGGTGCGGCTGGATATCCGGGTGGCGGGAGAAGTGGTGGACGCCCTCAGTCTGATAGTGCACGAAGACCGGGCCTATTCGATCGGGCGGGGGCTGGTGGAGAAGCTTCGCAAGAGGATCCCTCGACAGATGTTCGAGATCGCCATCCAAGCGGCGGTGGGGAGCCGCATCATCGCCCGGGAGAACGTGGCGGCGCTGCGGAAGGACGTCCTTGCCAAGTGCTACGGTGGAGACATCACCCGAAAACGCAAGCTGCTCGAGAAACAGAGGGCCGGCAAGAAGCGCATGAAGATGGTCGGTAATGTGGAGATACCCCAGGAAGCCTTCCTGGCCGTGCTGGATCTAGGCGAAGGGAAAGAGGGGAAGAAATGACCGTTGAATACATCGTGCTCGGCGTGCTTCTGGTGGTCATGGGTGCTGTGCAGACCTGGCTGCGACACGGTCCGGGGGGGAAGGCATTGCGTGCCGAGCAGGAGGCTTTGGCGCAGCGGCGGGCTCCGATCGACGCGGCCGCGAAGGCGGAGAAACGCGGGCAGAAGGTCTGGACTTCCTGGACGGCCATACTGGGCCTGTTGAGCATGGCGCTGGGCGTCGTGCTACTGGTCCTGGGGGTGCTGGGTCGCTGAGAGGAGCGCGATGAAGCATCTCTACGTGCACCTACCGTTCTGTAGGACTCCTTGTGCCTACTGCGATTTCGCCTCGGAGCCGTTCTGGCCTCATTTCCGGGCGGGTAGAGTGGAACGTTACCTGGAGGCGCTGCAGGAAGAGCTCATCGAGCGTACCGGCCCAGGGTCGGCATCGGGTGGGATCTTCCGGACGATCTACTTGGGGGGTGGCACGCCCACCGTGATCCCCCCGGACCTGCTGGTGGCGCTGGTCCGGTATCTGGCGGCCTGGCTCGAACGGCCTTCCGACGCTCCGACCGCGAGCGGTGAGGCTGAATTCACGGCCGCCGGTGTCGCGGATGTGCCTGAGTTGCCGGAGTTCACCATAGAGGCCAATCCGGGCACCATCGATGCCCACCTGCTGGAGCGGCTGGCAGAGGCGGGGATCTCCCGACTCTCTCTGGGAGTGCAGTCCTTTGCGCCGGCGCTGCGCGCGGCGCTGGGGCGGCGGGTCTCTCAGAAGGAAATCGAAGATGCGCTCACCGCTGTTTCCGCGGTCGGCTGGCGGGAGTGGAACCTCGACCTGGTGTTCGGCATACCCGGGCAGACTCGGGTGGATGCTTTCGCCGACGTGGACGCGGCGGTGGCCGCCGGTCCGACGCACATATCTCTCTACGACCTGACCTACACCCAGGCGTATCGGACCAGGGTCGACGTGACTCTGGGCGTCGGGGCGCGCAGCGCCGCCGACGCCTTCGCCGAGCAGCACTACTCCGAGGTCGTGGCCAGGCTGGAGGCCTCCGGCTACCGCCGGTACGAGGTCTCCAACTTCGCCCTGGCCGGTCACGAGTGCCGGCACAACCTGGCCTACTGGCGTGGAGAGGACTATTTGGGCATCGGCGCATCGGCCGTGTCCACGATCGGGGGTGAGAGGCGCACCAACCCCCGGTCCGCGGGTGAGTATCTAGCCCGTCGTCCTGCTCAGGTGGAGTTGCTCTCTCCCAAGACGAAGATGTGGGAGAAGGCCATGTTGGGATTGCGGACGAGCGACGGAGTCGAGGAGGCGGCAGTCCTGCCGGTCGTCGACGGAGTAGCCCGCGACCGGCTGCTGGCTCAGGGCTGTCTGGAGAGGCGCTATGGTAAACTTCGGCTGAATCCAGGGTTTTTGGATGTCAGCAACACGGTCATCGGGGCGCTTCTAGTCCCTCCAGGAGAGTCGTAGCTCTCTAGCGCGACGGTAGATGATGGTACTCACAGAGAGACAACGCACGATACTCAACGCCGTGACCGAGCGGTACATCAATTCGGGGACGCCGGTCTCCTCCAAGGAACTGGTGGGTATCACCGGTCTCCGGGTCTCCTCGTCGACGGTCAGGAACGAATTCGCCCGTCTGGAGGACAAGGGCTATCTGACTCATCCGCACACTTCCGCCGGACGGGTGCCCACCGATCAGGGTTACAGGGAGTTCGTTGATTATCTGATGAGCGGTGACTCGTCCCGGCTGAGCATCGGTCAAGGCGTGCGTAGATGCACTCCGTCGACGCTGTCGCCCGAGAGTCTCGCCGGTGAGATCGACACCGCTCTGCAGCAGGCCACGGACGCCATGTCCAGGGCCACCAACCTTCTGGCACTGGTTCTTGCTCCCCGCATGAGTGGGGCCCGCTTGTGCCACGTGGAACTGTTGACGCTCCATCCCGATCAACTCATGTATGTGTTCATCGTGTCCACCGGGGCCGTCATCAAGGGAGTCATCGATTGGCCGCGGGCCATCGACACCGGGCTGGTGGAATGGGCCCGCACCTACCTCAACGAGATGCTGGACAACCATGCCCTCACCGTCCGCTTGATCAGGCGGACGCTCGACAACCCCGAGCTGAGCCCTCGCGAAACCGGGTTCCTCCGAGCTCTCGCTCCGGCCTTTGATAAGCTGCTCGACGAGCACGCCCAAGAAGACCTGTTCATCGGTGGAGCGTCGCGCCTGCTGGCTGCGCCTCAGATGGAGGATGTCACCTCGCTGCGCGATCTCCTCTCCTTGCTCGAAGAGCGGTATCTGCTTCTGCGGGTCCTGAGGGCGGCTTTGAGCGCGGGCACGGTAGTGGTTCGCATCGGCAGCGAGCACGAAGCCGTAGCGCTCCACCCCTTCTCGGTGGTGGCCGCCGGGTACGGTCTTCCCCAGCGCAGCCTGGGGACGGTGAGCTTGGTCGGACCCATCCGGATGGACTATGAGGCGGCTATCAGCACAGTGCGAGAGACCGCACAGCTTTTGTCCGAGATTGTCGGAGAGCGTTACGAATGAAGATGTCAGGAACGATCATCGACCGAATCCAGAGTAATAGATGAAGCGCGATTACTATGAAGTGTTGGGCGTCTCTCGCGAGGCGGACGTCCAGCAGATCAAGAAGGCTTATCGCAGGCTTGCCCGGGAGCTACACCCGGACGTCAACTGCAACGATCCTCAGTGTGAGGAGAAGTTCAAGGAAGCCACTGAGGCCTACGAGGTTCTTTCCGACCCGGAGAAACGGGGCATCTACGATGCCTACGGGCACGAGGGTCTGCGCCGTGGCGCCGGGGGCGCCGGCGGTTATGGGTTCGACGGTTTTGCCGGATTCGGTGATCTTTTCGAGAACCTGTTCGGAGCCTTCGGCGGCGGCGGGTTCGGCGGATCGAGTCCCTTCGGGCGGACGCAGCCGTCCGGGCCCGCGCGGGGTGAGGATCTGGCCGTGGAGGTCGAGCTCACTCTCGAAGAAGCCGCATTCGGTGTGGAAAGGGAGATCGCCTTCGGAGCCAGGACGACCTGCCACGCATGTGAGGGCCTGGGGACGACCGATCCCTCCTCAGTCAAGACCTGTGAGGAATGTGGCGGACACGGCAGGGTGCGCACCATCCGCCGTACCATGCTGGGCCAGTTCGTGCAGACCGGTCCTTGCCCGCGTTGCGGAGGCCAGGGCCAGGTGATCGAGTCGCCGTGTGAGGAATGCCAGGGCTCGGGGCGTGTCTATGCCGAGCGAAAGGTGAAGGTCCAGATCCCGGCAGGGGTCGACACCGGACAGCGTATCCGGGTCTCGGGACGGGGCGGCGCGGGCGAACGTGGTGCTCCGCCGGGTGACCTGTACGTCCGTGTCGCGGTGGCTCCTCACGAGGTTTTCGAACGCCGCGAAGACGACATCCTGTTCCCGGTCGACCTGACTATGGTGCAGGCGGCCGTGGGTGTCACGCTCTCGATACCTACTCTGGACGGCGAGGAGGAGGTCACGTTTCCCGCCGGGACCCAACCGGGTGACGTCAAGGTCTTGCGGGGCAAGGGCGTATCCCACCTTCACGGCTATGGACGCGGCGATCAGGAGATCCTCATCCGGGTGCTTATCCCTCGCGACCTCGACGAGCAGCAGCGGCAGATGCTTCAGGATTTCGAGGAGACCTGCGGAGCCGAGCACTATGGCGAGCGGGATGAGGGTGTGCTACAGAAGATCCGTAACTGGTTGAGTGGCTGATGACGGGAACGCCGTCCGAGGAGCGGAGCAACGAGAAGCGGAGGGCTGAGCGCTCCGCCGGTGCCTCGGAGGCGGATCGAGCAGTTCGGGTGACCGTCCCGGAGAGTGTCGTCGACGTCGTCGGAGCGGTTCTCATGGATCTCATGGGCCCCTTCGAGGTGGAGACCCCTCAGACGGTTAAGGCTCCGCAGACACAGGATGCTTCCCAGACCGACGATGCTGTGCGGACTGAGGATGCTCGCTTGATCGATGATGTTCCCCGGACCGACGATATTCCCGCCTGTTCTTCTGCGGGTGCCTCTGTGCGGATGACGCCCTTGAGATTCTTCCCCGAGGCTGGTGCCGAACCTGCCACCGAGGAGATACTTGCGGCCTTGCCGGAAGGTCTGGTCGATCCGGGGCTGGTGCTTGTGGAAACAGTGGTTGTGGCCCGTGATTGGGTCGAGGGCTGGCGGGATCACTTCCACCCCATCGTCGTGGGGAAGGTGCGCATCCGGCCTCCCTGGGAATCACCCCCCGATACCCCGGTCGCCGGCGAGGGCGGCCCATCGCCAGGGGCCGCAGGGGCCGCGGCGGCCGAGAGGCGCGCCGGCACCCGGGCTTCGCTCCGCGACGTGGTCATTAACCCTGGGTTGGGCTTCGGCACCGGTCTGCATCCCACCACCAGAGGGACTCTCCAGTTGCTGCAGGTCGAGCGGTCACGTGGAGCCCGCGGTCCCTTGGTGGACGCGGGTACGGGTTCGGGGATCCTGGCCATCGCGGCGGCGAAGTTGGGGTGGCATCCGGTGCTGGCGTTCGACAAGGATGCGGCGGCACTCGTCTCCGCGCGTGAGAATGTGGAGGCCAACGGGGTCGACAAGGTGGTTGAGGTACACAAGACGGATGTGTCGAATGCCCCGCTCCAATGGTTCGCGGGCTCCACCGTCCTTGCCAATATGACGCTGGGTCCGGTGTCCTCTCTGGTACGGAAGCTGCGGGATACACCGGTGTCGAGGCTGGTGGTCTCGGGCATTCTCGCCGGGACGCAGGAGTGCGAACTGCTCAACGAGGCAGAGGAGTGTGGTTTCTCTCCGGGACGCCGGCTCTACGAGGCCGAGTGGGTCAGCCTGGAGCTGGTTCCCACCGTGACCGGTGAGCCCGTGAACTTCATGGGGAGCTGAGCGCGATGGCTCGGCATACCCCGGGTCGTAGCCGCTCCGAGCGTCGTCGTACCCAGCTGGCCAGAGCGGGGCTCATCCCCGCCGGTGACACCACGGGACGCTCGGCCGGCATTGCCGGGGTGGTCGTCAGGCGTGGCAAGAGCCTGGAAGTGGAACCGCTGTTCCAGCCCGGGCCGGCTCTCCCCGCAGAGCGCAGCCCCCTCAGACCGCAACCGGGCGATCTGGTCCTTTTTGCGTTCTCCTACGGGTTCAAGGCTCAGATAGTCCGGCCAATAGGTAAGAGCAACGTACTCGGCGACGTCTTGGAAGCGCTCTTGCTGGATAGCCTGGTCCGGCGTGGTTTCGCCCCCAAGGTGCTGGCCGAGGCGGCGGCTGCGGCCGAGACACACGCCGGGGCGGACGCCTACCGGGTGGATCTGCGTGACCTCTACACCTTCACCGTGGATCCGGCTACGGCGCAAGATTTTGACGACGCTCTCTCCTTTCGGCGGAGTACCGACGGGATCACCACTGTCTTCGTCCACATTGCCGATGTCTCGTACTACGTGAAGGAAGGAGGCGTTCTCGACAGGGAGGCGCTCCGTCGGGGGAACTCGGTGTATGTGGCCACCGGAGTCGAGCCGATGCTGCCTCCGCAGCTGTCGTCGGGGGTGTGTTCTCTGCGGCCGGGTGAGGACCGCAAGGCGGTCACGGTGGAGATAGAGATGGACGATGCCGGCCGGGTAGTCAGGACCGACTTCTACCGATCACTGATCCGAAGCGACAAGCGGATGGATTACGAGGAGCTGGAACGCATGTTCGTCGGCACGGTGCCGGTGGATGTCGAACTGGCGGAGCCGTTGCGATGGGGGAGGGAGTTGGCTGAGACGCTGCGGGAGGTTCGGAACGAGCGGGGCGGGTTGCGGATCGAATCCACCGAGCCGGAGTTCGAGTGGGATGCCGAGGGCCGGGTGGTCGCGGCCGACCCCACTGAAGAGCTCGAGAGCCACTGGTTCATCGAGAACTACATGGTGTTGGCCAACGAGCAGGTGGCGGCCTTCCTGGAATGTGAGCAGGTCCCGACGGTCTACCGGGTGCACGACCTGCCCGATCCCTTCAACCTCGAGCGACTGCTGGACGTCCTCATGAGCTTGGGGCTGCCCACTCCCGCCTTCGACGCCCTGGAGGCCACGCCCCAGGAGATCCGCCGCGTGACCCGGGAGACGGCCGAGTGGGTGGACCGCTTCACGCCCAGCGGGCGAGGCAAGGCGGCTTTGGTGCAGCAGGTGTTGCGGGCTCAGTCCCGGGCCGTCTACCAGATCGTCAACATCGGTCATTTCGGCCTGGCCTCACAGACGTACTGCCATTTCACGTCTCCCATCCGCCGCTACCCTGATTTGCTCGTGCACCGGGGGCTACTGGGGCGTCTCGGACTGGGACCGGCGCCCACCACGGCTGTGCTGGCCGACTGGGCCGAGCACTGCTCGCAGACCGAGCGCGAGGCGGCCAAGATCGAGCTCAAGGCCGATGACATCGTGCTGGCTCATCTGCTCCGGCGGCGCATGCGCGAGGATGGTTGGCAGGAGAAGGTGTTCGAGGGACAGGTGCTCAGCCTCACTCGCCGGGGGATGTTCGTGCTGTTCGAGCGGCTGTTCCAGGGTTATCTCTCGGTGAGGGAGCTTCCTCGCGACACGTATGAACTGAACGAACTGGAGACCGTGTTGGAGGGGAGGCGCGCGGGCCGCGCGTACAAGGTGGCCGACATCCTGCCGGTACGTGTGTTGGCCGTGGACGAGGCTAGGGGAAGGGTGGACCTGGCTCTGGCCGAAGATGCCGACGATGATCGCGCTGGTGGGGATGGAGACGGCGCGGATGACGGCGTGGGCACCCCGCACCGAGGCCGGGCCCAAGACCAGGGCCCGGCGACCGGCCGAGATCCCGGAAGGGGCGGGCCGCACTCGGGCTCGCGTAAACGGGGAGCCCCGCGCACCCGGTCCTCGAAGAGCACTCGGCCTCCTCAGGCCCGGGGCGGCCGGCGCTAGACGGTTGTGGCGGATGGGCGGATGGTGTGGCGCACCAAGGATGTCCGGTCGGGACCGCGGTCCGCTATACTCCTTCGACCATGAGACCCACCGGCACCAAACTCATAGCCCAGAACAAGAAGGCCTACCACGATTACTTCATCGAGGAGACTCTGGAGGCCGGCATCGCCTTGACCGGCACCGAGGTCAAGTCGTTGCGCGCAGGCCGGGTCAATCTGCGCGACTCCTATGCAGCGGTGGAGGAGGGTGAACTCTTCCTGATAGGGATGCACATCAGCCCCTACGAGCAAGGGAACATCTTCAATCACGACCCCCTGCGCACGCGCAAGCTGCTGGTACACGCGCGAGAATTGCGGCGTCTGTACGGCAAGGTGCAGGTGGCCGGGTACACGTTGGTGCCCACCAAGCTGTACTTCAAGGACGGCAGGGTCAAGGTGGAGATAGCCCTGGCCAAGGGCAAGGCCCTCTACGACAAACGTCAGACCCTGGCCAAGAAGGAAGCCCAACGCGATATGGAGAGGGCCTTCCGCCGCGGCGATCGGGACGACTGAGGCTCCCTACTTGCGGTCCTGACCGCCTGGTTTTACTCTTCAGAGAACGTGGTCGACCGGCGGCCCATCCTCCGTCGACGCCGCGGAACCGAAAACAGCCGAGCGAAAGGTCACAGCCCTATGGACTTCAGCACGGATCGATGGATAGAAGGGGTCCTCGAGGCCGATTCCAGGCAGGCCCTGCCCATCACGACCTCTCCGGGGCTGGAACTGATCGACAAACCGATCAGCGCCCTTTTTGGCGACGGGCAGGTCCAGGCCGATTGCATCGTCGCCCTGGCCAGGAAGTATCCGTCTATTGCGGCTCTCACTCAGATGGATCTTTCCGTTGAGGCCGAAGCCTTCGGCAGCCCCATGAAGTTCTCCGACACTGAAGCTCCTACCGTGAGCGCCCCCATCGTGACGGACGCCGAGAGTGTCGATGCTCTCGTCATACCCAAGGTGGGGGCGGCGAGGACCTACGAGTACATCAGGGCGGCCCGCCTCGCGGCAAAACGGATCAACGACCGCCCGACGCTGGGTGGGATCATCGGGCCGTTCTCGCTCGGCTGCAGGTTGATGGAGATGAGCCAGCTGATGACGGCCACCAGGCGCGATCCCGATCTCGCGCATGCACTCCTGGAGAAGTGCACGGATTTCCTCAGAGAGTACGCTCAGGCCTTCAAGGAGGCCGGGGTCGATGGCGTAGTGATCGCCGAACCGGCCGCGGGACTCATATCCCCGGCCTTCTGCCAGACCTTCTCTTCCGACTACATCAAGAGGATCGTCGACGACGTACAGGATGACTCTTTCATGGTCATACTGCACAACTGCGGAAACACCTCGGGCCAGGTCACCTCGATGTTGTTCACAGGCGCCCGCTGTCTGCACTTCGGCAATGCGGTCGATATGAACCAGATCATGCCCCAGATGCCCAAGGAGGTGCTGGGTTGCGGCAACGTCGACCCGCTCAAGGTCATGAAGATGGGCGAAGTGTACGATGTCAAGAGCCGCACCTTGGAACTCCTCGAGCAGATGACCAAGTACAAAAACTTCGTGCTTTCGACGGGGTGTGAGGTACCTCCGGGGTCGACAATCGAGAACCTGGATGCCTTCTACAAGACCCTGGACATCTACAACATGACTCAGGCGATCAGGACCAAGTGGCTCTTCGGGGAGTAGGAACGCGCGGGCACCGGAGATGTCAACCGGGCGCCGGCGTCGCCGGTGCGGAGCATCACTCATACAGAGAGACAACCCATAGGAGAGTGGGCAGATGAGCCTCAAGAACAAGGTTGTAGTGGTTACAGGCGCCAGCTCCGGCATGGGCCGGGCGATCACCGACATGTTCGCGCGCGAAGGCGCCCGCGTCCTTGCGGTAGCCATGGGACGGAAGCGGCTGGACGAATTGGCGGCCAGGGCTGCTGCCGCCTACGGTGGGGAGATCGTGCCTCACATAGGTGATATGACGGTCAAGGCCGACATCGACGGCATGATCGACCAGGCGGTCGCTCAGTTCGGACGGGTGGACGTGCTGGTCAATAACGCCGGTCTCATGGACGACTTCAGCCCTGTCGGCGAGTTCGACGACGCCATGTTCGAAAAGGTGCTCCAATTGAATCTGTGCGCTCCCGCCTATGCCATGCGGAGGGTCATCCGAGAGTTCGAGAAAGAGGGTGGGGGCGTCATCATCAACATCGCTTCAGTGGGAGGGCTGTTCGGCTGCCGGGGCGGCGCTGCTTATACGGCGTCCAAACACGGTCTGATCGGTTTGACCAAGAACACGGCCTACATGTACGCGAACAAGAACATCCGCTGCAACGCCATATGCCCGGGTTCCATCAAGAAAGAGGCCGACAAGGAAGAGTTCGTGGACCAGATGAACGAGAGTGGCAAGAGCATCGCCGAAAAGGGCATGGGGCTGGTCGATCGTCCGGGAGAGTCGGAGGAGATTGCCGATGTGGCCATCTTCCTCGCCTCGGATAGTTCCTCGTACATCAACGGCCAGGCTCTGGTTGTGGACGGAGGCTGGACCTGCTACTAGAAGGCTCGAGCATGGGGGGTCAACGACCGGCTTATGCTGTATACTTGCATAGCTCAGAAAGTGCGGTGGTCGCGCACCGTGCGATTCTGGTCTCGTGGGGGCGACATGGTTTCGACGGGGCTCATGTCTGGGTTTAGGTAGCGAGTCGAGATTCCAGCAGTTCTCGTTAAACAGGCTGGAAAAAAACAATTGCCGATCGCGAATTGGCACTGGCCGCTTAGTCTGAACAAGACTTAAGCGCCTGTCGCGCCTCCTCGGCCTGTCGTGGAGGGTCGCGGCATAAACCAGGCGGGCTCACTCCCGGCGAGGGCCGCCGGCGGCGGGAGGACATTTTAGGTGGCTGGCCGGACGCACCCAGCTCCTGCGGGGGCGCGAGGCGAGACTTATAGTAGGGGCTACACTCGTAGACACCTAGGCTCGACGGGTTTCGGACGGGGGTTCGATTCCCCCCGCCTCCACCATGCTCTTGAAAAAGACCTGCAAAGCTAGGTCTTTTTTCACACGTCCCCGCTTCAGCTCGGCTGGGTGTCACAGCGCTCAGCGAGAGGTCCGCTGTAGCCTAGCGTTCAAAGACGTCGACTCGATGAATGTCCGGCCGGCCCTTGGGGAACCTAGGTCATGTTGCTGAGAAGCGCCGCTTATCGAGACGAGGGGATGACGATGAAGAAGCGGTACCGTGACCTGACCGAAGAGGAGAAGGCGTCCTGCCAGATAGCCGAGGACGCGAGCGACGAGGCGTGGGTGTATTGCACCGCTTGTCACCGGGCCATGGAGCAGGGAGACCTGGTCCAGGACGAGATCGAGGGCGCCTTGCAGTGCGCCTACGGCGACTGCGTGCTGGAGGCCAACATCGCCGTCCAAGGGCTGGAGGGATGGGAGGCCTATCGGAAGGAACTCGGCTACGAGACCGCTCATTGGCCGGAGAAGCCCGAGCCGGGGGAGTGCTACGAGCGGCGAGAGGCTGGTTTGTAGTTTGAATCGTCCGCCGCGGCCAAGTACCATGTGAGTTCAAATTCTGTACCAACGGAGGAAAGAGACCATGCAGGAAGTCCACGATTTCTTGAAGAAGTGCGGCGCCTACTATCTGGCGACGGTTGAAGGCGATCAGCCGCGAGTACGCGCCTTCGGGACCATCCACCTTTTCGAGGGCAAGCTCTACATCCAGACCGGCAAGGTCAAGGACGTCTCCAAGCAGATGGCGACCAATCCCAAGGTGGAGATCTGCGCTTTCGACGGCAATGAGTGGGTCCGTGTGTGTGCGACCGTGGTGGACGACGATCGCCTCGAGGCCAAGCAGAGCATGCTTGAAGCGTATCCGAGTCTGCAGGGCAGGTATGCGGCCGACGACGGCAACTGCCAGGTGCTCTACCTCAAAGACGCCACTGCTACGTTTTCATCGTTCACGGCACCGTCGCGGGTAGTGGAGTTCTAGTTCGTTTGCACGTCTGGCGTCCCTCTCCGGTGGGCCGGGGAGGGACGCCGCACAGTCCGGGCTACTTGCCCGGGCCACCCTCCGGCTCTACGCTTTTGACTTGATCAGGCAACTCCGGCGCGGTCTCCCTCGGCAGTCGCGCAGTGGAGGGTAGCCGGGCTTCACGAGCAGT
>JAAYCW010000053.1 GCA_012729575.1 Actinomycetota bacterium | reverse complement strand
TCGAGCTTCATCCTGGCCGTCGATCGCAACGCGGAAGAGGCGGACTTCTTCCGCATCAAGGCTTGGAACTCGCAGGCCGAGGCTGCCGGCGAGCATCTTGGTAAGGGGCGTCGGATAGCGGTGGAGGGATCTCTTCGCCAGGACGTCTACGAGAAGGACGGTGAGGAGCGCCGAGCCGTGTCAATCGTTGCAAAGCGGCTGGAGTATCTCTAGTCCCAGGCTACGTCGAAGGCGCAGGGGCCGGTCAGTGCTCCGCCGGCTGTAGCGCATATGTCTCCGGTGCCGCGATACACGTTCGGTCATGCTCAGGAATGCGAGAGATCATGAGTTGCGTTGACACCTCGGTTGTCGTTGATACGATTGTTGTCCCGGGAGATAGGCTGTCTTCCGGCGTGCGTGACGATTCACATCTTCAGGAAGTCCGTATGGTCGAACCATCAGATCTTGCGGAGCAACGCGTCAGGACTGTCGCTGCGAAGCTAAGTCTTCCGCACATGGGCTTCGTCCTGAGCCGGCAGCGGCTGGTTTCACTTCTGAAGCCTGTCGCAAACGGCGGCGTCGTGTATCTGGTGGCCGGACCCGGGTACGGCAAGACGGCTCTAATAGTCGAGAAACTGTCATCGGCCGGCGGGCGCACGGTCTACTTCTCTGTCGATGAGGCTGATAATGATCCCCTGCGCTTCCTAACCTACTTCATGGCCGGTCTGGATGTGGAAGTGGCCGACCGCCCCGACTCCAGACCTCTGGATTGGCCTGCTCCGGGCGGGATCGACCAAGAGGTTCTCGAGTTGACGGCGCAGGTTGTCGATCACATTCGGCAGAAAGCCGGCCAGAGCACTTTGATCGCCATTGATGACTTCCACCTCATCGACTCCTCTCCGCAGATCGTTTCGGTGCTCGAACTGATTGTGCGTGGACTACCCCCCGGCTGGACCATTCTTATCTCTTCTCGACGCCCGGTGCCCCTGCGAGTCGACAGGGTGAGTCTAGGGGGAAGATGCGTGGAGCTGCGCGCGCGTGACCTCCGTCTTACCCCACGAGAGGTTGGTACATGGGCATCTCAGCACTGGGGCATCGAGCTTCAGGCTTCTGAGGCGCGCGCTTTGTGGCGCCTCACCCAGGGCTGGCCGGCAGCCTTGGTTCTACTGGGCCAGAGGCTTCCCTCGGGCCGGCGGGGTATCACTCGTTCGGACATCACTGAGGTGCTCTCCCGGGGTCATGATCTCCGAAAGTATTTGGAACAGGACATCCTCTCCGGACTTGACGAAACGGCCTCGGAGACGATGCTGACTGCGGGACTCCTGACCCGGGTGGTCTTTCCCAGGGACGAGGCTTTCTTCCCGGGTCCGTACGGGCGCGCCGAAGCTGTGCTCGAGGAGCTTGTCTTGCGAGGATATCTCGTGGCCCGGGTCGGACGCCGAAGCTATACCGTCCACCCATTGGTGCGCGGGTTTGCGCAGCGCAAGGCCTGGCGGGACAACGAGTCGACGGGACTCATGGACCAGACTGCGTCTCACCTCGAACGGATAGGTGAGCACCACCAAGCCGTCACCGTCTATCTGCGGGTCGGCCGATTCTCCGACGCGGGGCGTCTCCTGCATTCACTGCTTGCTCAACCTTTTGGCATGGGACCCGGTTCGACGCGTCCGGAGTGGCTCTCTCTGATCCCCGATGAGTCGATCGCTGAGGACGGAGTCGATCCGTGGTTGATTGTGGCTAAGGCCCGGATTCAGCAAGAGCACGCGGAATACGCACGGGCCGGTGCGCTCTATGAGCGAGCCGCCCGCCTGCTTGCAGAGGACGGCGACAAAGAAGGCCTGCTCTGTGTCCTTCTCGGCTCTGCATACTGTCTGTTCAACCAAGGCCGCTGGGAGGAGAGCCTAGCCGTCATGAAACGGTGCCGGTCATTGGCCGGTTCTTCTAGAGAGAAGGCCGAGGTGCTGGTTGTCGAGGGGGGCGTCCTGGTAGGTCTGTGCCGGTGGGACGAGGCGGTTGAGAACTGGGAGAAGGCTCTTGTCCTGTACCCTAAGGATTCCAAGGATTCGGCGGAGGAATTTGCCCGGCGCATCCACTTTCACCGTGCCCGGCTGTTCTACTCGCTTGGGCATTACAGGCTTGCCAGGCAATGGGCAGATAAGGCCGTGGGCCTCGACGACAGTCCAGTGACGCTCGTGCGCGCCGTTGCGCTGAACGGGGCGGCGCTGCTCGCAGGTTTGACTGGTGAATACGATAAGGCGGATCGCTACGCCGGCGAGTGTCTGCGCCTTGTACGGACTCGAGGGTACTCTCTGGTCGAGGCATCCAGCTTGCTGAGCCAGGCGATGGCGGCCCTCGGTAGATGGGATTATCGGAGCGCGGTGGCGAGAATCAGGCGGGCCCAGGCTCTGGCGCTGAGTTCCGGTGACGCCGAGGAGAGTTACTGGGCCGAGAGTATGCTGGGGGATCTATGCCGCCGTACCGGAAACGGCCGACGGGCTCTCGAGCATCATCAGACTGCGCTTGAGATTGTGGAGAAGAACCAGTTGGCCGCCTCCGAGAAGCTGCAGGCACAGGCGGCGGTGGGCATGGACCTGGTGGTCCTGGGGCGCGAGACAGAAGGGCTGGCCTCTCTTGAAGAGACGGCTCTGGTCTCCCGCCGACTGGGCCTGAAGAGTGCACTGGCTCCAGCGCTGTTCTATCTGGGGTGGCTCTATGCCCACGCTGGGCGTGAACACGAGGCCGGACGGGCCCTCGCAGAGGCCATGCGGCTCGGCGAGGAGCATGGGCACATTCACTTCTTCAGTCAGGAAGCCAAGGTGGCTGCACCCATCCTGGCCCTCTGCGAACGCTTTGGAGTCGGAACCTTTGTCCGCGACCAGATTGCGCCTCGGTTGCCCGGGCGCCTTCAGCACTACCTGCGGGAACTAGCTGGAGGCAAGGCCTATCCCACTGATATGAGTCTTGGCTCGCCCGGAAGACGAACCGGTGGGGTTCGGCCTCTTGGTTCTGGGAACGGGGGGCAGGCTTCCCCGGCGATCGTGGCGCGGATGGAGTCTCTCACGGAGCGCGAGTGGGAGGTGCTCGAGATGGTTGGGCTGGGTATGCCTAACAAGGTGATCGGGGCCAGACTCTTCATCTCCGAGAAGACTGTGAAGACTCACACCAACCACATCTTTCGGAAGTTGGGTGTGGGAAATCGTCTGCAAGCGACGTTGGCCTTCCAGACTCTCCAGCGAGGAGGCGTCCGCCGGCCGGGTTGTTCATCCAGCGCGGAGGGCAGTTAGCGCACGTGAAAGAGGCCGCTCCGATGACCCCGAAAGACCGGCGTTCCGCAGCTGACCTCACCCATAGGCCCATGAAAAGTGCGGTTGAGCAGGGGAAAGCAGCGATCCAGCGCGAATACGCCGTGTGCCTATGGGATTTGGGGCCCGAAACGAGGCTAGGA
>JAAYCW010000201.1 GCA_012729575.1 Actinomycetota bacterium | reverse complement strand
GCGTTCGCACCTTCCGCCCGAACTCCCAACCGGCGAGCAACGTTCTATACTCCCAGATAGGAACGTAGACCAACTCGGCATCGACGAAGCGCGCGTCGCGGGCCGACCTGGCTATTCCTGGGTATCGCCGCAGCCAGTCTGCACCGGCAGCCGCGGCTTCGAGACGGTCCACCCGGGCCGGAAAGTACCAGCGGGAAACACCTCCCCGGTCCTTCACCGCTACCCGAGTCCCGCAATGCCGGCACACCAAAATCCTGCGGCCCTCTCGAGTGCCCAACGACCCGGCGCACTGAGGGCATAGCACCGACCGAAGCACGTCTTCTTCTAAGGGTACAACCTGGTTCGCCGAGATGTCATCAGTGCGCCCTCTCCAGAGCGTCGAGCCGCAGAAACTGCACACCGCCATATCCGCATAGCCGGGTATCGGCACCACGGCGCCGCACTGCGGGCAGCTTCCTTCCATCGTGCTGTTTGCCGTCACGACGCTCATACTGGATATCTATCGCCGCGACGGCCCCCACCCTTGAGTCAGAAGACGGTACCGACAGACGAGTTCGGCCCACACTGTGGCGGTCGGCTCTGCTAGCCGTAGCGCAGCACTCCGGCCACACCCCCGAGTTCATCCAGCACGGGTATGTTTTCGCCCACTTCCACCTGCCCATTCTGCACTATGGCCAGTCGGACCAGCTCACCGACTGCGTCCGCTACCGGTACCACTTCACCCCCGCATGCCGGACATCGAGGCACCGCCGTCAGACCGACCCAACCGCACTCCAGGCACCGCCATCCGGGGACACGATAGTTGCGGTCCACCAGTAGGATCTGCACCTGGTGACGTCCGAGAGCCCCGAGTACATCGTCGAAACCCGACACCCCCCGGCCACCCCTGCCCAAGCCCTCCTTGATGCGGGCGGCCAAGGCCGCCATCTCAACGTGCCGAGCCTCCTGGACCGCTTGGCGGGCATGCGCAACCATCTGGCCGGTCGTTGCCGCGGCATCAAACGCCACTTCCGCTACGATCTGGGCGTTCACCGCGGCCGGCAATGTCCGTTTGAACCCACTGGCTATCTCGTGTTGAGCACATATGACCGCGCGCTTCGCCTGGGTGCTATCGAGCAACCTGGCAAGAGCGACCCCGACTTCCTTGAAATGCTGGTCGACCAGCGCGTCCTGGCGTGCGGCGGCGTAGTACTCCTTGATGGACTGCTCTCCAGTCTCCCGGTCGCTGCTACGTAGCCACGGACCGGCCAGCTCGTCTTCTCGAGCGACTCCCAACTCATCCACCAGCAGCAAAGTGGATTCATCCCGGCTCACCCGGGCGATCACAAATGGTTCGAGCAGCGAGAGCGCGTGTGCCACCGGACGCACGTGAGGAGAGGGCTCAATGACCACCCGATTCATCAGGCGGAACGGCAATTCGATGCGTTCGTCGTAACCACCTACACCATCCACGAAAAGAGCCAATCCCTCAGTACTTCGCTCGACGTCGTACTTGATCACGTCCAGCACGTGGTCCAGATCCGTCTGCAGCAGACGCTTGTCTTCCTTAGAGAACCCGCGTTCCCTCGTGATGCGATTGAACTCGCTGTTGAGAAAGGCAGGCGCAAACAGCCTCCAATCGTCCAGCCGGCTGGTCGATAGCGTGACACTGAGGAAGGCCTTACCGACCGAGTGGGCCCCTGCTAGTTCCTTGAGTTTCTCCTTGATCGCAGCCGCACTGTCGGTCATGAGCCGCCGCCTTCGTCTTCTTCCCCTGATCCTGCCGATTCGTCTTCCCCATCCGTCCCTTGAGCGCCTTCCGCGCTCTCCTGAGCGGTCTTCTGGTCTCGGAGGGATTGCTCCCTGCGCCAGCGCTCCTCTCTCTTGCGAAAACGATCCGCCAGTGCCGCTTTGCCTTTGTCATGAGAGGGTTCAGCCATGCTGACCCTGCCCTGTTCTGAAAGCGAAGCCTCCATCTTCTCGGTAGGAGTGAGGGGGCGTTCTCTGAAGGAGCGTTCGACCTTCTTGTCGGCCATCTTGTCCCCTTTCGTTTCCTGAGAGGTACGGCCCGTAGCCGTCGAGCGTACTGTATTTACTACCCACGTCAGAACCGGAGCTAACACTCCCACTATGGAGCGACGGTTTGTCTTTTGCCCCCGATTGGGCCTATTGTGAGTACGGTTGAGTACCTCGGTTTTCGGAGGAGCGTCTCCATGGAAGACTTTGAGAAGCTGGGTTCGTTCTACCTAGGTCGTGAGTACGACCTGCTGACAAAGGAGACCGGGGGTCTTCTTCTCTATGACTCGAAGGACCTGGTCACTCACGGCATCTGTGTGGGTATGACCGGTAGCGGCAAGACCGGACTCTGTGTTGGTCTCCTCGAAGAGGCGGCCATAGATGGGATCCCGTCGATCGTGATTGATCCGAAGGGTGACCTCGTTGACCTTCTCCTCACGTTTCCCGAGCTTCGACCTGAGGACTTCCGCCCCTGGATAGCGGAGGAGGAAGCGGCAAAGAAGGGCCTCACCCCAGAGGATTTTGCCAAGGAACAGGCAGAAACTTGGAGAAAAGGTCTCGCCGATTGGGGACAGGAACCCGCCCGCATCAAGCGGCTCAAGGATGCGGCAGATTTCACCGTCTATACTCCCGGCTCAAGCGCAGGCCTCCCGGTAAGTATCCTCAAGTCGTTCGCAGCACCGACGGTGGAGACACAGGCGGATGACGAGGTCTTCCACGACCGGATCGAAACGACCGTCACCAGCATCCTCGGCCTGCTGGGCGTGACGGCCGATCCCATCCAGAGCCGCGAGCACATCCTCCTTTCCAGTCTGTTCGACACGGCCTGGTCGAAGGGACAGGATCTCGATCTCGCCGCAGTGATCAAACAGATACAGAGGCCGCCGTTCGAGCAAGTCGGAGTGCTCAGCTTGGAGACTTTCTATCCGGCCAAGGACCGGGCAGCTCTTGCCATGCTGCTCAACAACCTGTTGGCGGCCCCGACCTTCCAGTCCTGGTTGGAGGGCGACGCGCTCGACATCGGTGAGATGCTCTTCACCAAAGAAGGCCGGCCCCGGGTCACCATCTTCTCCATCGCCCACCTCTCGGACAACGAACGCATGTTCTTTGTCTCTCTCCTCCTTAACGAGATCCTCGGGTGGGTGAGAGCGCAACCCGGGACAGGTAGCCTGCGCGCCATCATCTATATGGATGAGATCTTCGGCTTCTTCCCACCGGTGGCGGAGCCACCCTCTAAGCGACCGCTGTTGACCTTGCTCAAGCAGGCCCGGGCCTTCGGGGTCGGCATCCTTCTCGCCACGCAGAATCCTGTGGATCTCGATTACAAGGGGTTGGCGAACACTGGTACCTGGTTCATTGGGCGCCTGCAGACCGAACGCGACAAAGCGCGTCTACTGGAAGGGCTGGAGGGGGTTGCCGCAGGAGCCGAAGGCAGATTTGACCGCCAAACGATGGAGGAGACCCTGGCCGGGCTGGGCAAACGCGTCTTCCTGCTCTACAACGTCCACGAGGACGCTCCCGTGACCTTCCAGACCCGCTGGGCGCTGTCGTACTTGGCCGGGCCTTTGACCCGATCCCAGATCAAGACCCTAATGGACCCCCGCAGGCCCCTACCGTCAGCGGAATCGGCAGCTACTCCAGACGCAGCATCAGCCGTCGCTGCTCCGACCACGGCTACCACCCCGGTGATATTGGAGGAACCTCCCGCAGTCCCGGCAGAAATACCCCAATACTATCTGCCCCTGCGCGGCGCGACTCCGGCTGCTCCCAACCTGGTATATCAACCGGGAGTCTTGGCCGCAGCTACCGTGCAATTCGTTGCCTCAGGCACCGGAATCAGCACCTCCACCCGAGTCCGGCGCATCGCCGGGACCCCGGAGACGGCCCTGGCCCTCAACTGGGACAAGGCGACTGAACTGGAAAGCACGTTGGAGGACCTCGACCGGCAGGCGTACCCGGGCGCCACGTTCGCGCCTTTGCCTGAAGCCATGACGAAGGTGGCCTCATATCGTTCTTGGGGCGCCGACTTCGCCGACTGGGCATTTC
Organism: Actinomycetota bacterium; assembly: GCA_012729575.1. Lineage (GTDB taxonomy): Bacteria > Actinomycetota > Thermoleophilia > RBG-16-64-13 > RBG-16-64-13 > RBG-16-64-13. The sequence continues at coordinate 68,898 of JAAYCW010000201.1, read as the reverse complement.
GGACTCAGACCGTCGAGACGTTCAAGAGCACGGCTTTAAAGCTGACCTCTAGTCCGGGCGAGACCGAGGACGAGTTTCGAGACAGACTCGAACAGACTGCCCAAACCGAACGAGCAGAAGAGACCGAGAAGCTGCGGAAGAAATACGCCTCCAAGAAGTCTACCCTTGAACAGAGAGTACTGAGAGCTCAACAGGCCATAGAACGAGAGGCGGAGCAGGCCAAGGGTCGCAAGATGCAGACGGCCATCTCCTTCGGCGCTACGGTCCTCAGCGTGCTCACCGGACGGAAGAAGCTCAGCAGCGGGACCCTGGGCAAGGCCACCACGGCGATGCGTGACGTCGGCCGCAGTCTCGACCAACATGGGGACGTCAAACGGGCGGAGGAGTCACTGGCGGTCCTGCGGCAGAAGATGGCCGACCTCGAGGCTGAAGAGCAGGAAGCGATCAGCGCTCTGGAATCCAAACTCGACTCAAACAGCGAAGATCTCCAGGTAGTGCTGATGCGCCCGCGCAAGAGCGACGTCACCGTCGACTCTCTAGGCCTGGTCTGGATGCCCTACCGGCAAGACGAACGCGGGTCGCTCACCGGGGCCTGGGGATGAATCCACTCATGAATAGCGAATATGGCAGGACGGAATCTAATTGACCAAACGCGTCGAAGGGCTGGTGAAAGGAGAGATGTCGTATGTGGAAGGACTTCAAGGCGTTCATCGACCGAGGTAATCTGTTGCAGCTGGCCGTCGCCTTCATCATGGGCGTCACGTTCGCTGCCGTAATCACCTCGTTGGTGAACGACATAATAATGCCCGCGGTGGGCCTCGGTCTCGGAGGAGTGGACTTCAACAGTCTCTTTGCTGTGATCAAAGAGGGCGATCCGGCCGGACCTTATAACACGGTGGAATTGGCCAAGGAGGCGGGCGCCGTTACCATCAATTACGGCATATTCATCAATGCGATTATCGTGTTCATCATCGTAGCCCTCGTGCTGTTCTTGCTTGTGAAGGCCTATATGAGTCGGAGACCGGCAGAGGAAGTCACGAAGAATTGCCCCTACTGCGCGTCCACCATACCGCTGGCGGCTACCCGCTGCCCGCAGTGTACTTCGGAGCTGCCGCTCGACACCAAGGCCTGAGCTCTATCTGCTGCTAAGTGAGATGACGGTCACCTGCGGGGCGGGGCGCAAAGCGCCCCGCCCCGCCCTCTCTCTACCCGTATACTCTGCCCCACCATGTCAGACCACATGCCCACCGGGCAATACCAGTTCTTCGCCACCTGCCCACGCAATACCGAAGGGCTGCTATACGATGAGCTTCGCGCTCTCGGCTCCACTGGTGTGGCCGAGACCCGTGCCGGTGTCTCTTTCAGCGGCCCGATGTGGTCTGCCTACCGGGCCTGCCTGTGGTCACGAGTGGCAGACCGTATACTCCTCAGACTGAAGTCCTTTCCTGTTTCCGATCTCACGGCGGGCTTGGATGGAGTGTATGAGGCCGTTCACGCCATGCCCTGGGAGGATCATCTGGACGCCGCGGGAACCTTGGCAGTCGAAGCCACTTCCACCATCCGCCAGGGGCTCTTGGCCCGCTTGAACACCCATTTCGCTGAACAGCGCGTCAAGGACGCGGTGGTGGATCGTTTCCGAGCGAAGACGGGCACACGGCCGGGCGTCGACCTCGTTCGACCCGACATACGCATCAATCTGCATCTGACCCCTGCTGAGGGCGTTGTGAGTCTAGATCTGTCCGGAGACGGCCTTCACCGTCGCGGCTACCGCATCGCAGGGGGGGAGGCCCCCCTCAAGGAGAATCTGGCCGCGGCCATCCTGCTGCGAGCGGGATGGAGCCAAACCGCGGCCACCGGAGGAGCGCTGATAGACCCGATGTGCGGTTCGGGAACCTTCCTAATCGAAGGGGCGACCATGGCCGGCGATGTGGCCCCGGGATTGACGCGCGACTACTACGGCTTCCTTAGATGGAAGGGTTTCGACTCCAACTCCTGGCGAGAGCTTGTGCGGGAAGCTGGGGAGCGTCGTGAATCGGGTCTGCGCCGACTGCCTACCCTGATCGGATATGACTTCGACAGGCGGGCAATCGGTAGTGCTCGCGCCAACGTTAGAAGAGCGGGGTTTGCCGGCCGCATAATGCTCGAGAATCGAGACTTGGCGACGCTCACTGTGCCCAAGTCCGCGCAGCCTGGTCTACTCGTTACCAATCCACCCTACGGAAAACGTTTGGGGGAGACGACCCAACTCGTGGACCTGTACGAGACTCTCGGAGAGAGGCTCCGAGAGTCGTTTTCTGGCTGGGAAGCGGCGGTATTCACAGGTAACCCCGACTTGAGCGCCTACCTCGGACTCCGGGCGCACCGTCTCAACGTTCTCTACAACGGTCCTCTGGAATGCAGACTGCTTCTCTTTCACATCGGGCGACCCCGCTCAGGAGGCGCCTCCCGAGCTGCGAGGCCGATGAAGCAGGACGGAACCGAAGGAGACGATGGAAGCACAACAAGACCATCCGGCGCCACAATGTTCGGGAACCGGCTGCGCAAGAATATGCGACATCTGCGCCGATGGACTGTTCGAGAAGACATCCACTGCTACCGACTCTACGACGGCGACCTACCCGAGTACGCAGTCGCCATCGACCTATACGAAGACTGGGCCCACGTGCAAGAATACGCCGCCCCCGCTTCCGTAGATCCAGTCCGCGCCCGTCGTCGACTGAAGGAGGTCATGGCGACGGTGCCGCAAGTCTTGGAAGTCCCAGCAGAGCAGGTCGTGCTAAAGGTGCGGCGCCCTCAACTGGGCACAGACCAGTACCAGAGACAGGGCTGGGAGGGCCGGATGATGGAAGTCCGAGAAGGAGGGCTCCGTTTCCTGGTCAACCTTACTGACTATCTGGACACCGGGCTGTTTCTGGACCACCGCCTCGTGCGCCGGCTCATCCGCGATCTGGCTACTGGAAGACGCTTCCTTAATCTCTTCGCCTACACGGGCTCGGCGACGGTCTACGCGGCCGCCGGAGGCGCCGTATCCACCACCAGCGTCGATCTCTCGTCCACCTATCTGGATTGGGCCCAACGGAATCTCGCCTTGAACGGGCTCTCGGGGCCCAAGCATCAGTTCGTCCGCGCGGACTGTCGGGAGTGGCTCACCCGTGCCGCTACCCAAGTAGGCAGCTGTGGGACGCCTGTCTACGATCTTGTTCTGCTCGATGCGCCAACCTTCTCAAACTCCAAGAGCATGAGCGGCACTCTGGACATCCAACGCGATCACGCCGACCTTATCCGCGACGCCGTTCGTATCCTTGCCCCCGAAGGGGTCCTGATCTTCTCGACAAACTGTCGCCGTTTCAAACTCGATGCCGCCATCAACCGGAGGTTTGCAGCCACCGATATCACCAAACAGACCATCCCGCCGGATTTCGCCCGGAACCCCCGCATCCATGCCTGTTACCGCATCCTTCCTACTAGGGCTGACACTGAGATCGGATATTTTGATGCGGATGGATCGTTGGAGTCCGGCCTGCCTCCTACAACAGAACCGCCCGGACCTCAGCTCTCGGGAGGGCATGATGCCGGTTGACACCCCGCGCCCTCCCTCCAACAGAGAGCTGGCTGAGGTCTTCCAAACCATCGCACACTACCTAGCCCTGGACGGCGAGTCCTCTTATCGCATGACCGCCTACCAGAGGGCCGCCTCCCTCTTCCGAGAGCACCCGTTATCCATAGCTGAGATGACGGTCCGCGGTAACCTGCGCGACCTGCCCGGGGTAGGGCAGGCGATCGAAGCGAAGGTGGTCGAATACCTGGAAACGGGGCAGGTGGATCTTCTCGAGAAGTTCCGCCGGCGTTACCCCGAAGGACTGCTCGGCGTCATGCACCTCCCAGGGATGGGTCCCAAGAAGACCCGCTTGATATGGGAGACCGCCGGGGTCGCGGATCTCCGTGATTTGGAGCGAGCGTGTCGTGAAGGACGCATCCGAGAGATCCCCGGCCTAGGTGATAAGACCGAGACGAACCTGCTTCGCGCCCTCGAAACCTTGACGATCCGCGCAGCGGAAGGCAAGGAACCGCGGCGCCTGCGTACCCTGGTGGAACCACAGGCAGCTCACATGGTTGCCGAGTTACGCAGGCTTCCGATGGTCGTTCGAGCCGACTACGCGGGCAGCCTTCGACGACAGTGTCCGACAGTTCGGGATATCGATCTGGTGGCGGCTTCTGCGGACCCGGTAGCGGTGATGAGCGCCTTCAGCGGACTTCCCCAGATAGCTCGGGTAGTCGAACGCGGTGAGACCAAGCTCGCCGCCAGGACCCATAACGGTCTTGGCGTGGACCTACGGGTGGTTTCACCGCAATCGTACGGCAACCTTCTGCAGCATTTCACAGGGAGCGCCGGCCACAACGTGGCCTTGCGGGCTTATGCGCAACAACGGGGCTTCAAGATCAGCGAGTACCACGTGGAGCACCTTGAGTCCGGCCGTCTTATCACGTGCACCACCGAGGAGCAGGTCTACGAGACAGTTGCGTTACGCTACATCCCGCCGGAATTGCGAGAGGACCAGGGGGAGATAGAGGCCTCCGCGACCGGTGTTCTCCCTGATCTGGTCCACCGTTCCGACCTCAGAGGCGATCTGCACGTCCATTCCGACTGGACCGACGGCCGCGCCGGTCTTGAGGAGATGGCCGTGGCGGCCCGCGAGCAGGGGCTGGATTACCTCTGCTTCTGCGATCATTCTCAATCTTTGGCCATGACGGGAGGACTCTGTCCCGAACGTCTGGCGGCTCAGATTGATGCCATACGAGAACTCGACGCTGGGATCGAGGGGATCCGGATCCTTGCCGGTATCGAAGTGGACATCCTGACCGATGGCAGACTCGACCTCCCTGAGGAGGCCTTAGCCCGCCTCGATTTCGTCACTGCCAGCATCCATTCAGGGTTTGGACAACCACAGACGAAGATTATGGAGCGACTCGCGAGTGCCATGCGCAGTCCTTATGTGCGCTCCATCGGGCACCCCACCGGCCGCTTGCTGGGCCGTCGTGAGCCTTACGACGTCGACATTGACTCGCTGGCTCGACTGGCCGTTGAGACCGGAACTTACCTTGAGATCAATGGCTCGCCGGACCGTCTGGATCTCACCGCGCCGGCCGCCCGTCGCGCCGCAGCTCTGGGTGCAACTCTGGTGATCTGTAGCGATGCCCACAGCCCCAGCGATTTCCAGAACCTGGAGTTCGGCGCGGGAGAAGCACGGCGGGCTTGGCTCACAAGCGCCGACGTGGCAAATACCAGTCCGTGGGAGATCATAGCCGAAAAGCCCTGAATCCCTCGAAGACCCCGCTTCACTCGCGCCGGAAAGCGACCGTCCACGCAGGCGCTCACGCCCACAAGAGCTTGGTCATTCAACGATCGCCGCAGTCATCCCTCGTCATGAGAGCGCTTACCAGACGCGCTACCTCTCCGTCGGGGAGCCGGGTCACCCAGCATCCACAGAGAGCCCGCGTCAGCTGCTCGCGTCGCCGGTCGCTGAGCTGTCCGGCCGATGCCACGACATCCGCAGTAATAAGGACGAGCTTGCCGCAGACCGGGCATTTTGCCATGATGGGATCGCTCATAATGAGCTCTGGACGAAGGGCCTTTCTGCATCGATGGAGAAGACTTCTAGAACGCACTCCGCTGGGAAGACTATCGACCGGAGGCGCTCCTTGCATGAGGCCCGGAGACCTGGACGGGCCCCATTTCCCCGGCTATTCGTCTCCAAAGCAGTAGAAGTACCCGTCGCGGCAGCCCACGAAGATCTTGCCCTTCCATACAGCCGGTGTCGACTCCAGGGCGCTGCCGCTCTCAAGCTTGTACTCCCATACCACCGGTGGATCGACCCGGGTGTCGCTCACGTCCCAAGCGTGCAGAACCCCATAGGTGTCGCCCACGATGAGGGTCCCATCGACCACTACGCAACTGGCCCAGGCGTGCTCGGTGAGAGTCTTCTGCCACACCAGTTCCCCCGTCTCCCGATCGATGCCCAGAAGCGCCCCACCATGAGTCGGGACATACAGCATATCCTTGTACAGGCACGCGGTAGCCCACACACCCGATTCTCCACCCGACAGCTTGGTGGCCTTCTGCGACCACACAATGGGATCCTGTCCTTCTCCATTCTGACGTGGATCGAGCTTGATTATCTGCCCCACTTCCTGATAGCGCTCAACTGCCGTGCTGGACCGTTTGTCGGAGTGCTGGCAGACGTACAGATAACCCTGCTCGTCGGCGACGATGGTGGCATCGGTGTCGCCGGCGGTCCAATAATGGAATACCTTGGGGTACGCCTCCACTCCCGTAGCCGGTGCTTCGCCCTCCGCCAGTTCTCTGAGGGTGGCGCTTACGTCCAAACCCTGGACGAGGCCCCCGCCGTTGGAGAAGTAGACCCTGTCTCCGACCAAACAAGGAGAGTTCTCTATGGAGACATCCTTGCTGCCCAGCTTGTCGAGAAGCGATGCAGTCCATCCAGGGTAGTCGAGAACGATCTGAGGATCCACGGTGACCTTGCCGTCAGCGTAACCCCGGTTGAGCTTGAGGATGTAGAAGTGGCTGTTCTCTCCGCCCAGGAACGCGTAGTCGTTGCGGATGACAACACTCGAATCCCAGTCTCCGTACCAGAGTCTGCGCGGCAGTTCGTTGGAGTCGAGATGGAAAAGTTCCGTCGGCTCCTCTCTATCGATCGCGATGATGCGCCATTTGTCGTCTGCACAACCCATGAAGACCAGCGGGTAACCATCCGGATCCGCTACGACCGACCCCTTGAAGATGTCGCCGCCTTCGAAATCGGGTATCAGCTTCTCGCCCGTCTCGGCATCCAAGAAGTGGATCTTGAAGTCGTACGCGCCGAAGACCACCCAGGTCTTCCCGTCCCTCTCAAAGACACATGGCTGACCGGTCCAGCCGGTGCCGGTGGGATACTTCAGGGCTTCGCTCGCCCCGCCGGTCATCGGGCCGAACCTCCAGAGAATCTCAGGACCCGAAGGCACCGGGCCTTCACCGTAGTACGTCCGGGACGCATTGCCGCGGAACATGGTGAGACCCTCGAACGTAGTATTGATGGGGCCGTAGAAGCTGCCGGGCACGCGTTCGTCTCCGGGCCGACCGGGGTCATACTCGACGATGGTCGTGTTGGGACTCGAGCCACCACTCACGGTCGTGCTCGGGTTCGGCATGGCGGTGGTATCTGCGCCCCCAGATGACCCGGCGGTACTTGTGGTCTCCAACGCATCAGACTCAGGTCCTTCTTCAGTGGCCAGTGTCTCGGAACTCGTTTGGCTCCCGGTCTCAGGACCGGCGGGGTCGTCGCTACACCCGCGTACCAGAAACAGGACTACCAGCACCGCAATGACCAGGCAGGCTAGGAGTACCAACCATCGCAACAAGAGGCGGCGGCGCCGGTCACGACGGCGCCGCTCTATCGAAGCCCTGTCGGTCCTCTTCATCTCCATCCGGTCACTCCGCAGCCGTTCTGAGGATCTCTCGGCCAAAGACCCCCGTGCTATTGTCGGTGAACGCTATCTTCTGAGGCACGATTCGGTAGACCCCGATACGCCGAAGCGTCTCGGTCAAGCCGGGACGTTCCATCAAATCACGTACGAAGGGGAACCGGCCCAGGTAAAGAGTGAACGCACGCGCCTTCGTCGCCCCACTCAGAAGCCTCGCTTCTCCCCAGAGCTGCACTCCCTGGATCATCTCCCAGTCGTCGTAGGTCTCCGTGACCGTGACCGCCACGGGTGCCGCCTTGCCGATGTGAGTCCCGTGGACGCTGTCCGGCTTGCTCAGGAACACCAGCCGGAGGGCGTCATCCACAGCGTAGAAGACGCACGCTGCATGGGGCACGTTCCCACCCGGAGCAACAGTCGCGATGGTCATTGTGTGATGTGCACCCAGATACCCCGCCACCCGGGCCCACAGTTCATCATTCACCGCCGGTCCCCTGTTCTCCTTGCCAGCGCTTGAACAGATCGTGCTCCAACCCGAGCTGGTCGAGGATCTTGCCAACGGTGTGATCGACCAGGTCACCCACCGTGCAGGGCTCGTGATAGAAGCCGGGTACGGGAGGCAGCACCACCGCCCCGCACTCGGTCACGTCCGTCATCATCCGCAGGTGCCCTAGGTGGAGAGGCGTTTCGCGAACAACCAGAATCAGCCGACGCCTCTCCTTCAACATGACGTCGGCGGCTCTCGTCAGAAGTGTATCGCTGGTGGACCGAGCAATCGAGGACAGAGTCTTGATCGAACAGGGAACGACCACCATCCCGAGGGAAAGAAATGAGCCCGAAGCAACCGGGGCTCCGATATTACTGTTTTCATAAGAGAGGTCCGCCAGCGCTCTTAGCTCGGCCGCAGTGAGCCCCTTTTCGAGTCGGGCCACCCGCTCCGCCGCCTGGGTCATAACAAGATGGGTCTCGACGCCCAATTCGCGAAGTACTTCGAGCAGCCGGACCCCGTACACCGTGCCGGACGCACCTGTGATGCCGACAATCAAACGCTGCGCACTGCTGCTACCGATGACGCATCTCCCCACTCAGGGGCCGCACTTCAGCAGAAACCCCGCCATTCTAGCAAGCCTATCTACCTGTTATCGCTATCCGCCGGCTATTGGGGGCAGAATCCGTATCTCATCACCGTCGACGAGAAGAGTCTCCAGTCCTTCCCGCTGCCGTACGTTGCGGCCGTTGAGAAAGACGCCCACCCACACGCTCCCGTCGTCGCGGAAGATGCGCGATCTCAACGCCGGTCTGGAGGAGACGCAATCATGCAGAGCCTCAAGCACGGTGCGGCCTTGGCATTCCGCTCGGGCAGACCCCTGTGGTCCAACCAGGCCAACGGGCAATTTCAGGAAGACCCTCGCCATGGACGTCACTATTCGGCCACAGGAAGCCGGGGCCCTATGCGGGCGCGGCGGCCGCCTTCTCCGCCTTGCTCTGCCGCACGTCGATCGCCAAGACGTGAGGGTTCTGGCAGAAAGCAACACACTGGGGCTCGCCATCGCACAGGTCGCACTTGAAGGCCACCTTGCGCTCGGGATGCTCATGGATGACACCTTGCGGGCAGACGTCGTAGCAGACGCCACACCCGGTGCAGAGATCCTCGTTCACTTTCAAGACGTAGCCCTCAACGGGCTCCAGGCCCACCGCCCTAACAGTGATGGGGTGGCGCTCTATGGCCTCCACAGGACAGGCCTCCTCACACTTAGCGCAGGCCGTCTGAAGACAGGTATGACCCCGAACATGGGCACTCGTGGGCTCGACGTCAACGTGAAGGCGCGCAACAGACGGCCGGTACGCTCCCTCATGCCAGGCCGAGCAGGCCAACTCGCACATGCGGCAACCGGTGCATTTCTTGTTGTCTATCATCACGTAAGGCATGCGGCATCCTTTCTTGGTGGATCGAGGGGACTCAGAGGCGGACGTCCACTCCCAACTCAGCCAGCTTCTCCTCCGTGGGCCTTCCCGTCTCATCCCAGCCGCGCAGCCGGTAGTACTCTCGGAGAGCTTCTCTGAACGCCTCTTCTCCAATGGCCTTTCCCGCCGATGGGCCGTCGGCGAATGCGTACTCCGCCTCATAGAGCCGGCGGGGAAGAGTGTCGGGCTCCACACCCTCGCGCAGATTGAGCAACCTCCCAAGATTCCAGATGCGCTCGCCGGTGAGCATGACTTCGTCCTCAGTGAACCTCCGCTTGAACAGATGGCTGAACATCTGGCTCAGTTGGTCCGGGTCGACCGCCCAAAAATCGCACCAGATGCCGCTAAATTTCACCGAGCTGAAGTTCTGCCCGATGAAACCATTGGCTACGTTGCCTTTGATGACCTGCTCCGCCTTCCCCTCCAGACTATCCGCCGGCCGAGTGCCTTCCAGCACCTCGTCCGCGATCGGATACGCCCTCATATGGCAACCTCCGCGGTCGGAAGTCGCGTAGCTGATACTCATGCCAAAAGCACCGCGAGGATCGTACCCGGGCAGTTCGAGATTCTTCACCTCCATGGCCATATCCGGTACCCCGTATTTCGAGGCCAGCGCGCGTGCCCCCAAGGCGAGCTCGACTCCGATCCCCTCCCGTTGTGCGATCAGAGCGGGTGCAGCGACATAGGCCTCCACCTCGCCGAACCGCAGTCCGAAATCGGCGATGCCTTCCTCGGCCATACCCATGGCCAGTCCCACGACCGATCCCGAGGAGATGGTGTCCAAACCCCATTCGTCACATTCACTGTTGAAGCGCATCAGGGCTTCCAGGTCACCTATCCCGCAGTTGGAACCGCAGAGGGCGATCGTCTCGAACTCGGGGCCTTCGCTCTTGACTCCACCTGCCACGTGGACCTGCCGGCACCCCAGGGCACACTGGTAGCACGCTCGATTAGCCACCTTCACGCTCTGGAAGGCATCGGAGTTGATACCGTCGATCCCTTCGAAACTCCCTGCGGACCAATTACGAGTGGGCAGAGCCCCCGCTCCGTTCACCGGGTCGACCAAGACGGGAGTACCCTCCTCGTTAGCCCAGAGATTGAAGTCGGTGAGAACATGTTCCCGGTGAATCCGCTCGATATCGGCCAGAAACCCGCGTGCGTCGCCGACCCTGACCGACCCGGTGCCACGGATAGCGACGGCTTTCAGGTTCTTGGAGCCGAACAAAGCTCCGTGCCCCCCCCGACCCGCTTTGTGGAACTGATCGGTGCTCAAGCACGCCCAGGGGATCAGGTTCTCGCCCGCCGGCCCGATAGAAAGCACCTTGGCGTTCTCGTCGAGATCTTCCCGCAACGCCTCCTCGATTTCCGAGGTCTTGAGACCCCAGTACTTGTCCCGAGCCGGCAGGAACTCAACCTTGCCATCTTTGACCCAAATCACGGTAGGTTCCGGAGCTTTGCCCGAGATGATGAGGAGATCGTATCCCGCGAACTTCATCTCGGGAGCGAACGACCCCCCTACATAGCTGTCATCCAAGATGCCCGTCACCGGACTCTTCGCCCCCACTACCAGACGAGAGGCCGTACTGACGTTGGTGCCGGCGAAAGGTCCCGTGACGAGAAAGATTGGGTTCTCGGGAGCCCACGGATCGACCCGCGGCGTGACGTACTCCCACATGTACCGCAGGAGCAGGCCTTTACCGCCGATGTAGCGCTCAGCCCACTCCGGGTTGAGCGGCTCGGTCTGAGCGATGCCGTGAGTTAGATCGATCCGCAGTACCTTGCCCTGATAGAAGTCCACGATCACTCCTTCCAGGCGCAGACATACGCCGTCACGCCCGGTCGCACTGCGCGGCTCGGTCTGAGCGCTCGTCGCCCCTTAGACCGGCACCATTGTAAACAAGGACTGCACCCCGGGCAACAGACTGCCTTATGCACCGACCATGCCGTATGATTCCGCCAGGAGAAGTGTGTGAACGACGGCACAGCCAAACCGAGCCAGAGGTGATGGGCATGGGGAAGAGGATGATACGGACGGGAGCTAGAGACAAAGCCGCTCGTGCGAACGAAGTGGTCTCGCGTCTCCGCGACGCCTACCCCGACGCCGGGATAGTACTCGAGTTCACCACCGACTGGGAGTTGCTGGTCTCGGTGATCCTTTCGGCTCAATGTACCGACAAAATGGTCAACCAGGTTACTGCCACGTTGTTTCAGAAGTACCGAACGATCGAGGATTACGCGTCGGCAGACCCGGCCGAGTTCGAGCAGGATATCAGGCCGACGGGTTTCTTCAGAAACAAGACGAAGCACATAATCGCCGCGGCTCAGAAGGTACTTCTGGATTACGGGGGTGAGATTCCTGCGAGTATGGCTGAGCTTCTGACTCTGCCTGGAGTGGCCAGAAAGACCGCCAATATCGTGCTCGGCAATGCACACCCGGAGGCCTATGCCACAGATCCGGAAGCGGGCATCGCCGTCGACACGCATGTGAATAGGCTTAGCCAAAGGCTGGGGCTGGTCGCGTCTGCCAACTCTGACAGGATCGAACGGGAATTGCTGGAGATAATCCCCCGGGCCGACTGGTTCCGGCTCACGTATCTACTGATAGAACACGGCCGCGCGGTGTGCACCGCCAAGCGCGCGCAGTGCGACAACTGCGTTCTCCAGGACCTCTGCCCCTCGGCGTTCAAGGTCTGATCAGAATCGAGGGGTGGCCACTATCGCCCCCAGGTTGCGAGTTGCGTCCAGCCTCCAGCCCGGCGGTTGACGGTTTCCCCTACTGCCTATACCATCGCACGACGACACCGCCGAAAGACACGCGCCTGAGGGCGTCCTACAAGCCGTAGAAGGGGAAACAGAGATGATCTTCGATCGCGAGCACGAGTGTATGAACCGGGAGGATCTCAGGCAACTCCAGTCAGAGCGCCTGAAGGCCCTGGTCAAACGAGTCTACGATCGAGTTCCATTCTACCGTGACCTCTTTGACAAGGTCGCCATCGGGCCTGAGCAGATCCGAGGAGTCGAAGACCTCGCGCGTCTGCCCATGACCCGGAAGTACAACCTGCGCGACCAGTATCCGTTCGGGCTCTTCGCCACTCCGATGAAGGAAGTCGTCCGGATCCACGCCTCCTCAGGCACCACGGGCAAGCCGACCACTGTCGGCTACACGCGCAACGACGTAGCCATGTGGGCGAACGCCTGTGCGCGGGCGCTCGCCTGCGCGGGAACCACCGAGGACGACATAGTCCAAGTCGCGTACGGTTATGGTCTGTTCACGGGAGGGCTGGGCGCGCACTATGCCGCCGAGCTCATAGGCGCTTCAGTGATCCCCATCTCGGGGAGCAACACGCAGCGCCAGTTGATGCTCATGCAGGACTTCGGCACCACCGTTCTCTGCTGCACACCGAGTTTCGCCCTCTATGTGTGGGATGTCGCTCAGCAACTCAAACTGGACGTCACCAGGTTCCCTCTCAGGGTGGGCGTCTTCGGTGCAGAACCCTGGTCTGAAGCCATGCGCAGAGACATCGAACGCAAGTGGAACATCAAAGCATGCGACATCTACGGTCTCTCCGAGATCATCGGTCCGGGGGTATCGTGCGAGTGCGTCGAAGCCCAGGACGGCTTACATCTAAACGAAGATCATTTCCTGCCGGAAATAATCGATCCCGACACGGCCGAGGTCCTTCCAGAGGGCGAATGGGGCGAACTGGTCATCACCACGCTTACCAAAGAAGCGTTTCCGCTCATCCGCTACCGCACCGGCGATATCACAAGGCTGAATTCGGAGCCCTGCGTCTGTGGTCGGACAAATACGCGCATGGATCGCATCGCCGGGCGCACGGACGACATGCTCATCATCCGGGGGGTCAACGTCTTCCCCAGCCAAGTGGAGTCGGTGCTGCTCATGTCCCCCCGCGTGGAACCGCACTATCGTCTGGTCGTCAGCCGCAAAGGGGCTTTGGACAATCTAGAGATCCAAGTGGAGATTTCCCCCGGCCTCTACAAGGAGGTGTCCGAGGGCATCCTGTCAACAGACGACGTCACCACCTTCACCGAGCACGAGACCTTGGTCGGGCTCAAGCAAAGCATCCAGAAGAACGTGAAGGACATCATAGGCATCAATGTGGGCGTAGTCTTCAAGGAGCCCGGGGCTATCGAGAGAAGCGAAGGGAAGACCCAGCACGTGATCGATCTCCGCAAGGAATAGCACCGCCTCAAAGAAAGAGACGCGCATGGCAGAACAACTTCGTGGTCGAAAGCGAGCTTCAAAGAAGGTACAGCCCGCGAGGACTTTCCCCTCCGCCGAGGAGGACAGACGGCATTCGGATCTCGATCCGGAGACGCCGCAGACCAGTTCAGCCGCCTATAAACTTGGATTCGCCGATCCTGATTTCTTGTTGCGAGACGAGCTTCGCGCCTCCCGTCTGCAGCTGGAGTATCTGAAACCTGAGATCCTGCAGAGAGACCGCGGCATCGGGGCTACCGTGGTCATGTTCGGCAGTGCCCGCATCCCCGCTCCCGAGGACGCCACCGCTTTCTTGGCCGAGGCGGAACAGGCGGCGGCTCAGAACCCGGCCGACCCGGCGGCTGCTGACCGAGCGCGGACCGCACGAGCTCTCGTCGCCAAGAGCAGCTATTACGAGGAGGCCCGGCGACTAGGGCAGATGATATCGGGATCACTCCAACCATCCGCCAAGGCTGGTTCCCGGAGTTCCGCACACGGCCCATACCGAGCGGTTGTGGTCACCGGAGGTGGCCCCGGCATTATGGAAGCCGCCAACAGAGGCGCGGACGACGTGGGAGCCGAGACGGTCGGCCTCAATATCGTCCTGCCTTTTGAACAGAGACCTAACCCTTACATCACCCCCTATCTGTGTTTCAACTTCCACTACTTCGCTCTCCGCAAGATGCACTTCATGATGCGCGCAATCGCCCTGGTGGTCTTCCCCGGGGGATTCGGGACTCTCGACGAGTTATTCGAGGGTCTCACGCTCATCCAGACTCGCAAGATCAAGCCCATCCCGGTTCTCCTCTTCAGTCGGGACTACTGGGAGCGGATCATCAACTTCTCCGCCCTGGTCGAAGAAGGCGTGATCAGTCCGGGCGATCTGGAGATCTTCTCGTTCGTGGAGACGGCTGAGGAAGCGTGGGGGCTGCTTGAGCCCGTGCTGGAGGACTCTGCGCGTAAACGCTGAACGACGCCGACCCCGATGGTGATTCAGCCATCTGGAAGCCCCATGGCGCAAAGGCTCACGTGGCGTAGGGGTCTCCGTGGTGCAAGAGCCTTCGTGGCGCGAGGGCCTGCGCCTAGAGAATCGGCCGCTTATGCTATGCTTGTTTGTAGCAAAATGGACACGCAGGACGATCCCCTCAGTCTTCACTCTCCCTCACTGCCCGTTAGCAGGGTGATTTTCCGATGAACCCGACTGCCGTCAAAATCATCGGCGTCTTTCTGCTGGTGATGGTCAACGCATTCTTCGTTCTGGCTGAGTTCGCCATCGTCAAAGTCCGCGACACACGGATGGCCGAACTCTCAGCGACCGGCAACAAACGGGCACGGGTAGCCAACCACATCGTCAACCACCTCGACGCGTATCTCTCGGCGACCCAGCTGGGGGTCACAGTCGCCAGTATGGGATTGGGCTGGCTGGGAGCCGAGGCGTTTTCAGATGTCTTCGGCATCGTCATGAACCCTGTGGCCGCGGCCGCGATCGCCTTCGTTCTCGTAACCTTCCTTACCATCATCTTCGGAGAGCTGGTGCCCAAGTCCGTGGCGATCCGTAAGGCGGAGGGGTCTGCACTGTTCGTCGCCATGCCCCTACGCTGGGTCTACCTGATCACGAAGCCCATCACCTGGCTCATGTACGCATCGGCGGCGGGCATTCTCAGGATCTTCCATATCAAGCCCGCCTCAGAACGCGAGCTCGCCCATTCCGAGGAGGAGCTGCGGATGATCATAGAAGCCAGCCAGGAAGTGGGACACATTGACGAGGTGGAGCAGACGCTCATGCGCCGCGCTTTGACATTCGGTGACCAAACGGTCACCGAGATCATGGTGCCCCGGACCGAGATGGCTGCCCTGCCCACATCGCTCACGGTCGCCCAAGCTATTGACGACATCGCAGAGACCAACCATACACGCTATCCCGTATACGAAGAGGATGTGGACAACATCGTCGGGTACGTGCACGTCAAAGACCTATACCGGGCTCCCCGCGACGCCGCTCTGCGCCGCCTGCTGCGCCCCATCGGCTTCATCGCGGAGACATCCAACATCGAGGTGGCTCTCCAGCGCTTCCAGAGTACCCGTACCCCACTCATAATCGTCGTGGACGAGCACGGCGGTACCGCCGGGATCGTGACCATCCAAGATGTCGTGGAGGAACTCATCGGTGAGGTTCAAGACGAATTCGACTTGGAAGCGCCCGAGGTGGAGAGCAACGACAACGGCAGTTATTCGGTGGACGGCGCCGCCCGTATCGAGTACTTGGAGGAAACTCTGGGTCTGCAGATCCCCGAGGAGGGCTTCCCAACTCTGGGAGGCCGGGTTTTTGAACAGTTGCAGCGCCGTCCCCAAGTGGGGGACGAGGCTCAGGTGGGCAACTTCCACGCTAAGGTGCTCGAGGTCGACGGTATGCGCATCTGCCGGGTGCTCCTCACCCGTCTTGATGAGGAGGCAGAGGGCAGCAGCGAGTTGGAGGAGGAGCAGGACACAGAGTCCGCACTCGAACGGCAGGAAGAATGATGGACCCGATCGAAACGCTGGTCGACTCAGACGCTCTCAGGGCCAATCTCCCCGGGACCGCTCAGCCGGCCGTGATCCCTGATCGCTACAAGCCCCTGCTGAAGGCGGTGGAGGGATACCACGGTGTGCGCGTGCCCCTGGCTGAGACTTTGGCCGAATACTTCCACAGCTATCGCAACGCGGATCTGCTGATCGATGGTTTTCAGACGATCCTGCTGAGGAATTGGACCTACTTCGAGCGCTCGGAGAATCGGCGCGAGGCCTTCACTCTGCTCTCAGAACTGATGCTGGACCTGCTGGACACACCCCTCAGCTCCCAACAGGCTTCTCTCTTGCTGAGACAACTTCTCGCTTGGTGTACGGCCGCCCTGACCGGTCCTCATTCGGAAGAATACGATGAGCCTCTGCTGAATATCGCAGACTGCCTAGCCCGATTCGTACCGCTCCAACCACTTGCGGCTCTGGAGCGAGACACACTGCTGCGGGGCCTTGTCGAAGCCGCCGGTCGGCGTCCGGTCCTCTCGACCGCCTACTCGGAGCTCTACCGTTCACTTCTTCTCCTCGGCTACCGAAGGGTCGCCGAGCGCCTACCCATACCTGAGTGGGCTCTTTCTGGAGAGGCCGAGCTCACCGACCGTGACGCTGTAGCCTCCAGCTTCACCGATCTGGCGCCCAAGAGGGTGGCCGATCTAGTAAAGAGAGCTGAGGCAGTTGCAGCGGATGAGCTTCTGTCCCCCGAGCTCCCCACTTTCTCAGAGATCCTCGATGGAGCGATCAACCAAGTGTTCCGAATCGACAATCTCGAGGACCGCTTCGCAGTCTGTCTGTATTTCCTCAAGGATGACACTCTTGGCTATCGCCAGAACGAAGTGATGGTCGACCTGCTTGCCGTCGTGCGCCAGCTCATGAAGCCGGAGAGGCACATGGATGTCGACCGGATCCTCAGCCGCCTGACCCGGTTCTTCCGAGCGCGGGACAATCAATTCCTGCTCATGCGCTTCCTGTGTTATGAGGCCATCGGCGTGGCCATCGGCGAAGCCGGTAACGTGGCCGCAGCCGACCACTTGATAGAGGACGTCCTCTCCTGGCGCTTCCAGTACCCTGACATCCAAGGCGCTACCGACGACTGGGAGACCGTCGTCAACCCGTTTCACCTGCCTAAGATCAGGTGTTGGATGCACATCATCGAGGCCAACCCTGCCCTTTACGAGAGGCTTGCGGCTGCGCTCAACGTACAGTTGCGCCTGGGAGGCGTCTACATCGCCGACACCGACCTCTTTCAACGGGATGTGACCCGCTTCCTCAACGCCGACATTCGACCCATTTACTTTGTCGCGAAGCAACTTCTGCGGGCCTTCCCGGTCTACTTCAACGATGTCGGTGCCGAGGGTGAACTCCGGGCCGTCTCGACCGAGCTGGACGAGATCTGCGGCCGGCAAGATACCCTCATGCACTTCCTCCGCAAGCAATCTCACGCAGAGTCGTCCAACCGGCTTGTCGCGTTTTCCCGCGCCGTCCTCACCTACTGGGCCACTCTCGACCCTTCCGGGCTCGCCTCGTACTTGTCGGCGAACACGCTGGCTGCTGTGAAGAGAGAACAGAAATGGGCCGAGGAGCCGCACGAGGTCCTGATGAGTCTACTGGCCAGGATGGAGGGCCGGACTCCCCAGACCGCCGCCGTGGAGACACCATCCCCAGACGTAGAGGCGTTCCTCGATCGTCTCATCAGAATGCAGGTCGCGACCCTTGAAGAACTACTTGCCCAACTTCCGCCGGGCAAGGACTCGGATTCCCAGGGGCCCAGGCGGGTCAGCCTCATGGTCCGCACGCACCAACTGCTCGCGCAGAAGTACTCTCTGTCGGCGGCTGACGTCGGAGCGGCAGTAAAGCAGCATCTGCGACTTGACTCGGCGACCCGTAGCGCCTTCACCAAGGCTCTCACTGCATGGCAGAAGAGGCCCCGGGAGTCCACGCGAGAGCGTCTGCTCGATGCCGCCCTCAAGGTCCTCGAAAACCTGCAGACGATCATCCTGGACCCCGCGCCCTCCTCGGCAGTCGAGAACATATACCAGAAACGCCACATCGCAGCCGGGATCCCGTCGATGTACGGCACCTACACGGAACCGAAGTTCGACGCGCTCGGACTATCCTTCCGGGTGGAAAGACTGGTAGCGCGTCTCCTCGAGGACCTGGTCGCGGACAGTACCTACTCCTACGTCACCCGGGACACGCTGCGGCGCATGGCGGCCAAGATCCACCGGTTCGTTCGCGCTCTGGCCGCCGACGGCGTCGACTCCCGGAGCTTGGCGGCGAACCTCCGTCTACTCGAATCCGGCCTGAGCAGTTACAACTTCACATTCCATCAATACAGGAATGTGTTCCAGTTCATAGTCGGATCGGTGACCGAGCTTTCCCGCACTTCGATCTTGAGCCATGACCAAGTGCTACATACCGTGCTCGAGCACGATCCCCGACAGTGCGAGATACGCGGCATGTCACTGGATGCCGTATCCGAGATGGTACTGCGCGAGGTGCTGGTATCGGCACTGGGTATGCAGGCTCTCGACCGCTATGTATCGGCGGCTCTTCGGCAGATCTCCACGCTCACCGGGCGCCTGAGCAATCACGCTCTCACCCGCATGATGAACTACGACCCGGAGCGTCTCATCTCACCCATCCACGAACCCAGACCTAGTGTCGACGACCAGATGACGCTGGGTTTTAAGGGCCTCGGACTCAAGCAGATGGCCTCTTACGGCCACCAGGTTCCGCGCGGTTTCATCCTCGCGACCGAGCTATTCAGCGCCCGACCCGCGATGAAGTACCGGCCTCTATTCGATGACACTCTTGAGAGAATCCGAGCGGCCATCTCCCGGCTGGAGAAGGAGACGGGACTCCGGCTTGGCGACCCTGCGCGTTTGCTCACTCTCTCCATCCGTTCCGGCGCAGCGATCTCCATGCCGGGGCTCATGTCGACCTTCGTCGACGTGGGGTTGAACGACAAGCTGGCGGAGGCTCTCTCTCGTAAACAGGGCTTCGACTGGGCGGCCTGGGACTCGTACCGGCGATTCCTACAGTCTTGGGCCATGTCCGCGGGCATCGACCGCGACATCTTTGACGCCATGATGAACGAGTTCAAGATTCGGTACGGGATTGAGCGCAAACTCGACTTCACGCCTGAGCATATGCGAGAACTGGCTTTCGCGTACAAGGCCCGGGCAAAGGACATGGGGGTGAGGTTCATGGACGATCCCTTCCGCCAAGTCGTGGGCTGCGTACAGAAGGTCCTCGATTCATGGGATTCGCCTGAAGCCAGGCTGTACCGTCGATACTTGGGCGTAGCCCCAGAATGGGGCACGGCCGTGGTTGTCCAACAGATGGTGTTCGGAAACCTCAGCCGCGAGTCAGGGTCCGGGGTGACATTCACCCGCAACCCACTAGAGCCCTACAGCAGCCAGGTCCGCCTTTTCGGAGACTTCACCGTCCGCAGCCAGGGAGAGGACCTAGTCGGGGGTTTGGTGTTCCCGTGGCCCGTCTCGGAGGCCCAGCGGCTTGGTAGCCCAACGTACCAGGGAATAGAGCACTCACTGGAAAAAGACTACCCGCAGGTCTACGGACGACTACTCGAAGTAGCCCGTGACCTCGTGGCGAAGCGAGAGCATGACCCTCAGGAGATAGAGTTCACCTTTGAGTCGGCTTCGGGAGACGATCTCTACATCCTCCAGAAGCGCGCCATGGTGCACGAGCCACAAGCGGACGCCCCCTTCTTCGACGTGTCATCGCCCAGGTACGGACCCCCTGTCGCAGTGGGGATGGGGGTAGCCGGCGGGGCCTTCTGCGGCCGGGTGGCCATCAATATGGAGCAAATCGACCGCCTCATTGAGGAGGCACCAGAGGACAGGATCGTACTCCTACGGCCCGACACAGTCCCCGAGGACATTGCTATGATCACTAGGGTCTCCGGGCTGCTCACCGCCCGAGGTGGATCCACGTCACACGCCGCCGTCACCGCTAAACGTCTCGGTAAGACGGCCGTTGTTGATTGCCGCGCCTTGGAGGTGCTGGAACAACCGGGAATAGCTCGTTTGGCCGGCACTGAGATAAGAGCGGGGGACTGGCTGTCGGTAGACGGCCGTACGGGCAACATTTTCCTTGGCTGCGTACCCATGCGGAAGCGTACCTCGTCGTCGCCATGAGCGGTGTAAGTAGAGCGATGTAAGTGTTCATAACCACCCGACCTAAGAGAAAGGGATACGGATGAGCGCTCCAAGAACGTTGGGCATCAATGGTCTAGGCCGGATCGGCAAATTGACCCTCTGGTACCACCTTGGCCACGAGGGGTTCGATCGGTTTGTGGTCAACGTCGGCCGTCAGGTGGGAACATCACTTGAATCCATAGCAGAGTACGTTGCCAAAGACAGCACCTACGGGCCGCTGCACCGCTATCTAGACGGACACAGAGGCCGGCCCGACGTCAAGGTGATCGACGAGTCAACCGGCGTGCTCCGCGCCCACGGCAGGGAGATCGTCTTCCTCAGGGAAGTCAGGAATCCGAAAGATATCCCCTGGCGCGATCATGGTGTCAATCTGGTGGTGGACTGCACCGGCAAGTTCCTCGACCCACATGCAGAGGTCGATTCCGCCAAAGGCTCGGTCCGAGGCCACTTGGCAGCCGGTGCGCGGGCCGTCTTGTTGAGTGCTCCCTTCAAGAGCAAAGTCAAAGGGGTGCCGACGCCGGAAGACGCGGCCATCCTGATCCATGGGATCAACCACCTCGATTTCGACCCGGGGAAGCACAAACTCGTATCTGCCGCCTCCTGTACCACTACAGCCCTCGCCCATATGATGCGGCCCCTCCTCGCCCGCGACCTCACCCGCAACATGCTCACTGCCGGCATGAGCACGGTCCATGCGGTCACAAACAGCCAACCCGTCCTCGATGCCGTCCCCGGCTCGGGAGCAAGCGATCTTCGTAAGACCCGGTCGGGACTGAACAACGTCATCATCACTTCGACCAACGCTGCCAAAGCTCTCGAGCAGGTCATGCCTGAGATCGCGCAGATAGGCTTCATGGCCGATTCAGTCCGCATACCTACAGCAAGTGTGAGCCTGATCATCCTCAATGTGACCTTCCAGACCGAAGCATCGCCGGATGGAACCGTCTCGGTCGATCGTGACGACATCAACGCCATCTACAGAGAAGCGGCTGAGGGAGAGGCGCGCGGATTAGTCAAGTACAGTGACGAACAGAACGTGTCGGCCGACATGCTTGGTGAGGACGCGGCCGTTGTAATCGAGGGGATCGAGACCCACACCCGCACCGGCTTCGTCGACCTGAAGCTCCCGGGAATCTGCGGAGAGCATCGCGTGCCGCTCACCCACGTGAAGGTCTTCGGCTGGTATGACAACGAGATGGGTAGCTACACCTACCGGCTGGGTGAGCTGACCACTCACGTGGCCCGGAGTCTATAGGGCCGACTGACGACCGTTCTGACCGAGGCGCTCCCCTCGTCGTTTCCGACAAGGGGAGCGCCTCGTCACTCTGCCTGGTCCATCAGTCCAAGACCGTGATGATCTCGGCATCAATGCGTACCTGGTACCGGTGGTGTCCAGGTCCGTGGGTGCGATCTGGTCTAATAGTGACACGGGCGACGGTGCGAGGGCGCCCGAACCGGGTCGGGCCCGCGGAGCCGGGGTTGAGATACAGCACGCCTCCACGCTTCTCGAGCGCCGCGACGTGAGTGTGACCCGTGATCACCACAGCGAATCCCGCAGTTGGGTCATAGCCGTCCGTGTTGGGACAGCCGCGCAGCCTATTCGCGATGTGCCCGACCAAGATGCGGACACCTGCTAGCTCCAACTCACCTCTGACGGGCAGTGCGTCCGCCCAGGAATCCAGGTCGCAGTTGCCTCTCACCGCCGTAACCGGCGCAAGCATCCGCAACTCGGATAGGACCTCAGGGCCGCCCACATCGCCCGCGTGCACTATGTGGTCGACGCCAACCAGTGCCTCTCGCACCTCGGTGTGGAGATGACCGTGGGTATCGGACAGCACACCCAGCGTCACGCAGTCGACGGAACCCTTGCCATCCTTATCCATGCCAGACGAGGCGCGATACCCACTACCAGCTGTGCCGAAGTGCGCCCCTCGGGCAGGCACTCGTACAGGGGAGGATGCGCTGGATGCCTCCGCTCCCGTTCTGCCCTTTGCAGGGCGAGCACAACTCGCGGAGGCGCTTCCTGGCGTTCTCGGTCACGACGGCGACGAGATCATCGTAGTCATCCAGCTCGATTGCGTACACGCCTTGGGGACATGCGGTGACACACCCGTGGTGCTCACACTCGGCACAGACATCACCATCGATGGTGATGTAATAGAAGCCGGATCCATCCTCGTATCCGTAATTCGCTATCATCGGGCCTACTACTCAGCTGGAGTCACCTTGGCGTCAGCAGCCGTCGCCTTACGGGGCGCCGCTACGCCGGTACTTCTTTCTCTCTCTGCTTTGCGAGACAGCGAATGAGCGAAAAGCGCCGCACCCAAGGCTCCCGCCATCTGCGGGTCGAGCATCGAATCCTCTGGGAGCTTCAGGGCTTCCACACCGATCAACCGTTCTATACGACGGGTCACTCCGATATTCTTGGCGATCCCACCCGTGATGAAGAACTCTCGCTCCACCTGCATACGCTCTATAAGCCCGGCCACGCGCTGCGCCATGGCGGCGCAATAAGCTGCGAGCACACGATTCACGCTCCACCCCGCCCTGAGCAGGGAAGTAGCTTCTGATTTCGCGAACACTACACACACATTGCTGACCGGGGGTGGTTCTTCGTCTGTCTCGAAAGAGCGGCGCCCAATATCCTCTACAGGGACTCCCAGAACATCGGCGATGACCTCCATACCTCTGCCGGTCCCCGCTGCACACTTGTCGTTCATGATGAAGTTGAGCACCTTGCCCCGCTCATCACAGCGGATCACCTTGCAGTCCTGCCCTCCCATGTCAAGTATGGTACGGACACTGGGACCGGCCATGAAATTGGCTCCGCGGGCATGGCACGCTATCTCCGTGAGGGTGCGATCCGCGAAAGGCACGTTGACACGCCCGTATCCGGTACCAACCGCATAGCTCACATCGTCCAGAGTGATCCCTAAGGGTTCGCTCGCCCCCCGGAACGCCTTCACGGCGCTATCCGGGCTGGACGAGCCGGTACGAGTGGAGAAGTACGAAAGCAGTCTCCCATCCCCGAGGATGACGGCCTGGGAGCTGACCGACCCCACATCCACTCCTACGGTCAAGACCGATATTTCTTGCGGGTCCAAATCGCCATCGAACCAAGACCTCTCGCTCCATCGCCAGAAGTCTCTCTCTCCAGCCGTTTCTCTTTCAACGAGTCCGTCTGCGAGAACCGCCCCGTCTCTTGCGGTAGCAGTGCCGCGTTGTGAGCTTTGTGGCCTCGGGGGTCGGTCGGGCTGAGAACGCTCTGGATTTTGTGCCGATTCCCAAGCGATGAGCCCAGCCCCAAGGGCCCCAAGGAAGCCCGGATCCGGCAGTACGTGAATATGCACTCCGCCAAGAGCCTCCGACAGGGAGTTGACGAATCCCACGTTGAGAGCTGTCCCACCACCTAGGACTACTGGATCTTCTACGCCGATGCGCCGGACCATGGCTGACACTCGGCTGGCCATGGCATCATGAACAGCCCGCGCGATGTTCGTCGAGGGCGTGTTCGCATGGATGAGACTCACCACCTCCGACTCCGCGAACACCGTACACTGGGCGTTCATAGGTATGGTCTCGGTGGAGTGGAGGGACGCCTCGGCAAAATCCTCCAGCGACATCTCGGTCGCCCGGCTCATGGCCTCCACAAAAGCGCCCGCTCCCGCTGCACATTTCTCGTTGACCGCAAAATCGACCACCTTGCCGCCGGGCTCCAATCGGATGGCCCTCGCTTCATCAGCCCCCACATCGACGACAGTACGAGCCTCTGGAAAGAGAGCGAAGGCTCCCCGTGCATCAGCTGCTATCTCAGTAGGCTTTTCTGCGGCATAGGCAAGCGCTTTGCGACCAGCGCCGGTGACGGCCACCGAATCGATGTCTTCCCACGTGACGCCGGCAAGTCGGACCGCCTCCCGCAAGCCTCGCTCCGCCGACTCGTCGTGGTCAAAACCGGAGGCGACCTCCGCTCTGGCAACTACATCCCCGTCCTTGATCAGGACTGCGTGGACGTTCTTAGCCCCAACATCGATGCCGGCTACAAGCATACGTATACCCTACCGATCTACCGGCAAGCCGTAGGCCCTGGCGCCGCCGTTCTGCCACTCCGCAGGGTCGATACCCAGGCCCCGGATCAGCGCTCGGTTGTTGATCTCCTCAGTGCCGGCCGGTACTCTGCCCGTCACCGCTTTCCGCAGTGACTCCACAGATACGAGTCCGGTGATACTCGTCACCGCTCCCAGTGCCAGGATGTTCGTCGTCTGCGTCCTACCGGTCTCCTCTAGGGCCATCTCGGTGAAGGGGATAGCGAAAGTGATCCCCTTGAAGACCGGGGGCTCAACGACTTTCTCTAAATCGTATATGAAGATACCGTCATTGCGCAGAGTGCCGATGTACTGCGACGCTGCCAACTGGGAGAGAGCCACCAAGAGATGGGCCCTTTCCAGTTCAGGGTAGTCCACTGGTTCACTGGAGATGATCACGTCGCTGCGGCTATATCCTCCCCGGGCTTCAGGTCCATACGATTCCGTCTGCACAACGCGATGATGGTCGAGCGTGGCTGCCGTCGCCAGGATCACACCCATGAGTATCACTCCCTGACCACCGCTGCCGCCGAACCGAACCTCCACATACTCCCGGCCGAACAGCAACCCTTCCCATTGAGCAGATGAAGGGGTACTTGTGGGGGCTTGATCAGACCCGATCGGAGATGGTGTTGTTCCGTCCACCATGCTCATTCTCCGGCCCCTTCCGCCAACCGTCGCGCCAGTTCGGCGTCTTTCACGCGAGCCACGGTCTCTGCGTAAGTGCTCTGGAACTCACGCCTCTCGACATCCTGGAAGAGCACTCCGGTCACGATCTTGCCCTCGAGTTCCTCGGGCGACAACTTGGCCGCCTTACTCACAGATATCGACCGTTTCCGTTCCTCTTCGAGCATGTCCACGGCTTTCGCCGGTTTGTTGCGTCTCCCATATTCAGTGGGACAAGGAACCACGGCCTCGATGAAGGCGAATCCCGGATGTTGGACGCCCTGCTTGATGATCTTCTCAATCTGGCGAACGCCGGCCGCGGTGCCTCGCGCCACGAAAGTGGCGCCCGCCGCTTCAGCCAAACGGCACAAGTCGAACGAAGGCTCCAGTTGGCCATAGGGAGCGGTCGTCGCGTTACCCCCCGGATCCATGGTCGGCGAGAACTGGCCGCCGGTCATGCCGTAGATCTGGTTGTTGAAGAGGATGCAGGTGAGATCGATGTTGCGCCGGCAGGAGTGAATCAGATGGTTACCCCCGATGGCTGCGCCATCGCCGTCACCGGTCAGCACAATCACAGTGAAGTCAGGACGGGCCATCTTGATGCCGGTGGCAACCGGAAGCGCCCGGCCGTGGATGGTGTGTACCGTGTTCAGATTCAGATAACCGGCCGCTCGGCTCGAGCAGCCGATCCCACTCACCACCACAGTGTTCTCCCGAGTGAGACCCAGATCCAGGATCGCCCGCAAAAAGGCGCCGGTGATAATGCCCAACCCGCATCCCGGACACCAGATATGGGGCAACCGATCTGTCCGAAGGAACTGTTCTATCTCAAGCGCCATCGATTACACGCTTTCGTACTTACCGACCAGCTCGGCAATCCGATCGAGGATCTCGCGTGGGGTGATGAGAGTGCCGTCGGTCTTGCCAATGCCGATGACCGTGGTCCACTGCTCGGCCATCTTGCGGACCTCGTGAGCGTACTGGCCCAGGTTGAGTTCGGGGATGATCATAAATTCCACCCGTCGAGCGACCTTCTGAACGATCTCCACAGGCAACGGGAACAACGTGTACAGGTGGAGAACCTCGACCGACAACCCTTCCTGATCGGCCAGCCTCCATGCCGCCCGAGCGCTCCGAGCGCAGGAACCGTAGGCCACGATACACACCCGACCCCTGCCCTCGTTCTTGACATCGTAGAGGCAGAGCTCGTCTCGGTGGTGAGCTACCTTGTTGTAAAGCTCACGCAAGAACTTGTCGGTCTTCTCCGGATCATTCGTTGGGAACCCGGTCTCGTCGTGAAACAGCCCGGTCACGTGCGGATACTCTCCAGAACCCAGAACGTGCGGCAGATGTACCTCTCGGGCCAGATCAGGATGAAGGTACCCAGGCGTGAAATCGAAATCACCGCTGGTCAGACGGTAGCGACCAAGAAGCTCCTCCGAAAAACTCTCGCGCATCTGGCCGACTACCTGGTCGGCCAACAGCGTTACAGGCGTCCGGAATCGTAGGGCGAAACGAACCGCGGCCATTGTGAGCCGGTACATATCCGCCACATTCGATGCTGCAAGCACGATGGCCGGATGATCGCCGTGCGTACCCCAACGCGCCTGCATCACGTCGGCCTGCGAGGGAGCGGTGGGCCGGCCGGTAGAAGGCCCCGACCGCATAACGTCAACAACAACCAGCGGAGCCTGCACCATGATCGCGTACCCGAGAGCCTCCTGCATCAGAGAGAAACCCGGGCCGGAGGTGGCGGTCATCGCGACCTCGCCGGTGAGAGAGGCGCCGATGCACGCACATATGGAGGCGATCTCATCCTCCATCTGTACGAAAACGCCCCCGATCCGCGGCAGTTCGACGGCCATGGCTTCCATGATCTCCGAACTGGGAGTTATCGGATACCCCGCGTAGAACCGGACTCCGGCGTCAAGGGCGCCCAACACGCAGGCACGATTGCCCTGGATCAGCAGACTGCTCTGATCGACTCGTTCTTTCAGTAAGTGGCCGTGCCAAGATTCCATGTCACCGGGGAGTTTACCATCCGAGCGTCGAACGGCGAGAGCGGTAGACTGTCAAGTGAGATGCCCAGAGCGGGTCGCGCTGTCGACAAGGATCTGAATGCAAACCGCGTCCAAGCATGGGCCACAGCAGTGTCCGGAGCAGAAAGGGCGACGCACATGTTAGAGCAGGCCACCCTCTCAGTCGGTGGCGACACCTATCACCTTCCGGTCGTCGACGGAGCGGAGGGTGATCGGGCCATCAACGTAACGAAGTTGAGAGAGACTACCGGATTCATTACCTTGGACGAGGGATACTACAACACCGGGTCCTGCCGCTCAGCGATCACTTTCATTGACGGCGACCAGGGAATCCTTCGCTACCGAGGGATACCCATCGAGCAACTGGCGCGAAAGAGCACCTTCGTCGAGACCTGTTGGCTGCTCATCTACGGTGAATTGCCCACCCGGGAACAATTGAGATGCTGGAGCGGCCTGTTCACCAAGTACGAGATGATCCACGAAGGGCTTTACAAGCACTTCGATGGTTTCCCGTCGACCGGTCATCCCATGGCGATCCTCTCGGCGATGATCAACGCTATGAGCTGCTACGAGCCCAGCCTAATCGAGATGGAAAGCCCCGCCACCTTCCAGATAGCCGCGGCCCGGCTGATCAGCAAGATCCGAACCATTGCGGCGGCCAGCTACAAGGCGTCCATCGGCCTGCCCATCGTCTATCCCAAGCCGCACCTGGACTACTGCAGCAACTTTCTCCACATGATGTTCTCGATACCTTTCCGCGATTATGAGCCCGATCCCGACACGGTGGCGGCACTACAGCTGATCCTCATCCTACATGCCGACCACGAGCAGAACTGCTCGTCGAGCACCGTGCGGATGGTGGCCTCTTCGGGGGCCAATATGTTCGCCAGTTGCGCCGCCGGAGTGTGCGCGCTGTGGGGACCGCTACACGGAGGCGCCAATGTGGCGGTCGTGGAGATGCTCCAGCACCTCCACGACGATAACGTCGATCTGAATGACTATATCCGGCAGGTCAAGGACAAGAACTCAACTCTTCGCCTCATGGGTTTTGGCCACCGCGTGTACAAGAACTACGATCCTCGCGCCAGCATCATGAAGGAGTTGGCCGATAACCTGCTGGGCAAGATGAGGGAGCGCGACCCGCTGCTTGAAATCGCCAAGCGCCTGGAGGACGTGGCCCTAAACGACCCTTATTTCGTCGAGCGCCGCCTGTACCCCAATGTGGACTTCTACTCGGGCGTGATTCTACGAGCTATGGGTATCCCGGTGAATATGTTCACCGTGATCTTCGCCATGGGGCGCCTGCCGGGTTGGATCGCCAATTGGAGAGAGGTCAACGAGGGCGGAGCCACACTGTATCGTCCTCGCCAGATCTACACAGGGGGTCTCGCCCGCGACTACGTGCCGATAGACGAGAGAAAGAGCGCTTGACGTCAGGCCGCTCTTCGGGTTCTTCGTTTCCGAACCGACCGATATATCAGTAGCGCCAAACCTGCCACCAGCACCAACGCTGCAACGACTATCCACGGCAGAACGGTCATGATCGTGACAAAGCGCAAATCGTAGCCGGTTTCCCCGAGGACGCTGGCGCCGACCACGAGTGCGACCTCGAGTCTCTGTGAACCTTCCCCCCCGGCGAGCGGCACCTGTATTTCCGTTCGGCCGGGTCCAAGTTCGAGTTCGACCGAGCTTCCTTGAAGTAGGTGCATTCCTTGTGCCGCTAACTCTACCTCCACGGTCACCGGGTACTCCGCGCCGTTTTGAAGGATCACGTCGACCGTTCCTTCCGCACCCATGATGGTTTTCGAACCGCCCCCCAAGAGACGTATCTTCTCCAACTCCTGTTGAGCCAGCGAGCGCGCCTCTTCCGCGTAGTCCATGCCGATACTGGCTTCCCGGGGACTGGTCTCAGCCCGCCACCACCAACGGCTTTGCGCCATATACAGCAACCTGTGAGCATCCTCCACGGGAGCGTGAACGGTGTCGGCGACGGCACCCAAGTCGCTAACCGCGGCGTGCGCGACCTTCACGGCTGAGAGAAGCGAGTCCTCGATATAGCCTCCCGAGTTCCCGGTCGAGGGCATCAGCAGGACCGGGCGGGTATCCGGGCCGTGAGCACGCAGTAGTCCCGACAGCGTCAATGTCCGGATCCATGCAGATCCGTCGAGGATCTCCCCGATGCTTTCGAGATACTCCCGCGGGATGAGTTCGAATTCGACAGCGGGAGTCAAGACCAGGGCACTTGTCTCCCCAGCAGCCAGTTTCGCCGCCAATGCGGCCGAGAAGACGCCCGCGTCCCACGGATAGCTCATGTGATGACTCAACTCCGTATCCGCGAAGACCAAGGTCACTCGACTATTGGCGGAGTTCCGCGCTCTGACCGCGACTGTACCTTCTGCGACCGGCTCTGCCAGCAGGTCCCGCAGGCCCGCGTCGACCACCACGTGATCGATTGACGCCTCGGCGTAATAGAAGACGGCATCGCTGGTCAGGTCCAGATCGGGAGAACGAGCTCCGTTCGGCGGTGTCTGCAATCCCAGAGTCTGTTGGATCTCCTGCTTGCCCATGAGGATCTGCTGCAGACCATCCCGCCACCCCTCAGATGCAAGCGCACTGAGATCGGCGCTACAGTACGGTCCGGCCACCACCTCTACCGACTGGTCACCGTGGAGAGCAGCGAACCCCGCCAGTATCTCAGCTGCGTACAGCGCCGGCGGGTCGTTGGCCGATATCTCCTCTTCATCCCCCGACTCGGAGACACTGACGTAACCATCGGCCATATCACGGAGTTGCGTCAGCAGCACAGGCTCCGGCGCCAGAGAGAACTCCCAATCGGGGAATAGGCTCGAGAGAGCCACTAGACCGCCAAGATCCCCAATATCTTCAGCGTTCTGCCCTACAGCTTCGTCCAAGCACCGATCGAAGAAATGTCCGTCCGTATCACGGTGGATCCCAAGAGAGACCGGCCAGATGAAGGCAAGATCAAGCGGCTCGTCCCGGACTTCAGCCTTCCCCACCCAGGTTTGTCCACTCGCCGACACCTCACCCAACGACTCCAGCTGTACAACCAGCAGATAGGCGCCTGGTTCGGTCAGTATCGTGTCTGCCAGCGAGATCTCAGCCCTTAACATTCCAGATGCAGGGTCGGCGATCAGGTCCACCCCGACGGTCTCAGCTACATCACTACCCGTGGCCGCCGTCGCGCCAAGGGTTGCGACGATCTTGGCAGCCTCCGGCAGTCGGAGACCAGACTGCCCTACTTGTGACTGCCCGGCGGGGCCTCTTACGTGTAGAACCAAATCGTCCCCGTCGAGCGACCTCGTCATTTCACCCTCCACGCGCAGAGTCAGACTCTCGTCCATAGCGCTTAACGGGCGATCGACGATCAAAGAGAGTGGTGAGGGTGATGCGAACGCGGGTGACGGGAAGCAGAGCATAGCCACGGCCACAAACGCGGCCAGCGATAGAGTTATGCAGAGAACAGCCGCAAGAGTAGCCACCATCACCGGGGTAAAACGGCATCGGGTACCGGCAAGCCTCATGGCGTCTCAGTGTAGCATGGCACTCTTCCGGACCGGAGGGGCACCCAGGCCGCCCCTCCAGCGCTACTAGTCAGAGGCTCAGTCGGCCGGCTCTGTTCGAGGCGACAGCCGCTTGACCAGGCGCAGGACGCTACCCTCGTCCCCGCTGTCCGTTTGCTCCATCCGGTCGACAAGGGCCTTTATGATGGTGAGTCCCATGGCATTCTCGCTCTTGGGGTCGCAGCGACCGAGTCGCGCTATGTGACACCGGCGTTCCGGGTCGGAGATGATGATGGTCCAGGAGTCCGCGGTCACATTGAAGTCGACGCGCAAAGAATTTGGTGATTCTCCGACGCTTCCGTCGGCGTCAGGAGAAGTCTGTTCGTCCGGGTGTGCAACGAAGCAGGTACAGGCTTCGGTCACCACCAGCTTCATGTCGGCGATGGTTTCTTCATCCAGCGATTCGCGGTTCCCGATAGCGCCCGCAACCAGCCGGCAGAGGCCGACATATTCGGCCCTACATGGTATGACGAGGGATACGGGCCCACGCCCACCCCCGCCCCGACCGCCAGTCTGTTCAGCTATTGGTTCCACAGACTCCGATGATCATTCGCACATTCACTCCGTCAAAATGCTACCCGTCATGTGGGAGCCCTTAAACAAGCCGGGCGTGTCAGGAGACCCCGCGCGCATCCCAGATGATTCCCAGATCTTCGCCACAGGCCAGACAGAGCCCCCGCTCCACTCCCGATCCGTCGATCTTCGGCTCGTCTCGGCGGATGACCGTCCGACCACATCCGGGACAGACGGTATGCCGCCCGGGATGGTCGGGAACATTGCCGAGGTAGACGAACCTAAGCCCCGCCGCCTTGCCAAGCCGGACCCCACGCTCCAGGGTCTTGATCGGAGTGGCGGCAAGATACGACAGTTCGAATTCCGGGATGAAGCGCGTCACGTGCCACGGTGTATTCTGACCGAGGTTGTCGCGGACCCAGCAGGCCATGGCCGACAGACTGGCATCGTCGTCGTTGATGCTCGGGACGATGTTGGAAACGACTTCCACGTGACAGCCGTGTACCTCTCTGGCGCGCACGGTCGCCGCGTAGGCCGGTTCCGGATCCTTCACCTTGGTCAAGTTGGCCCATGATTCGGGGGTGGCCGCTTTCAGATCGAACTTGAAAGCATCGAGCACAGGCGCGACATAATCCAAGGCATCCTCGTTCAGATAGGCGGCCGTTATGAACGCCGTGTAGAGCCCGGCCTCCTTGAAGGCAGCGCAGACATCATGCACGTACTCGATCCACACCACCGGGTCGTTGTAAGTGAAGACTACTCCCGCAAGCTTGTGCTTCTGAGCCATGGCGACTGCGTCGGCCGGCATCAGCACCGGCAGGCGAGTGGTCTCGGTTCGCGCGCTTGCGTGGGAAATCTGCCAATTCTGGCACCCCGAACAGAGCACATTACAGCCGTAGCCGCCCAGCGAGAGTGCGCGGGTGCCGGGATGGAAGTGAAACAGCGGTTTCTTCTCGATCTCGTCACTGATGATCGTCGCAGGCCGAGCGTAGGTGAGCGCAACCAGGCGACCATCACGCACCCCGCGCACCTTGCAGAGTCCCTCGGTGTTCTCGCTCACCACGCAGTGATGCGGGCACAGAGTGCACCGCACACCACCGCTCGCGGTCTCCTCGCAGAAGAGCGCATCGACAACTGGTGCCGCACCGAGGATAGAAGCGGCGGACACGGATATGGATGACTTTGGACGGCCCATAATCGAAGCGGAAGTATACCCTGCGCTGATCAGATCAGGATCTGTCGTCTGGTACAGCGCAGATTCACGAGGTTAGCGAAGACATGATACTGTTTGGCATGATAAAAGATACACTGTGGGTTATGGTCATGCAGATTGCGACTCGGGTCCTCGCGGATATCTCTGTCGTCGAAAGACCCGTGCGCGCATCTAGGAGGAGGGTGAGTTGAAGAAGAATCATATTCTGTTGGTCGCTTTGTTGCTGGTGGTGATGGCCCTCATACCAGCGACCGCGGGTTGCGGGAGCGACTACGCGGAGGAGAACGTAGATGACTTCATCGCAGCGGTTGAGAAGTCGGATGCTATCGAAAAACCGGAGACCATCGAGGACGGCTGGATCCTGGGCGGTTCTGACACCGCTTTCCCGCCGATGGAGTTCTCTGATGAGGCCGGCGGCTACAAGGGCTTCGACGTTGATCTGTGCACGGCTCTTGCGCACAAGATGGGTCTGAAACTCCAGGTGGTGTCGACTGCTTGGGACGGGATCATCCCTGGCCTTCTTGGCGACCGCTACGATATCATCATGTCCGCCATGAGCATCACCGAAGAGCGGCTCGAGCAGGTCAACTTCACGGATGCCTACCTGCCGGGCATCTTGGCTATCACAGCTCCCATCGACGCTCCAGTGACCTCTGCCGATCAGTTGGCCGGCATGATCGTCGGCGTGCAGGTCGATACCACAGGCCAGTTTGCCGTAGAAGAGATCGAGGGAGTGAAGGAGATCAAGAAATACCCTGACATCCTGACCGCATTCCAGGATCTGGCCGCGGAACGGGTCCAGGCCGTCGTGAACGATGAGCCGGTCAACGCCTATATCATCCAAACAAACGAAGACTACAAGGCGAAGTTCGCCAACACCGGCGGCATCGTGACGGTCAACGATTACGGCTACGCCATCAAGAAGGAGAATACGAGTCTGCTGGAAGCCATGAATACGGCACTCGCGGAGCTCAAGGCGGAAGGCATCTACCAGAAGATATGCGACAAGTGGGGCCTGACCGGCGTCGAGTGATCTGTCGGATAACACCGGCTTCGGCATGCCGATCGAGAGTACGGTCTCCAGAAAAGGGTCGGAGCTTGAGCTCTGACCCTTTTCTCTCTTGTATGCTGAAGCAGGGTGACTAGTAGGCGACCGGAGGTGGTCTGGTGAACGCATTCTTCAACGGGGAGATATTCAAGGACTCGCTTTGGCTCCTCGTCCAGCAGCTGCCTATCGTGATCGAGGTTCTGGTGCTCGGCCTGATATGCGCCTGGACCTGGGGACTGATCCTATCCTTGATCCGCCTCTCACGGTTTCGCCCTCTTCGTTACTTGGCCGGTGCATACATCGACGTCTTTCGCGGCTTGCCGTTGCTGCTGCTGTTCATCTTCATCTACTATGGCCTTCCCCACGCGGGCATAAAGCTCAACGAGCTGACTTCGGGCGTGCTTGGTCTAACCTTGTGTTACGGCGCCTACTCCGCGGAGATCTTTCGGGCCGGCATTCAGGCCATTCCCAAGGGTCAAACCGAGGCGGCCCGTTCTTTGGGCATGACCGGTGGTCAAGCGATGCGTTATGTCATTCTTCCGCAGGCGGTGAAGCTGGTGGTCCCACCCCTCACCAACGAATTCATCGCAATGATCAAAGACACCGCTCTCATGTCGGTTATTTCGGTTCCGGAACTTCTGTTCACCGCTAAGGAGAAGATGGGGGTAGTCGCCAACTCGACACCGCTGACGGTCGCAGCGCTTATCTACCTCGCCTTCACAATCCCCCTGATTCGGATCGCCGCCATGATGGAGAACCGGCGCCGCAAGTCGAAACCGGGGGGTAAGCCCCCTTCGGGCATCACCCCAGAGGCTGAGAAGAAGCTATTCGATTCGGATATTGCTGGTCAGGTACCCAAGGGGGGTGAGGGCTGGTGAGCAGCAAGTTCAAGGATGACGTGAGCCCGCTGCCTGCTGTGCCAGGCACCAATACGATGATCGAACTGGTAAATGTCCACAAGTCGTTCGGACACCTTGACGTGCTACAGGGTATTAATCTCACCGTCACGAAGGGAGAGGTGGTGGTGGTCATCGGACCGTCCGGATCGGGTAAGTCGACCATGCTCCGCTGCATCAACGGACTTGAGCCGATCCAGAAGGGCAAGGTGATCATCGAAGGTGAGGACCTGCATGGGCCAAGGACCGATCCCAACAAGATACGACAACGGATCGGCATGGTCTTCCAGAGCTTCAACCTGTTCCCCCACAAGAACGCTTTGCAGAACGTGATGATGGCCCCTATGAAGGTCCAGAGGAAGTCTAGGGCGGAGGCTGAGAGGATTGCCCGCGACCTGCTTGATCAAGTGGGACTGGCCGACAAGGCACAGGCCTTGCCGGAGGAGCTATCGGGTGGTCAGCAACAGCGCGTCGCGATAGCCCGTGCTCTGGCCATGAAGCCCGACATGATGCTCTTCGATGAGGTCACCTCCGCCCTTGACCCCGAGCTGGTCGCGGAAGTCTTGGGCGTCATGCAGAGCTTGGCGGAGTCCGGAATGACTATGGTGGTCGTCACGCACGAGATGGGCTTCGCTCGCGAGGTGGGCTCTAGGTTGATCTTCATGGACGGCGGAGTGGTCGTTGAGGAGGGTGACCCTCGAGAAATGATCGCCAGCCCGAAAGAACCGCGCACCCAGAAGTTCCTCAGTATGGTGCTCTAGGACTCATCGGACGCCGAAGATTCGCGACGCCGCCAACGCCACAATACCCAGGCAACCAAAGCTACGACAACGACTGCCAGCACGATGTAGAAGATGTGGTTGTAGCGGCTGAACTGTTCCTGTAGGCTGCCCCAAGGATCTTCCCCTGCAGCCTTGCCGGCTCCATAACCCAGGTAGGCCAGAGCAGCATTCCACGGGACCGCCCCTAGAAGAGAGTAGAACAAGAACCTGCCCACAGGCATCTTCGCGATCCCCGCCGGAAGGGAGATGAAGGTCCGCACTCCCGGCATCATGCGTGTGAAGAAGACTGTCACCTCTCCCCGGCGCTCGAACCACTGGTCGGCCTTGTCCAGATGGTGGGTGCGTACGCCTACATAGCGTCCGTACTTCAAGAACAATGCTCGGCCGCCGTACCGCCCCACCAGGTAGGCGATGATCGACCCGACCAGGTTGGCCGCCGTCGCTACGGCGATCACCATCCATAGATGCGTGTGACCTTGGGCGGCCAAGAAGCCGCCGTAGGGGACCACAATCTCGCTCGGGATGAGGATACAGGCGCTCTCGGCGGCCATTGTCAAGAACACAATAAGCAGACCGTAGTCGCGTAGCAGCGGGATGAGCCAATTCTCGAAGAACTCCGTCATCGGCGGTCTTACCGGGACTGCCCAGGGCTGCCGTACAGTCTGGCAAGACCGTATTCCAGACACTCACGTAGCCGATCTTCCAGATCGACGATCTCCGGCGGATGGTCGCGGTCTCTCCATCTCTGCCGCAGGTCCTGTTCGATCTGGCCCGCCAGAGTCGTGGTCTCGTCGTCCAGCCTCTGCATAAACTCCTCCGTACCCAACTCCGCTCTGAGCGCGGACAGGTATTCCTGGGCGGCGCCGAAAGCCTCCGTCGGATCAGCTATGGCAGGCGTAGCCAAAGCCAAGTAGTACCTGCTGAACGCCTTCTTGAGAATCAGGCGTAGCGTCTGAACGGATCTATCAGGCATGGCACCGCTCAGCGGGTGTATGCCACCTCGCGCCAGGACGGATGAGGAGGCGGACCTATCCGCCGCGAACGATGTCCGGCGGGAAAGTAGGCAAATGTCCCATTCTCGTCGTCAAACGCGACCTCAAGTTGTCCCTCAATCAGCCGCAAATCGAGCCAGGCACTGCGGAACACCAACTCTCGCAGCCAGTACACGAGGTCCTCACCGTGAAGACTCAACACCTCGTCGCCGCGCTGCAGCAGATATTCCCCCAGAGGGCTGACCGGGAACTCGACACTTCCTCCGGCCACCAGTTGCACCAGATCGGCACGCTCGTCGTGGAGAAGCATTCCAGCCTCGACCAAGCCGAGCTCTACGGCAGCCATCTCCACCCTCTGCCCGAAGTCGATCGTGTTGAAGCCATACCGGAAGCTGCGGAACTCCAGGATGTAGTCCTCGCCCGAAGCGTAATTCGGATGCGCATGTCGGTTTTCGGGCGCCATAGACATCCCCCGTCGTACTGAGGCACACTACGCCGGTATTGTACCAACTACTCAGCACTGCCGCTTACAGCCCTGCGCTTGTCCGCTCTCCTACAAGGATACATAATGGGATCATGAACGACCGCGGGTATCCGGTTCACTGCAGAGTCATCCTCGTCGTGACCGTCCTCTTGGCGCTTGCCTTGCCGACCTGCCTGTTGGCTTGTGGAGGTGACGAAGCCGACGTGGACCCTCGGGAGGTCCTCGCCTCCGCCTCCGCTAGGATGAAGGAGATCAAAGGCTTCCACTTCGTCTACGAGGTGCACCAGCCGGAATCGGCCAAGCCTGGTGGAGGGCTGGAGATCGCCCGCATGACCGGTGATATCAACGCTGCGGGCGACATGGTGTCTACCGTCGATGCCACTTATGCAGGTCTTCCGGTCACGGTAGGAATAGTGGCGCTGGGCGATACCTATTACATCCAGGATCCCATCTCTCAGAAGTGGCTAAGTGTGCCGGCCGCCGAGAGCCCCGTTGGCAAGCTGAGCCTCGGCGCCGGGACCATACGCATACTCGACCGCATCACCGGCGTCTCATATGAAGGCCGTGAGAACAAGGGCGGGGTCAAGACCTATCACATCGCCGGGCAGACTGCGGACGAAGAGGTCAAAGCGATCGCCGGCCTGGTCGATCTCGGAGTGACCGAGAGTTTCCACACCGATATCTGGATCGGGGTCGATGACAGCCTGGTCTACGAGGTGGACATAGCCGGAGCGGCGACGGCCAACGAGGATCCCAAAGTCTGGCGAAGTATCGTCCTCTCCGACTTGGATACCCATGTGGACGTCGAGGCGCCGCTATAGCCGAGACCGGACAGACGACCGGCGCGAAGACTGCTACAGTGCGCACCTCCCGTCGAGCCATATTCGCGATGACGGTGCTTTGCGCGGCCGTGTTCGTCGCCGCGCTCGACCAGACCATGGTCCTCACGGTCATGCCCTCGATCATGCGATCGCTGTACATCGATCTGGCCCACCTCAACGACGCCGGGTGGATCATCACTGCGTATTTCCTCGGCTACACTGTGGCCATGCCCCTGTTCGGACGCCTGGCCGACGTGCGGGGGAGACGACCCATGGCCATGTTGGCTTTGGCTCTCTTCATGCTGGGGAGCGCGCTCTGCGTGGTCTTGGACCACCTCGGGCTGTTCGTGGGCGCGCGGGTGGTTCAAGCTGCGGGAGGGGGAGCGCTGGTACCTATCGCCATGGCGGCCGGCGCCGACATGTTCCCCCCGGGACGGCGTGCCCTAGTCCTGGGGATTGTTGGAGGAGCCGCTGAGGCCGGAGGAGTACTCGGTCCCATCTATGGCGCCGCTCTGTCTTCACTCTGGAGCTGGCGCTTGATCTTCTTCGTCAACATCCCCCTCTGTCTCGTCTTGATCCCGGTCTGTTGGCATCTCCTCCGACCGGGTCTGAGTTACGCCGGCGGGACAACCACTGAAGATGAAGCCTCCGGAGAACAGCTCCGCTGGTGGCATAGGGGACGGGTCGATTACGTTGGGGCAGGCCTGATGGCCTTAGCTCTGGCGGGAATCACCATGGGGCTCGGCACCGGCACCCAGACCATCGAGGCCGGCTCGGCAACTACGGCCACCCCTGTGAAGTGGCCTTGGCTTGTCGTTAGTGCCGTGGCATTCATAGGGTTCGTATTGTTCGAGCGGCACCATCATAGGCCGCTTATCCGTCTGGAATTCTTCAAGCGACCGGCGTTCGCGGCTGCCAACATCGCACACGTGCTGGTCGGAGCAGCATTGATCATCGGAATGGTGGAGATCCCTCTCTACGCCTACACGCTCTTTGGCATGACTGAGATCGAGGGTGGTCTCCTTCTCATCCGGCTGACGCTGATGATTCCCGTGGGCGCCGTCATCGGCGGTTGGCTGGCAGACTGGGTGGGCTACCGGGCAACGGCGGTGTTCGGATTCTTGATAGCGGCAGGCGGCTATCTGCTCGTGAGCCGTTGGCCCCTCGATCCGACCGAGTTGGTGATGACCCGGGATCTCATGATCAGTGGCCTCGGTTTCGGTTTGGTGATCGGTCCCATAGGTGCCAGTGTCATCTCGGCCGGAGGTCCCAGGTGGATGACTACCAGCTCGGCCCTGGTGACGGTCTCTCGTATGGTGGGGATGGTGGTGGGCCTGTCCGCCCTCAGCTCGTGGGGAGTGCGCCGTTTCAACTCGCTGGCAACCGGCATAGTCACGCCGATCATCAGGCCATCCGGCCTGTCCGACGCAGAGTGGCAGGCCATGAAGGATGCAGCCGCCTTGGCTACTAAGGAGGCGGCCCACACCGTGTTTGGAGAGTTCTTCCTCATCGCCGCCATCATCATCGGTGTAGCGGTGATACCGGCTTTCTTTTTCTACAAGCGCAAGGAGGCAGACGGAGCCCGTATACCTTTCCTGCCCCACTGATCCAGAGACCTGCTGGAGCCTCGGCATCCGATGACTCAGATACAATAACCTGGGCCGCCGGATATCAGACGCGGGCGGTGCGAGTTTGAACGAGGATACCGTGAACGACGATCAACTTGACCTGGGAGCTTCCCTCAACAGCGAGAGGGTTGCGAACGACGCTAGGAGACGCACCCTGGTGTGCGATCTCAAGCCCGGTTCTGCGGTGAGCGGCGTCTACCTGCTCTCGAGCAAGGAGACCCGGCAGACCAAGGCGGGCAAACCTTTCTTCAAGCTGAGACTGGGCGACCGCACGGGCACGGTCGACTGCACTGTCTGGGAGACGGCGGCAATGGACTCTGCCATCAAGGTGGGAGACCTAGTACTAGTCGCCGCCCGCGTGTCCGAGTATCAGAACAGACCCCAGCTGGAAGCCTCCAAGATCTCAGCCGCCCCACCCGGGTCTGCCGAACCCCGCGATTTCCTCCCCTGCACCTATCGGGACATCGACGAACTCAAAGGCTTTCTGCGATTCCACGTCGATTCCGTGCGCGACCGTGACTACGCTGCACTCCTGGAAGTCATATTCGGCGACGCTGACTTCTACGAGGTGTTCACCACGGCACCAGCCGCAAAACTCTATCATCACGCCTATCTGGGCGGTTTGATGGAGCACACCGTCGCGGTCGCCGACCTGTGCGACTTCGTCGGTCAGCAGTACGGGCGAGTCAACCGGGATCTTCTGATGACCGCAGCCTTGCTCCACGACGTCGGCAAGACTGCAGAACTCACTTTCGAGACGGGCATCGACTTCACAGACGCCGGGCGTCTCCTGGGCCATGTCATTCAAGGGGTCACCTTAGTATCGGAAAAGGCGAAGGGATTGTCGACATTCCCCGATGCCAAGCTTCAAGAGTTGCTTCACTGTATCGTCAGCCACCACGGAGAGCTCGAATGGGGTTCGCCCAAGCGCCCCAAGACCATCGAGGCCTTGATTCTCCACCACGTCGATAATCTGGATGCCAAGGTGAAGGGGTTCCTCGAGATAGTGGAGGGATCCCGGGATGCTTCTTGGACAGACTTGCGCAACCTATTCCGCAGACCGTTGCACATGCCCCGCGCAGCTCACCAAGAGGAGGGCTTCCTGCCTCCCAGTGAGGACGCGCCTGAGAGCTACACCTAGTCCTCTTCCCGGCCTACGCTAGGCTTCTTCCTCGCGCAGACTGGTCTCGATCGTCTGGTCGATCTCACTGTCCACGACGGGGAGATTCGATTGCACCTGATCCACGTCTTGTGGATCTCGCGAGAGCAGCGCCGATTCGCCCATCATCATCGCGTCGAAAGCTTTGGCCTTGAGTCGGCTGCGGGTCGATTCGATCCGGCTCTTCATCGAATCATAGTCGACCGCCCCCGACGAGGGCTCTTCATCGATCTCTTCATCGATCTCTTCAACTATTTTTTCCGATGAGTCACCAGAAGACTCCATCGGACCAATGTCATAATCCGGCTGCTCCGCCTCGGTAGACGGCGCAACCTCGGTCTGATCAACCGACACAACGGCAGGGGAGTTTACCCAATCATCCCTATCCTCGGTCTCAACCGTCGAGACGAAAGGCTGTTCGAGTTCCTGTCGAATACGTCGGCGCGTTTCTTCGATCCGGGCCTTCAGATCGTCGATCGGCGACACGGGTGGACTGTCGACGGAAACCGCCTCGGTCTGAGAAACCACCCCCGCTACAAGCTCAGCGGCCTCAGGACCGAGAGTCTCTTCGGCCGGCAGATCTGCCTCAAGCGGCTCCTCGATAGGCACTTCAGTCGCCGGCGACTCCTCGGCAACTATCCTGTCAACCGACGGCTCCTCAAGAGCCACCTCGGCGACCGCCCACCCGTCGGCGGCCTCCAACTCGGCGTCGGTGACCTCTTCGGCGGGCGCTTCCATGACGGCGGTGGCCTGAGTGGTCTCCACCGCAGCAGTCTCGGGCTGCGAACTCGGTTCTTCCACAGGTTCGACTCTACTGAGCGATGGTGTCTCTGCAAGACTATCCGCCTGGTTTGCGTCGACGCCTTGCGGCTTCCTCCTCGACGCCAGATAGCCCAACGCAGCTCCCACCAAGCCTCCTAGAAGGAAAGTTGATATCCCATGCATCGCGATACTCCTCCTTGCCGCCTTACCCTCGCGGCTAGGCCTCAACCACCAACTCCATCTTACTCCACGGCCTTGTTTCGATTCCGGGCCTCCTGGGCCGCCAACGGTGAAGGGACCCGCTCCGATTTGTATCG
This sequence comes from Actinomycetota bacterium, assembly GCA_012729575.1. GTDB lineage: Bacteria > Actinomycetota > Thermoleophilia > RBG-16-64-13 > RBG-16-64-13 > RBG-16-64-13. The sequence goes on along the minus strand of JAAYCW010000201.1, from coordinate 27,515 downwards.
GCGGTACTTCTGCATCCTTGACAAAAGATCAGGTTTCCCCGCCTTCCGATGCGCCCCGCCTAAGCGCTCTCATCGCTTCTAGGAACTTCTGCACACGAGCCTCTTCGCCCTCCGCCGTCGGTCGGTAGAACTCCCGCCCCCGGAGAGCCTCGGGCAGATAGCGCTGAGCCACGTAGCCCCCGCGGTCATGAGGGTATTCATAGCCTACACCATGCCCCAGCGACTTCGCTCCTGCGTATCCGGTGCTGCGCAAAAAGACAGGAGGCGCCAGAGCGCCGTGTTTCTCGATCTCTCTCTGCGCAGCCTCCAGACCCAGGTACGAAGCGTTGGATTTGGGCGCGCAGCTGAGATAGGTCACTCCTTGAGCCAGGTTGAGCCCGCACTCAGGCAGCCCCACGAACTCCACTGCACGCGACACCGCAACCGCCACTTCGAGGGCCCGTGGATCTGCGTTACCGATATCCTCTGAGGCGAATATCACCATACGGCGCGCAACGAACTTCGGGTCCTCGCCCCCGGTAAGCATGACGGCTAGGTAGTACAGGGCCGCGTCTGGATCGGAACCACGAAGACTCTTGATGAAGGCCGAGATCACATCGTAGTGCGCATCCGCCCCCTTGTCGTACAGCACCAGTTTGCGTTGTGCCGCCTCCTCGACCGTTGCAGTATCGAGCCGGCCAAGGCCTCTCGACTCAGCAAGAACAAGGGAGCGATCGAGAATAGACAGCGCTCGGCGCGCATCGCCCAATGCCCCTGCGGCGATGAGCTCGAGAACCTCGTCGCCCACAGACACCGGCGAGTCTCCGGCTCTAAGATCCTGCCGTCGGAGGGCCAGGCCTCTATCCAGCAGCGTTCGGATGTCGGCTTTGGACAGTGTCTGAAACTCATACAGCTCGCACCGAGATATCAACGCGGGGATGACCTCAAAATACGGGTTCTCGGTAGACGCACCGATCAGCGTGATGACCCCGTCCTCGACGGCGTGAAGTAGAGCATCCTGCTGGGCTTTGGAGAACCTGTGAATCTCGTCGATGAATAGGATGGTACGCTGCCCGGCCTGCCCCCGCCGGTCCCGGGCGCGATCGATCACCTTGCGTACCTCAGCAACCCCCGAACTGACCGCGGATAGCTCTTCACGCGCGGACCCGGTCTCCAAGGCCACCAGACGCGCTACCGTCGTCTTGCCGGTACCGGGAGGACCAAAGAAGATCATGGAGCCGGCGGTGCCGGTCTCGATCGCCACTCGCAAAGAGGCCCCCTCCCCCAGAAGGTGGGGCTGGCCGACCACATCATCAAGCTTGCGAGGGCGCAAACGCGCCGCCAACGGAGCATTTGCCGAGAGGTCGGCCTTCAGACCTGCATCGAAGAGATCCTCACCGTTCATCATTTGATTCTAGCAGCGCAGGCTATCGGCGGGCAGGTGGCGCACAGGGCCAGCCGGGACTGATCGCTCACGAAGGCTCAAACCGGGTGCATCATCAGCTAGAATGTCCAAAAACGCTCCACTGGGGGGTGGGCTTGGTTCGTCCGGTCCTTGTGCTGAACTCCACCTATGAGCCGGTCAACGTCTGCTCGACAAACCGCGCTATCGTGTTATTGCTGAAGGGCAAGGCGGAGACCGTGGAAGCAGGTGCTCACCTTATCCGGTCAGAGAGGGCTGCCTTGGCCACGCCTTCGGTGATAAGGCTCAATTACTACGTGCGCCTGCCCCGCGCTGAGGGAAGACGTCTCTCGCGAAGGGCCATACTGGCGCGCGACGGGTTCCGTTGTCAATATTGCGGCAGTACCCACCATCTGACTATCGACCACATCGTCCCCCGAAGCCGTGGCGGCCTCACCTCGTGGGATAACGTCATCACCTGCTGCGCCGCCTGCAACGTCCGCAAGGGGGCCTGCCTTCCTTCAGAGGTGGGGATGAAGCCCTCGCGCAGACCGCGGCCCCCCGCCCCGGGTGATTTTGTGCTGGCTTCGCACAAGGTGGTCCCGGAGGCCTGGCTGCCTTATCTCCCGTATGCCGTCGCGTAGCTTCCCATATTCAGATACTTCTCGTATCTAAGACGCAGCCGCTCGCTGGGATCGATCCCCTCCAGCTCCTTCAGTGCAAGGTCTATCTCCCGCATGACCGCCTCGGCAGTTGCAGCGTGGTCGACGTGCGCACCCCCTGCCGGCTCCGGGATCACCACGTCAATCAGGCCTAATTTGAGGAGGTCCTGAGCTCCGACTCGAAGGGCGGCGGCGGCCTGGGCGGCCGCGGCCGCGTCACGCCAGACCAGGGCAGCACAGCCTTCCGGGGATATGACAGAGTAGACGGAGTTCTCAAGCATCAGAACCCGGTCCGCGACAGCCAAGGCAAGGGCGCCGCCGGAGCCACCTTCTCCAATGATGACGGTCACCGTCGGAACCATCAGACGTGCGAACGTCTCGATGCTCCGAGCGATTGCGCCGGCCTGTCCGCCCTCCTCCGCGTCCTTGCCGGGATACGCACCCGGCGTGTCCACCAGCGTCACCACGGGTAGAGCAAACTTCTCGCCGAGGCGAGCCAAACGTATGGCTTTGCGGTAGCCCTCCGGCCTGGCCATACCAAAGCTGCGCTCCTGACGCTCTTGCAGAGTGTGGCCCTTCTGGTGGCCCATAAGGACCACACGCCGGGTCCCCACAACGGCCAACCCGCCCACCACTGCCTTATCGTCGCCGTGGAGACGGTCCCCACTCAGCTCTAAGAATTCGGACACCATCTGCGCGATGTAGTCAAGAGTCTGAGGTCGCTCTTGGTGCCGCGCAAGCTGCACCTTCTCCCAGGCGACTTCGGGTGTCCTTGACTCACCCACCGGTCTGACCGCCCATCAGAAAGGAAAGGCACAGCGCCAACCTCTCCCTCAGTTGCCTGCGGTCGACCACCATGTCGACCTGCCCGTGTGTCAGCTGCGATTCGGAAGAGCCGAAACCAGGAGGCAGCTTCTCCCGGGTCGTCTGTTCGATGATCCGAGCCCCCGCGAAGCTCATCACGGCTCCGGGTTCAGCCATGATGACGTCGGCAATAGTGGCGAAACTGGCGAACACGCCGCCTGTGGTCGGATGAGTGAGGATGGCCACGTAGGGCAACCGGGCAGTCGCCAGCATCTGTACGGCCACAACGGTCTTCGCCATCTGCATCAAGGAAAACAGCCCCTCCTGCATGCGGGCGCCGCCTGAGCCGGCCACAACCACCAGGGGCCGGCGTTCTTCGACTGCAGCCCTGGCAAGACGATGGAACCTCTCACCCACTACCGACCCCATCGAGCCGCCCAAGAATCGAAAATCTAACACCCCCAGCGCCGCTGGAACCCCGGAGATATCGCACAGCGCCGCCAGAAACGCCTCGCTCAAACCGGTCTCGAACTTCGCGGTCGACAAACGCTCGGGGTAGGTTTTGACATCGACGAAGTCGAGCGGGTCGACGGCCTGCACCTCTTCGGCGATGAAGCCGACCGAGCCTTTGTCGGCTAGTTGGGCTATCCGTTCGTGCGCCGGTAGAGGGTAGTGGTACGAACAGTGTGGACACACCCGAAGTGCACGTTCCAACTCGCCCGCGGCCAGAGAGGCATTGCATTTCTTGCAGTGCTCACCTGGGGCCTGCGGCGCAGGCGGAGTCTCCCTCCGAGCGACCTGTATCGTGACGTATTTAGCCATGCCACCTGCGAAGCACGATCGCTGCGTTGTGGCCGCCGAATCCGAAGCTGTTTGACACGGCGACATCCACCTGCGCGTCTCTGGCCACGTTGGGAACGTAATCCAAATCACACGCTGGATCGGGGTTCTCCAGGTTGATAGTGGGAGCCACTCTGCCAACCTCCATGAAGAGCACTGTGGCCGCCGCCTCCAGCGCCCCGGCGGCACCAAGACAGTGGCCGAAGATGCTCTTGTTGGAACTCACCATCACCTGCGCAGCGTGAGCGCCCAGTGCCCGCTTGATCGCTTGGGTCTCCATGATGTCGCCCAAAGGAGTAGACGTCCCATGTGCGTTCACGTAATCGACCTCGGAGGGGTCGATCCCCGCATCCCTTATAGCTCTGCTCATGGCCAGGCCGGCCGGCTCTCCCGTCTCATCAGGCTCGGTGAGGTGCGAGGCATCCCCCGTCAAGCCGTAGCCGCACACTTCCGCGTAGATATGGGCTCCGCGATCGAGCGCGTGTTGTGCCTCTTCCAGCACGAGCACTCCCGCACCTTCCCCCATCACGAATCCATCTCGGTCTGCATCAAAGGGCCGGCTGGCTCTCTCGGGCTCGTCATTTCGAAACGATATAGCCCGCAGGGCGGCGAATGCCGACATTCCCACTTGGTTGACCGCCGCTTCCGCTCCACCGGCGAACATGGCCGTAGCATCCCCCCGCCTGATCAGCGAGAATGCGTCCCCCAGCGCCATCGTGCCTGCCGCGCATGCAGTGCAGGTGGCGTTCACCGGGCCCTTGAGCCCAAGCAGGATGGAACTGCAGGCCGAGGCCATGTTAGGGATCATCATCGGGATGAAGAACGGACTCACCCGCGTGGGGCCCTTCTCGAGAAGAATCCCGGTCTGCTCCATGAAGGTGTCAAGACCGCCCACCCCCGAACCGATAAGCGCTCCCACGGCGAATGGATCCTCGCCGATTGGATACCCGGAGTCCTCCAGGGCCATCGTAGCGGCGGCGACGCCGTACTGCGCGTAGCGGTCCATGCGCTTGGCCCACTTCTTGTCGATGAAGGCCAAGGCGTCGAAATCCCGGACCTCCGCTCCGATCTTGACCGGGAACTCCGTCGTGTCGAAACGCGCGATCCTCCTGACACCCGAGCGTCCAGCCAACAGAGCCTGGAGGAAGACATCCTTCCCCGTCCCGACGGGCGAGATGATCCCCAGTCCGGTGATAACCACCCGCTTCAGTTCGATCGTCCCCAGAGCACCGCTCATATCCGCGACTCCTAATCCGTCCTAGATACCGAGACCACCGTCTACCGGCAACACCACCCCGGTGATGAACGAGGCCGAGTCCCCGGCCAGAAAGGCAACGGCGTCGGCTACGGCCTCAGGCTTTCCGATCCGTCCCAGCGGAACTTGGTTCATGATGGCGTTTCTTGCCGTTTCTTCCAGCGCCGCCGTCATCTCCGTCTCGATGTACCCAGGAGCAACTGCATTGACCCGAACGTTCCGCGAGGCCACTTCTCTCGCAAGGGACTTGGTGAGACCTATGAGCCCAGCCTTAGCCGCCGAGTAGTTGACCTGACCGGCATTACCACGCCGGGCCACCACACTGGAGATGCTCACGATGGAGCCCCGACGCCGCTTGATCATCCCCCGGAGCACCGCCTTGCTCATAAGGAAGGCTCCCTTAAGATTCACCGTCAACACGGCATCCCAATCGGCTTCATCCATGACCAAGGCCAAACCGTCCCGCGTGATCCCAGCGTTATTGACGAGAATGTCCACGGGACCCAGCGCCTTTTCAATGGCGGCCACGGCCTCCCGAGCCTCCACTTCTCTCGAGATATCTGCCCGCACGAAGGTCGTCGGCCCCCCCGTAACCCGTTCGATCTCACGTGCAGCCTCGCCCCCGTTCTCAGAGAGATCGACTATCGCCACCTTGGCTCCATCCTCAGCCAGGCGCAGAGCGATGGCCCGGCCGATGCCTCGAGCTGCGCCCGTGACGAGAGCGACCCGGCCTTCAAGCGGTGCGGCCTCATTGCCCATCTGAAACCTCCGTTTCCAAAGTCAGCGCGCTCCTCAAGGCGTCGGCGTCTCCAGTGGCACCCATTGGGAAATCACGCGCAGTCCTCTTCATCAATCCGGTAAGCACGTTCCCGGGCCCGATCTCCAGGCCGCGCACTGGAGCATCCTCCCCGGTCAGCAGAGCCTGTGCGCTCTGCATGAATTTGACCGGCGACATCAGTTGCCGGGCCAGCACTTCAGGTAGCTCTTCAGGAGCCGGATACCTTACCTCTGTGGTCGAGAAGAAGCGCGCACAGCCGACCTTGAATCTGACCGCCGCCAGGGCTTCCGCGAGCGCGTCGGCCGCACCAGCCATGAACGGGGTATGGAACGCCCCCGACACCGGCAGTTCCAGCACTCGCCGGGCGCCCTTGGCCTGGGCCGCCTCACCCGCAGCCCGAACCGATTCTATGGACCCGGAGATAACCACCTGGCCGGGGGAGTTGTAGTTGGCGAGCCAGACCTCAGGCAAGGAGGAGCACACCTCTTCCACGACCTCGTTATCCAGACCGATGACGGCGGCCATCGTTCCACCCCGCACCTCGGCACAGGCCTGCATTTCTCTGCCTCGCACATCCACCACCCGCAGCGCGTCCGGGAAGGACATGTGTCCGGTGGCCACGAGAGCCGAGAAGTCTCCCAGAGAATGCCCCGCCCCAACTGTGCAGACGGCACCTTGAGACTCCAAGACCTTCCATACCGCGACGCTGCACGCCAAGATGGCCAACTGCGTCCGATCGGTGCGCGTCAGTTCATCCATGGAACCGTGCAGGCACAACTCACCTATGTCCCACCCAAGTACCTCGCCGGCTTCGGTAAACGCCTGCCTCGCGGCGGGATAATCCCACAGATGCTCGGCCATTCCCGCCGCCTGGCTCCCCTGGCCGGGGCATAAGACGAGTAATCCTCCCATATCAGCCCCTCTCGTCGACAGCGCCGCGTCCGCAGCCCCATTCCAGCAGACACGCACCCCAGCTCAGCCCGGCGCCGAAACCCATCAGCAGCACCAGATCACCATTCTTGAGTCTGCCCTCTGCCCGGGCCTCGGTCAAGCACAGGGGGATGGAAGCGCAGGATGTGTTGCCGTACTTCTCGAGGTTCGTGTACACCCTATCCTCATGTATCCCGAGCTTCTTGATAGCTTTCTCGATGATACGCAGATTAGCCTGATGGGGTACGAACAGGTCCACATCGGATACAGACAGACCACACTTTTCCAGAACCCGCCCGGCAGATCGCGCCACCACTTGAACAGCGAATTTGTACACTTCTCTACCATTCATCTGCATGTAGTGCTGTCGAGCTTCCACCGTTGCGCATGATGCCGGCAACCGCGATCCTCCAGCGGGGATCATCAGGATCTCTTCTCCCGAGCCGTCTGACCCCAGGTCGAAACCGAGTATGCCGCCTGACCCTCTCCCTCCGGTCATCACCGCTTCCGGGACCGGCGAGACGACTACCGCGCCCGCTCCGTCGCCAAAGAGTACCGCCGTGGAACGGTCCTCCCAGTCCAGGACTCGCGAGATCACCTCGGCACCGACCACCAAGACGTGATCGTGGAGGCCGGCCGCCACCATCCCCGCCGCCATGGAGAGAGCGTATACGAAGCCCGTGCAACCGGCCGAGACATCGCAGGCGCCTGCATTCGTGCAACCGCATTCGTAGGCGACGCGCGAAGCCGTCGCCGGCATGATCCGGTCGGGGGAGATGGTGGCGGTTATCACCAGACCGATCTCGTCCGGCGAGAGCCCTGAGTCCGATAACGCTGCCCGTGCAGCCGCTATGCCCAGGTCTGACGAACTGGCTCCAGACTCGGCCACCCGACGCTGCTTTATCCCGGTGCGCTGCGTTATCCACGCATCCGAAGTATTGAGTACTGCGGCTAGATCCTCGTTGGTCAGGACCCTGCCGGGTAGATAGGAGCCCAAACCACCGATGGTGACGGGTCTCCCGGCCAGGGAGGCGAGTCGAGGCCCAGACATCACTCAGGATTCGGCTATCGCAAAGGTCAAGGTGCCGCTGCAGGCCAGTTCTGAACCGACAAACGCCTTTCCCTCGCCTCTGCCGATTCTTCCTCGGCGTTCCGTCAAGCGTGTCTCCAGACGGAGAACATCGCCCGGCACGACAGGGCGGCGAAAGCGCACGCGGTCGGCCCCGGCGAAGAGGATGATCTTGCCCCTGGCTTCGGGTTCTGATAGAAGCGCTACCGCCCCCGTCTGCGCCATGGCTTCGAGCTGCAAAACACCGGGAAAGACGGGGTGTCCGGGGAAGTGGCCTCTGAAGACATAGTCGTCGTCCAAGATGTCTTTCTCCGCTACTGCATGATCCCCCGGCACCAGGTCGATCACCCGGTCCAGCAACAGAAATGGATCACGATGAGGCAGGATCGCCTCGATCTCTCGTCGGTCCAACACTTCTCCCTCGATTCGGGTGTTCCCGCCCCCCTGCCTTCAGGGTGCTAGTATTTTCCAGGATGGCCCTGCCCTTTTCAAGGAAACGCCTTTCTCTGGACGTCTGACCGCACTGATGCAGTTACAACTCTCTCTGAATGTGGCCGATCGACTCCACGAGGCCTTGTTGGTCCACGGAGAGCCTCTTGACGCCGTTGAAGCCGCCTGTCTGCTCCTTGCTTCGCCCAAGGCTCCGGCCAGGCTCTGCGGACAGATACTTGACGCGCTGGTGCGTCATGACCGCCGATTCTGTTGGCACATGACCGTGACCCCACAGATCTCTCTGAACCGGTGGGAAATGGCTGACCCGGACCTGGCAGAGATACCGTTTGTAGCTCTTGATCTTGAGACAACCGGAGCTCGAGCGGGTACCGGCAAGATCACCGAGATCGGGGCCGTTCGCATCGAGGGATTGCGAGAAGTCGGCCATTTCAGCACTCTGGTGAATCCCCAGCGGCCCATCCCCCCGATAATCACGCACCTCACGGGGATAACCGAGGAGATGGTGGCCGATTCCCCCCGTATTGAGAAGGTCATCCCCGATCTACTGGAGTTTCTCGAGGGCGCCGTGGTCGTCGCCCATAACGCGGCGTTCGATGTCGGGTTCCTTAACTACGAACTGCGACGGCTGAAAGGACAGAGGCTGGGAGAAGGAGCGATCGACACCCTGCCGCTTGCCCGAGCTTTGGCGCCGGGTCTACCGAACTACCGGCTTCGTACAGTCGCGGAAGCTCTGGACGCGCCCGTCCTCGCCTGCCATCGGGCTCTTGCCGATGCGCAAGCGGCCGCACACGTGTTCATCACTTTGGTGGGCCGTCTCCAGGAACATGGAGTAAGTCGGCTGGAGGAACTGCGCGCCTACCTCAACCCTTCTTCGCGATCTGGTATGGACAAGCTTCGGCTGACGCGAGACCTGCCGAGACGCCCTGGTACGTATCGCTTCCTCGACAGGGACGACCGCATCGTATACGTGGGTAGGGCCGACAAACTGGGGGAAGAGGTCCGCGCGCATTTCGTACCCGGTTCTGACCGCAATCGGAGAATGCGACAGGCAGTGAGACTCGTAGAGCGTATCGACTGGGATGAGGCCCCCACACCCTTGGAGGCGCTCGTCCACGAGCACCGGCTGATACTCGAGCACCGCCCTACGTGCAACATGTACGGGACCAGGCCGGAGACATATGCTTACATCAAGGCTGGTGGAGCAGGACCGGGCCTAAACCTGTTCGCAAGCAGCAGAGCTCCCAAGTGGCTGGCTGCCCAGGAGTCGCGCGCTCGACCGGCGCGGGGTCCTCTGGTGATGGGGCCGTTCCGAGGCCGTGCACGTGTGCAGGCAGCCCTCGACCTTCTACACCACTGCTATCCCGTCCGCCGCTGCCCCAGACGCCCAAACGATCGTCCCTGCGCGCGCGCCGGAAAGAACCAGTGCTTGGCACCCTGCTCGAACGATATTCGCACAAGGCGTGAGCACGACGCTCTGGTTCTGACGATACTCGACTGGTTGGCAGGCCGCGATGATACAGATCTTCCAGACCCGTTTGAGCGCGCAAATGACATGATTAGGGATCTCTCCCGGCAGAGACGGCACGACGAGGCGCAGAAGATCAAGGAAGCGAGCGAACACCTGCTCACCATCCGCCGTTCCTACGCGTCCTTGGCCGAAGCCCAGAGACTGAGATTCGCGATCCTGTGGCCTCATACCAGCAACGGGGATGGCCCTTCGGTCCGGCTGAACCTAATTTGGAACGGCAACCTACAAGACCCTGTATCGTTCCATCCGGCACAAGCAGAAGAAAGCATTCGCACGGCCCTGGACTCTATCCGCGACGCGAGCCGCGATCATCAGTCTGATGCCACCGCTTCACTCGTGGCCGTACAACAAGAAGACTTGGACCTGCTCCTGGCTCTGCGGCATTGGGTTCATGAAACCGACCGGACTCTCAAGGTTTCCCTTCCCGGGCCGGGAGCAGACACATCTGATTGGGAAGAAACCAAGATGCGCCTCGTCGAAGAGGCGCGTTCCCTGCTTGTACCGGGGTCTGCGCCCCTCGGCAGAGCCTACTCGGCTACCTAGACCGCCGCGACCTGGGTCTTCGGAAGCTGGATACCCTTGGCCTTCATCACCGCCGTAAGAAGACTTCGATCGATCTTCCCCTTATATATGGGGATGCCTTCTCTGACACAAAGCTGGATCACATCTCGAGTCTCGGTACCCAGCTCCTCTGCCAATTCCTCGGGGGTGAAGTGGTTGGCCATGAGATCTCCTTTCCAAACTGAACGATTGCCTGAATACCGCACAACAAAAAAGCCCAGCAGCGCAAGCTGCTAGGCCCAATGGACTACCTTCATAATTAGCACGGGTATGCCGTCTGCATCACCACCGCGCCACTGTCGAACTAACCATCTCATCATGTCTATTCTATCTCGCTAAGGCTTCCGGGGCAAACATCCCAACCCGCGACCTTCCCTATTCCAATCACAGCTCTTCCAAGTCCTCCCGCAGCAACAGAAAATCCACTTCCTCACCGGCACGTACCCCCCTGGATCCCCCTGGAACAAAGGCAAGACCGTTCGCACCCACCATGGAACGCAGGATGCCGGATCCCTGCGGGCCGGTCGTACTGACCCGCCAGCAACCGTTCTCCCGCCAAGCCCTCACCCTGACCACGAACACCCGGCCGTCGCTGTTCGCAGCATCCTCCGTGATGATGGCCCGATAGAGCGGCCTTGTGGTCTTTCGATGGCCCATCAAACGCAGCAGAGCCGGCCGCACGAACAACTCGAACGACACCATCACCGATACCGGATTGCCTGGAAGACCAAACACCAAGGTGTCACCGCGCACTCCAAAGGCGAGCGGTTTCCCCGGCTTCATCCTGACTCCCCACAAGCGTCTCTCCACGCCCAGTTCGTCGTGAACATCTTTCACGAAATCGAACTGTCCCACCGAGACTCCTCCCGAGGTGAGCAGCACGTCGTATTCCATGCCCTTCCGCATGAGCTGCAGCGTCGACTCATAATCATCGGGGACGATGCCGAGCATCATCGGATCGATGCCCAGTTGTCGGCACTGAGCTTGGAGTGAGTAGCTGTTGGAATTGTGAATCTGGCCGGGACCTAGAGGCCTATCCACCTCAATCAGCTCACTGCCGGTAGACACGATCGCCACGCGAGGGCGTCTGTGAACCACCACCGTGGGATACCCGAGGCTTGCTATCAGCCCGATCTCCGCCGGGCCAAGCGCGTCACCCAACCCCATGACCCGGTCACCTGCCATGACGTCCTCGCCGGCACAGCGGATATTCTTGCCCGGATCCGTCGAGTCGAAGATGAGCACCTCATTGTCCGACTCTTCTGTTAACTCAGACTGGATCACTGCGTCCGCCCCCTGGGGAACAGGCGCTCCGGTCATGATCTTCGCAGCTTCACCACTCCCCAGTTCCCTGGCCGGCGCTCGACCCGCCGGTATCGTCTCAACAACACTGAGCCTGCGCGGAGAATCGGGAGTTCCGCCGATCGTGTCGACCGATCTGACGGCGTATCCATCCATCCCGGCGTTGTCGAAGCGAGGGACGCTGTGAGCCGCTACGATCTCCTCCCCCAGGACCATGCCGAGAGCGTCCGCCAGGGGGCGAGATTCAGTGGCAAGGGGCGAGGCTTCTGCTAGGATGCGCGCCCTCGCTTCGTCGATGCTGATCAAGTCGATGGCCAATTCATTGCCCTTCCAACATGGCTGTTAACCGCCACGGATTTTTACTCTCCGTGTAAACCATCCAGCCCATCCGGCCGATAGGAAGCATAGCATGAGCGATAGAGCCGAGAAGTCAACGAGCGAAGAGGCCGCGGATATGGCTCTCGAAAAAACCTTCTTACCTGACCAGGTCGGGTCGGACCAGGATTTGAACGCCGCGGAACCCGCTTCCCGTCTGCAGACCATCCATGAGCTGGTACGAACCGGCCGCTACCACGTCCCGGCCGCCATCATCGCTGATCGGATGATCGAGCGGATGATCGCAGAGAGGCGGAGGCGGGCGTAGCCGTTCTGCAGGCCCTCCGGGGCAGCCATTTGCCTCTTCCGTTACCTGGGGCATAAAATCAGGCAGACCCCAATCGAACCGGAGTCTTAAATGCCCCTTACTATCCGCCGGCGCCTCGTCGACCGCATCCGGCAATGGAGAAAGACGGCGTACGTTGTCTGCGCCGGCCTCCTGATATTGGCGGGCGCCGTGGTCTTCCTGTCCATCTCTTCTCCCGAATCGAGCGTCGAGTTGGCAACCGGCCCCACCTTCTTTGACTCCAACCGCGCCTTCCGCGCGGCGGAGGACATGCTCAAGTACTATCCCGACCGTACTCTGGACTCAGCGGATTCGCGCGATGTAGTCAATTGGATCGCCGAGAAACTCCCCGACCCCGATCTAGCCACGGTCACTGAGTTCCAGACGCCGATGGGTCACGAGGAGATCACGGTCCGCAATGTCGCCGTGGTGTTGCAGGGAGCGAGCAGAGAGACAATCGTTCTCGCAGCACCGCGGGACATTCCCACCGTAGAAGATGTGGTGAACTTCCAGCCGCTGGACTATGCGAGCGGGACTGCGATCTTACTGGAACTGATCCAGGTATTCTGGGCCAGACCCCACCAGAAGACCCTGGTCTTCTTATCCACTGAGGATATCGGCACGGGCGGAGTGGGAATAGACCACTTCCTGAAGGAGAGCGGACTCGCTGAGCATGTCTCGACGATCCTCTCGATCCACGGCCTCGGGAAAGAGCGTACCACCTCCCTGACTGCAGGAGTGACCGCTCCGCAAGGCACCACCCCCGGCTGGTACATCCAACTCGTCAGCCGCACGTTGGCCGATGTCGGCCTCGATCTGAACGTGCCCGGCCTGCTCAGCCAGGCGGCAGATCGTGCCCTCTCTCTTTCCAGAGGCGATCAGGTAGCGGGGCTGAGTAGAGGTATCGCCTCTCTCCGATTGTACGACCACGGAAGCGGCAGCCCCACAGCCGCTGGTATGGCTACTCAGGGTGCCAGCATCGAACGACTGATTCTATCTCTGGATTCCGGTACCGAGGTGCCGTCTGATCCCGGCACTGCTCTGCTGCTGCGGTCGGGCCGGTATCTGACCCAGCAGGCCGTCACTCTTCTGGCCGTGCTGATGTTGTTGCCCACCCTCGCAGTCCTTCTGATCTGGCTCTTTTCCTCGCGCGTCAGCGCTTCGGCTGCATTCAGACATTTGCGTAACCTTCTGTCTTTCGCGTTGCCCTTGGCGCTCCTGATGCTGCTCATGTACATACTGTCTCGGGTCGGCATGATTCCTCTGTACCGCTTCCAGGTACCCACCTCTCTGGGGCCGAGCACCCAACCACGACTCGCACCCACCCTTATCCTCGTCTTGGTCGGACTCGTGGTCTTCGTTGTCTCCCGCCGTTTTCTGGGCTACTTGCGGCCTCGAGAAGGCAGGGCCACCACCGAGATGGCCCGTCTCTGTACAGGCTTCTTCAGCATTCTAATAGGCATGGTGCTCCTTCTTTCCCGGTCACCTTTCTTGATCCTCATCAGCCTCACCATCGCCTGGGCATGGCCGCTCGCAACTTGCTTCGCGGAGCCCGTATATTCAGGCGCATTCTGGCGGCAAAGGCTGACCACCAACGCGCCGGTGCTCCTGCTTGGGCTGATCGCCCCGGTCGCCCTCTACGTCTACATCGCCGTTGGATACGGCGTGGGGTGGTGGAGGGCCTGGTGGTTCCTGATAGTCCAGACGGTCTCAGGGGCATATGGCGTTCTGGGTCCCTTGGCGGTAGTATTCTTGGCTGCGGGCCTTGCGGTCTTGTCCGGCGTCAAGCGGATGCGGGTAGTCCCCATAGAGACTCTTGAGGTCACAGACGAACTGAGTCTACTCGAACCTCCAGTACCGCGCGCGCGGCGCAAGCCGCGCGCGCCTTCGCAACCACCGCTCTCACCCTGGCGCTAGAGGTATCTCTTCCTCCAGAACACCAACGCCAGAGCCCCCGAGATCACCAACCAGATCACGATGGTCAGCACGAACGCGTGCGAGTAGTGCTGAAACGGCAGGTCGACGTTCATCCCGTACATGGAGGCCACGATCGTCGGAATGGACAGAAGGATGGTCACGGACGTGAGGAACTTCATGACCCGGTTCAGGTTGTTCGAGATGACCGAGGTGAAGGCGTCCATCATCCCTGTAAGGATGTCTGCGTAGATCTTCGCCATCTCCGAGGCCTGCCTGTTCTCAACTATCACATCCTCGAGAAGATCCTCATCCTCCTCGTACATCTTCACCGTCTTCGTCCGAAGAAGCTTCTGCAGGACCGCCTCGTTCGCGCGCAGCGAGGTGGTGAAGTACACCAGCGACTTCTGCAAACCCAATAGGTCGAAGATCTCCTCGTTCTTCATGGACTGGCGGAGTTCGGTCTCCAGCTTGTCGGTCTCGCGATCGATGCGTCCCAAATAGCGCAGGTAGAAGGCCGAGACCCGTAGGAGTATCTGAAGGAGGAAGCGGGTCTTCCAGAAGGTGGCGAAGCCCCGGACGCTACCTCTCTCGAACTCGCCGAGGATCGGATTGGGCCTGAGACACGTGGTGATGAGGTAGTCGGGATGTACGAGTATCCCAAGCGGGATAGTCTCGTAACCCCGTTGGTCGTCCTCCCTGACCAGCACGGGGATATCCACGATGACTTGAGTCAGACCATCCTCCACGTCTATCCGCGATTTTTCTTCCTCGTCCAGTGGGCCCCTCAGCAGATCGAGCGGGATCGCCAGTTCCTCGCTCACTCGCTGAAGCTCTTCCTCCGTGGGGCTGACCAGATCGATCCAGGAGCCGGGTTCGAACTCCTCCGATCGGGTAAGACCCGCCGGGGTCGTCTTGAGAATGGCTAGCATGACTCACCCCCTTCAACGGACAGGCGGACGCACCGCATTTCACACTGCTCAGATCCCTCCATAGGTATAGAACCTTCGACACCCAGGAAGCGTATCCCCCGGGCGTCCGAGCATTCTCTCACGAACCGCCTACCCGCGCTATCATTCAGACCCATGACCGACTTTCGCGATACTGTTGCACGCGACCTGCGCTCCATGATCCGTGGAGATGTCGAGTTCGATCCTATCAGCCGCTGGCTTTATGCGACCGACGCCGGGCTGAGCCAGATCGAGCCTCTGGGAGTCGTTTCGCCTCGAGACGCCCACGACGTTCTGCGGTTGGTGAGTTACGCCGCCGAGCGGCGCATAGCTTTGGTGGCACGCGGTATGGGCTCCGGCCTGAATGGAGCAGCCGTGGGCGCCGGCATCCAAGTGGACTTCACCCGGTACATGCATTCCATTTTGGAGGTGGCCCCGGACGCCTCCTGGGTGCGCGTACAACCCGGCGTGGTCATGGCTTCGCTCAATCACTACCTGCGACAGTTCGACGTCTTCTTCGCTCCCGATCCGTCAAGCGAGAACCACTGCAGCCTGGGGGGCATGATAGGCACGAACGCCTCGGGAGCCCGCTCGGTCGCCTATGGCGCCACCAAGGACCATGTTCTCGCTCTCGATGTAGCGATGGCCGATGGCAGCCTCTTCCACGCTCGGCCACTTGAACTGGACAGCGACCCACTGACCGACCTGTTAACCTCCGATACCGCTGCCGGCCGAGCTTTTGCCGCCGTGCTTCCAGAATTGCGCGCCGCTCAGGACATGATACATGGGGCTATGCCTCAAGTGGTCAAGAACTCCTGCGGTTATCGGGTGGAAGCCGTCTTGGCCGACGACGCACGGTCGGCAGCAACCGCCGGACCGGCAGATCCGGGCCGCGCAGTCTCAGTGCCGGCACTTGCCCAACTCCAGAGATTGTTCGTGGGCGCTGAAGGCACGCTCGGGCTGGTCACCGAAGCGACCCTCAATCTCGTCCCTCTACCGGCCAAACGTGGCATTGCGATGGCTTATTTCCCTTCGGTTTTCGCCTCCGGTGAGGCGGTCCCGGGGATACTCGCCTTGGCGCCCACGGCAGTGGAGATCATGGATTCGCGCTTCCTCAGTCTGGTGCGCAAGCATGATTCCCGCGTCGACGTAATGCTCCCTGACCAGACGGACACGGCCCTCTTGATAGAGTTTGAGGGAAAGGATACGGACGAGTTGGACGAGAAGTTCAGCGATCTCCGAAGGCATCTGGATGGGACCGGCGCCCTCCAGTTGGTGCGGGCGACCACGGCTGAGCAGACCGTTCATCTCTGGAAGGTGCGCAAGTCGGCGGTCGCTCTGATGCAGCGCATGCCGGGCGGACGGCAACCGCTCCCTTTCATAGAAGACATCACCGTTCATCCCACCGCGCTGCCGGCCTGTGTCGCCTTCCTTCAGAAGCTTTTCGATCGTGAAGGCGTAGACGCTGTGATGGTCGGTCACGCCGGCGACGGTAATCTCCATACCCGGCCCGTTCTGGACCCCAAGAGTCCTGAGGATGCGCGTGTCATGCAGCGTATCTACGACGAAGTCTCCGAGTACGTGCTTGGGGTGAGGGGCACCATGTCAGGCGAGCACGGTGACGGGCTGGTCCACACACCGCGACTCAGAGAGATGTATGGAAGTGCGGTGTATGATCTGTTCGAACGCATCAAGGAAGCGTTCGATCCCGAGGACCTGATGAATCCGGGCAAGAAGGTCGGCCCACAGGAGAGTGGCGGAACACTGTTCCGAGATGTGCGGTATGGACCCGCATATCGCACATTGCCCCAAAGCCCCCTTCTTCATTTCTCCGCGAGAGGATATGAGAGCGAGATAGAGCGCTGCCACGGTTGCGCACTCTGCAAGAGCGCTGTCTCGACCACTATGTGTCCGGTGTACAAGGCCACCCACCGGGAGCACGCCTCGCCGCGGGCCAAGGCCAACGTACTGCGGGCCATCATCACGGGTGTGCTCGACCCCGATAGCGCGTACGGACAGGCGGCCACCAAGGCAGTCACCGACTACTGCATAGAGTGTGGCATGTGCGCCGTCGAGTGCCCCTCCAACGTGAACATTCCCAAGCTGATGCTGGAGGCCAAGAGTAGATACCGGGCGGAGCACCGGGCCTATCCACCCGAGGTGGTGCTCAGCTACGCGGAGACCGTGTCGAGACTCGGCCGCCATACCGCGCGGCTGACCAACCCTCTGCTCAACAACCGGCCCCTGCGGCGCATGGCCGAGCCTCTACTCCGGATCGACCGGCGACGGCCGATGGCGACGTTCGCCCCGAAGAGCTTCGATCAGATGCTCCGGGCGCGCGCCGATGGCGCCGCGCCCTCCTCGTCCACCCAGCCGGGAATCAGCGACAGCGACGTTGGACGTTCGGGTACTACACGAGCGCTCGCCGGTGGGTCAGTGGTGTACTTCTACGACCTCTTCGCCAACTACAACGACCCTGGGCTCGCTCTGTTGGTCGAACGGGTCCTCCAAGCCCACGGACTGGACGTCATCATTCCCGGGCAGCGCCCAAGCGGCATTCCCGAGATGCTCTACGGCTACGCGAACAAGGCTCGCGACGTCGTCAAGCACAACATCAACTCTGTGCTCCCCCATATCAAAGCAGGTGCCCTCCTTATCAGCGCCGAGCCCACGGCCACTTTCGCCTTCAAGGTGCACTACCCTGACTACTGGAAGAGCCCGGAGTGCTCTCTGGTGGCGAATGCCACTCGCGACCTGGGAGAGTTCTTGGTGCGAGAAAGGGCCGACCATCCGGAAGCGAGGCCACCCGCCGGCCCTATCCGGCAGAGAAGCCGAAAGGCCACTTCAGCCACAGCCTCATCGACGATCTCTCCGGCCGACAAACCCCCTGAAAGCAGGCCGCTTCGGATCGGGTACCATCAGCCTTGCCACCTGAAAGCCCAGCAGATCGGCAACCCGGCCATGGAGTTACTCCGCGAGATCCCCGGCATCGAAGTAATCGATCTGGCGGCCGGCTGCTGCGGCATGGCGGGGACATTCGGAATGAAGACGGACACCTATGAACTCTCTATGCAGGTGGGGGCGCCGCTCTTTGAACGTATCGCCCAAACGGCTCCGGACATACTGGCCAGCGAGTGCAGCACCTGCCGGATGCAGTTGGCCCACGCTACGGGCACCGAGACAGTGCACCCGATCGAGTTGCTGGCCGAGTCCTACGGAGTCCCGCCAACGTCATAGGGACTCCGGAGGACTCGGCATTCTGACAGCCTCGTCTACTTCGCTTTGCCGAGCAGCTTCCTCCGCACCGCCGCCCTCTTGAGCCACTGGATACCCTCAGTCGGGTTGAGTTCCTTGGGGCAGGCCTCGACGCAGTTCATGATGGTATGGCACCGGTAGACGCCGCGCTCGTTGTTCCAACGTGCTATCCGCTCCTTACCGCCCTCGTCGCGCGAGTCGACCTCGAAGCGATGAGCCTTGAGCAGTGCAGCGGGGCCCAGGTAATTGTCCTCACCCCAAGCGGACGGGCAGCTCGAATAGCAGCACCCGCAGAGAATGCAGTCGACGGGCATGTCGATCTTCTTGCGTTCTTTGGGTGACTGGATCAACTCCTTCTCAGGATCGGAGGAGTGCCGGATGAGCCACGGCATTATGTACTCGTATTTGGCGAAGAACTCGTCCATATCGACTACCAAGTCCTTCACCAGGGGCAGATGGGGCATCGGCGCTACCGTGATCAAATCAGTGTCGAGGTGCTTGACGTTGGTCTGGCAGGCCAACCGGTACGCTCCGTTTATGTACATACCGCAGCTACCGCAGATCGACGCGCGGCAGCAGTACCGGAATGACAAGCCTCCGTCATACTTCTCCTGGATGTAGAAGAGACCCTCGAGGACGGTCAGGTTGTCGCCCTCATAGTGGACGATGTACTCCTCCCAATGCGCCTCAGGGTTCTTCTTATCGCCCGGGTCCTGTCGCTTCACGCGAAACTTGATGTCAGGCATCAGTATTTCCGCTCCTGTAGCTCGAAATGGCCGAGGGTCACTGGCTTGGAGTCAAGACGCGGACCGGCCGCGTCGGGCTGATAGTAGGCCAGGGTGTGTTTTAGCCAGTTCAGGTCGTCGCGGGTGTTGTAGTCGGTGCGGAAGTGGGCCCCACGTGACTCCTGCCGCTCCAGCGCTCCCACTGCCACACACAAGGCTAGATCGACCATCCCCTCCAACTCTACGGTCCGGATCATGTCCACGTTGAAGACACTGCCTGTCCACCTGAGATTGATGTTCTTGACCCGCTCCTTCACTTGGAGCAGTCTCTCCAGGCCTTCTCTCATGGCTGCTTCATCGCGGAAGAGGAAGAAGTGGTCCTTCATCACTTCGGTCATCACGGCGCGGAGTTCGTAGGCGTTCTCCTTGCCCTCCCGAACTCCCAACTCCTCCACTTTCTGCTCCATCATCTGTGCGGCGGCAAAAGCCGACCGTGCGTTCGGCCGCCTGTCCGTCAAGGTCTCCAGATACCTCACCACCTCGGCGCCGGCCCTCCGGCCGAAGACTATCGTCTCAAGCAGAGAGTTGCCGCCAAGCCGGTTGGCTCCGTGTACGGATACGCAGGCACATTCTCCGGCCGCATAGAGGCCGGGCATCACAGTGGCCCCATTCACATCGGTGTCGATACCACCCATCCAGTAGTGCTGGCTGGGAACGACCGGTATGGGCTCTTCTATCGGGTCCACACCTTCGAAGTGGATGGCTAGATCCCGGATCCCCGGGAGGCGTTCCAGGATCTTTTCCGCACCGAGATGCCGTAAATCCAGGTGAACGTAGCCCTTACCCCCGATGCCGCGACCTTCGTTGATCTCTATCTGGATGGAACGCGCGGTTATGTCGCGCGGCGCAAGCTCCATGAACTTGGGAGCGTACTTCTCCATGAAGCGCTCGCCTTTGTCGTTGATCAGATAGCCACCCTCACCACGGGCGCCCTCAGTCATCAGAATCTGGGTGGTGTAGAGCCCGGTGGGGTGGAACTGGACGAACTCCATGTCCTTGAGCGGCACACCGGCGTGGTAGGCCATGAACATGCCGCAGCCCGTACTGATCAGACTGTTCGTGGTATTGCTGTAAGTGCGACCGGCCCCCCCGGTGGCGATGACCACTGCGTTAGCGGTGAATGCCTCAAATCCGCCCCGGATCATGTCGTAAGCCACCACACCCTGACAAACACCTTCGTGCACGATGAGGCTGGCGACATACTGCTCTACATACATCTTGACCTGCAGTCTGTAGGCCTGCTCGACCAAGGTGTGGAGCAGATAATGGCCGGTCTTGTCGGCCCCATAGCAGCAGCGCGGAAAACCGGCACCGCCGAACGGCCGCTGGGCGATGGTGCCATCCTCAAACCGGCTGAACGGGCAACCCCAGTGGTCCATCTCATAGATGACCCGGGGAGCATCCTCGGCCATCTGCACGGCGCAATCCTGGTCGACCAAGAAGTCGCCGCCCTTCACTGTGTCGAAGGCATGCTTCTCCCTATTGTCGTCGCGACCGTCGGGATGATTGCCCAGCGCCGCGTTGATGCCGCCCTGAGCCTGGCCGGAGTGACTCCGTCCGGGATGGACCTGAGACAAGATGGCTACGTCGACGCCGGCCCTTTTCGCTTCGATCGCAGCTCTCAAACCGGACAGGCCCCCGCCGACGACGATAACATCATGGTGGATCATATCTGCCTCACCTTACCTAACTGATCCAGGGCCAGAGAGCCCAGGTCCCATAGCCCATGAACGCAAGACCCACCACCCAGAGGACGATGGTCAGAGTTAGGGCCCGTGTGCGAGAGGTGAACCAGTAATCCATGAGCACCATCCGCAGACCGTTCAGCGCATGGTAGATTCCGGCCGCCAACAAGATGATGTCGACCGCGGTCAGGCCGGCATTGGCCAAGCGAGCGGCGACATTAGCCGAATCGAGTTCACCGATGTTCAGTATGTGCGTGAAGATCAGATGGATCGCCAGGCACACGATTAGAAGGACAGCCGTGATCCGCTGGAACAACCAGGACCACACGCCTCCTCTATGGGTGGAGATGACTTCAGCTCTCAACTCGTCACCCCCTCACCGGTGATGATGTAGGTGAAGGCCACCCAAGCGAAGATTGCGAAACAGATGACCACCACAGCCATGGCGCTCCAGAAGACGACCTTGTGCCGTTGTATCCCGACACCGAAATCCATGAGGATGATCCGCACCCCGTTAAGCGCGTGATAGAGAACGGCCACCACGAGGGCAAGATCGAGAAGAACCATGACCGGCTTGTCGAAGAACTCCATCAGACCATCGAACTTGTCGAACTGCCCCATCGAAGTGACGATGATATGGGCGCCCAGATAGAGAACTAGGATCAGGCCGCTGATTCTGAAAAGCAGCCAGGCCCACATGCCTGTCGCCTTCCAGAGCCCGGCCCCCACATTGGCCGTCTCACGAGGTTTTGCGCTCAAGAATCCCCCTTCCTTTCATACTTCCGACGCCCTTCCACATAAAGGTCGCCTCCGTACATGTCATTGATGACCACAACCGGGAACTCCTTCACCTCCAGCTCCCTGATGGCCTCAGGGCCAAGATCTTCGTAGGCGACCACCCGGGCTGAGACGATGCGCTGAGCGAGCAGAGCACCGGCCCCGCCCGTCGCCGCCAGATAGACTGCCTTGTCGCGTTTGAGGGCTTCCTTGACGGCCTCATTCCGCGATCCTTTCCCGATCATGCCTTTGAGTCCGAGAGCGGTCAACTTCGGTGAATAGGCGTCCATCCGACCGGAGGTGGTAGGACCGGCAGAGCCGATCACCTCGCCCGGCTTGGGGGGTGTAGGGCCTACGAAGTAGATGACCTGCCCCCTGAGATCTATGGGTAGAGGCTCGCCCTTGTCGATGAGCTCGACCAGCCGCTTGTGTGCGGCGTCGCGGCCTGTATATATCTTCCCGGTGATGAGCAGCCGGTCGCCCGCGTGCAGGCCTGCTACCAACTCGTCGGTGAGCGGAGTAGTGATGACTCGTTCCATCAGAGCACTGCCTCCTTGTGTCGGGCGGAGTGACACTGGATGTTCACCGCTACCGGCATGCTGGCTATGTGCGCCGGGAGTTCTTCGACGAACACGTCAATCACGGTGACCGTTCCGCCTAGGCCGGCGGGGCCGATACCCAAAGCGTTGCAGCGCTCCTCCAACTCATCCTCCAGTTCAGCCAAGCGAGGTTCAGGGTTGGTAGAGCCCACCTCGCGCAGCAGGGCGTGCTTGGCCATATAGGCAGCCTTCTCGAAGGTCCCTCCGAGTCCGACGCCGACGATTATCGGTGGACACGGGTTGGGCCCCGCCTTGCTCACCGTGTCGACGACGAAATCGATTGCGCCCTGTCTGCCCTGGGCAGGCTTCAGCATGCCGATAGCGCTCATGTTCTCAGCGCCGCCCCCCTTTGGGGCCACCACCACCCGCACTTTGTCCCCGGGGACGATGCGGGTATGCAGCATGGCCGGTGTGTTATCGGCCGTGTTCTTGCGCTCTCCGATCGGATCGGCCACTGCGGACTTGCGCAGATAACCTTCTACGTAGCCCACCCGTACCCCTTCGTTGACCGCTGCTTCCAGATCTCCGCCTACCAGGTGGACATCTTGGCCTATCTCCAAGAACACCACGGCCAGACCCGTATCCTGGCAAAGAGGCCGCCCTGAATCCTTGGCTAGATCAGCGTTTTCGAGTAGCTGGGCAAGGACATCCCTGCCGGTCTCGGACTCTTCTCGAGCTATCGCCTGCTCGAAGAAAGCCACGACGTCGTCGCCCAGGTAGTTGCACGCATCCACCGCGAGTTTCGCCACCACCTCGGTCAGCCGAGCAACGTCCAATTCCC
Organism: Actinomycetota bacterium; assembly: GCA_012729575.1. Classification (GTDB taxonomy): domain Bacteria; phylum Actinomycetota; class Thermoleophilia; order RBG-16-64-13; family RBG-16-64-13; genus RBG-16-64-13. Next base: position 4,545 of record JAAYCW010000201.1, on the reverse strand, counting down.
TCACGACACCCCTCCTCGGCTCAGGACGAGCCCTCGAAACGCCTTCTCCCTTGTGAGCATACTCCATACTGATATATGTATATCAAAAAGCGCGTCATAACGCTCGGCGCGTGAAACGTGACTTTTCTGCTCGCGGTGGCGGCCCGGCGGTGCCTCCGCTACACTAAGAGCCGCCCCGACCCCGACAGGCACTTAGGATCATCATGCGCATACTCTCCGGCATACAGCCCTCGGGCAGACCCCACCTGGGCAACTACTTCGGCGCTCTGCGCCAGTACATCACCCTCCAGAAGGGGAATGAGCCCTTCTACTTCATAGCAAGTTATCACGCCCTCACAGCGGTCCAGGAACCGGCGCTGTTGCGTGAATACACGATGGGGGTGGCTCTAGACCTTCTCGCTCTCGGCCTCGATCCCAAGCAGGCTGCCCTCTTCGCTCAGCAGGACGTCCCGGAAGTCACCGAGCTCACCTGGATCCTCTCCTGCGTGACCCCCATGGGGTTGCTCGAGCGCGCCGTCAGCTACAAGGACAAGGTCGCCCAGGGGCTGACACCCAACCACGGTCTGTTCGCCTACCCGGTACTGCAGGCAGCCGATATTCTCATCTACCTCTCCGAATTGGTCCCCGTGGGGCAGGATCAAAAACAGCATCTGGAGATGACCCGGGATATCGCCGGCAAGTTCAATCAGCAGTTCGGTGAGGTCTTCGTCATTCCGAAGCCCTATATCCTTGAATCGACGGCGGTCGTCCCCGGCGTCGACGGACGCAAGATGTCCAAGAGCTACGGTAACGAGATCGGGATATTCGAGGAGGGTAACGCCCTCAAGAAGAGGGTCATGTCCATCGTCACCGACTCGGCCCCCGTCGAGGCTCCGAAGGACCCTCACCAGTCCACGCCCTTCCTTCTCTTAAGTCTGCTTGCCTCTGCGGAGGAGAAGGCTGAATGGGAGTCCCGCTACGAAGCAGGAGGGATGGGGTATGGAGAAGTCAAGAAGCGGCTTCTCCAACTGGTCGAGGAGTACTTCGCTCCGTTCCGGCAACGCCGACACGAACTCGAGAAGGACACGGACTACGTGATGGATGTCCTCAAAGACGGCGGTATGCGAGCCCGGGCCGTCGCTCAGCAGGTGATGCATAGAGTGCGGGAGGCGACGGGACTCCCGACATCCTACTGAAGTTGGATGATCTGCTCCGCATGCACATAGTCGACCTCAGCCTGCCCCTTCGTCCGGGCATGCCCGGGGTCTCCGGAGACCCTTTGGTGAGAATCCTGCCGGCCCGGACTCACGAGGTCGACGGATACCAGGTGTCCCGCATATCCTTGGGGTCGCATGCCGGGACCCATCTTGACGCACCACGCCACCTCTTCCCCGACGGACCGACTCTGGATCAATATCCTGTCAGCCGTTTCCTCGGACCCGGTGTGATCATCGACTGCCGTCCTGAGTTCGGGGCCGAAGCCATCGGAGCCTCCGCAGCTGACGCGGCGAGAGGGGAGACCCACGCTCCCGCGAAAGACGCAGCACCCATGATCGACGTGGTGGCCCTGGCCGAAGAACTCCGGTCATCGCCCCCCGAGCCCGGTGGCATGGTTCTGCTGTGGACTGAGGGCGCGCTGCTCTCTACTGAGGGGGCCCAGTTGTTGCTCGATTCCGGCGCCGGTCTCGTCGGAACAGACGGACCCGGTCTGGATGCCGACCCTTATCCCGTCCACCGACTCCTGTTAAGACAGGGGATACTTCTCGCGGAGAATCTCCAAGGGTTGGACCAACTCGGGCCAGGACCTGTCACCTGCGCCTTCTTGCCCCTCAACGTCATCGACGCCGACGGAGCTCCTGTGAGGGCGGTCGCCTGGCGCTGATCCGAGCCTGGAGTCCTCTTCGTCGGTGCGCCGAGGAGCCTCTCCTCAGCCGGTCGTCGTTGCTCCCTCGACCTCGGGACTCACGGTGATTACGCCCTTGTACCAGGGGGGGCGGTAGATCAGCATCGGTTCGAAACCGGCCTGCGCCTGGAATGTCAGAACCAGATCCAGAGAAGCGTTCTTCAGCAGGCTACGGGCAGGCGGACCCGATCGGGCCGGCTCGATCTCGACCACAGATTCGCCGACAACACATGCGAAATCGCCGGCGTCCGCTCTTATCGGGGTCAGCCCGGTGTTCTGCACGCGCACGTAGGCCTGGTAGAAAGACTCACCTGAGCCCAGTCCAGTCGGGATCCTCTCACTCAGGCGCCGCTCGGGGACAGCCGGTTGGAAGGTGGCGTCCAGGGCGCGAACGGTGATGACCGCGTCGCCAACCTTGATCTCATCGCCGACGGATCCCTTGATGTCGCCCGACTCGGTGTCCCCCCGCCCGGTGGTCGAGCTGGCCCCCCCGACAATGCCCTCTTCACCACCGGAATCGCAGGCCGGCCCCGACCCAACACATAACACAAGCGCGAGAACGACGAGCAACAGCGCGGCGACCGGACGACGGCGCATCCTTGGTGCGTCACCCTCCGCCTCGCCACTCGTCGGCCGCCCGTCTGCCATGAAGCCCGATCTCCTGTCGCCATCGCTCACGCGGACATCATACGCGAAAGAACTTCGGGGTTGACTACGTTGACCGGTTCCCCTCTCACCGCAGCGCTGGCGTTACGCACGGCCAACTCCGACATCATTCCCCTTGTCTCGACCGTGGCACTGCCTAGGTGGGGCAGCAGCACGACGTTCTCGAGATCCGTCAGACCGGCCGCGAGCCCGGGCTCGGCCTCGTAGACATCCAAGCCGGCCCCGCCCAGATGCCCGCTCTGCAGCGATTGCACGAGAGCATCCTCATCCACCACGGGCCCTCGTGATGTGTTGACGAGGTAAGACCCCGGCCGCATCAGCCCTAGCTCTCGCGACCCCATCAGATGTCGCGTCGTGGAATCCAGAGGAACGTGCAGACTGACGATGTCCGCCTCGGAGAGCAAACCGTCCAACTCGTCCCGATACTCCCAGCACGCACCTGCAGGCACTTGCTCCTGGGCCAAAGGCCCGCTCTTCCTTGTGTACAAGACCCGCATGTCCCAACCTAGAGACCTACGAGCCACAGCCTGCCCGATGCGCCCCATCCCCACGATCCCCAAAGTGGCTCCCGCGACGGCATGGCCCAGAAGCAGGAATGGACTCCATCGCCCAAAACGCCCTTGTCTGACGAGATGATCGCCCTCGACTACGCGCCGGGCCACACTCAGAATCAGAGCCCAAGCAAGGTCGGCGGTGGCATCAGTGAGCACTCCTGGGGTGTTCGTGACCAGGATGCCCCTCTCCGTAGCCGCCTGAACGTCGATGTTGTCATAGCCGACAGCCATGTTGGAGATGACGCGAAGACTGCCCCCGGACGCGTCCATGACCGCGCCGTCCACAGGCTCGGTGAGCAGGCAGAGCAGGACATCCACACCTTCGACCCCCCGCAATAACTCGGCGCGGCCCATGGGTCTATCCTCTTCACCTCCGATTACGGTGAACTCCTCGCGCACTAAGGAGAAGCCAGGCTCAGGGATACGGCGACTGAGGAGGAGTGTGGGCTTCTTAGCCGTGGATGTGTCCATGGTCGGTCCAGTATATCCTTAGTCTATGAACCGGCACATCACGACCACACGGCCAGCGACCCGATGAGCGCGCCGGTCGGAGGACCAGCCCGAGTTGGTACGTGTTCCTGGACCGACCCGACGATGATTCGGGCCTGGTATCCCAAGGGCGTCCATAGCGCAGCTGATCGGCTCCGGTACTACGCCTCCCATTTTGACACGGTGGAGGTGGACTCCAGCTTCTACGCCATACCCACACCGTCCACCGCGAGGCTTTGGGCGGAGCGCACTCCACCAGGATTTGTCTTTCATGTGAAGGCCTTCGGTATGCTCACCCGCCATGGAGTCCCGGCGGACCGCCTCCCTGCTCAGCTTCGTGAAGGGTACGACCTGAAGATCGATCGCCTCCGCCGGATACTCCGTCCCCCACCGACCCTCCGCGAGGAGGCATTCTCGCTCTTCAATAAGGCACTAGAACCCCTGCGTGAGGAGAGCAAGTTGGGCCTCATACTGATGCAGTTCCCGCCCTACTTCGCCGCGAACGAAGCTAATCGGGACTACCTCGCCTATAGCACGGCCTTGCTTGCTCCCGACAAGGTGGCCGTTGAATTCAGGCACGCTTCCTGGGTGCAGCCGCAGCGCTTGGAGTCCACTCTGGACCTTCTGTCGTCACTCGGAGCAGCATACGTGTGCGTCGATGAACCGCGACTGGACGGGCCCACCGTCCTCCCGCCGCTCGCCGCAGTGACGGCCGATGCGGCCTACGTACGCTTTCACGGCCGCAACGCCACAACCTGGAACGCCCGGGTAGGTTCGGCCGCGCAGCGCTTCAAGTACCTATACGCGCCTGACGAGTTGGCCGAGTGGATCGAGCCGGTGCGCCATCTCCAGAACCAGGCCTCCACCACCTACCTTATGTTCAACAATTGCTTCGCCGACTACGCGCCGAGAAACGCCCAGCAGATGCTATCTCTCATGAATCAATGACGGCGC